>NZ_JBEZEB010000060.1:0-41936 GCF_040648615.1 Catellatospora sp. NPDC049111 | reverse complement strand
CCCGCCCGTCGCCCAGCCGCACCCCGTCGGCCGCGCCGAGCCCGTCGCCGAGCCGGACCCCGGCCGCCGCGGCCAGCCCTGCCGCGAGCCACGCGCCGAGCCTCGCGCCGGTCGCCGCGCCCAGCCCGTCGCCGAGCCGCCCGGCCGCGTCGCCGAAGCCGACCGGCCACCACCCGGGCTCCCGCACCGGACCTCGGCCCTGATCCCTCGCCTGAGGGGAAGGGCACCTTCACAACGCGGAGCGTTGTGAAGGTGCCCTTCCTTCGCTTCTGGCACCGTTTCGCGGATCGGCGATCGGGCGCGAAGGACGTGAAACGGACGTAGCATTCGGGTCAGCGGCAAGGGCGGTGGGCGGGCTGCGGCGGGGGCGGCAGGAGGGCTGCGGCGAAGGAGCGCGCGATGACCGGATTCGGAGTCCACTCGGAGGTCGGCAGGCTGCGCAAGGTGCTGGTGCACCGGCCCGACCTGGCGCTGCGCCGGCTGACCCCGTCCAACCGGGGTGAGCTGCTGTTCGACGACGTGCTCTGGGTGGAGCGGGCGCAGCAGGAGCACGACCAGTTCGTCGCCGAGCTGCGCGCCCGCGACATCGAGGTGTTCCTGCTGCACGACCTGCTCACCGAGGCACTGGCCTCAACCGAGGCGCGGGAGTGGGTCATCGGGCACACCGTCAGCCCGTACACGGTCGGTCCGGCCATGGTGGACGCGGTGCGCGAGGCGCTGGCCAACATGGACCCGAAGACGCTGGCCACCCACCTCACCGGCGGGGTGACCCGGGCCGAGCTGATGCGCTTCGCCGACGACGACCGGCTGGCCGCGCGCTCGCTGGCCGTGGCGACCACGGTCGGCTCGTCGTTCATCCTGCCGCCGCTGCCCAACCACCTGTTCACCCGCGACACCTCGTGCTGGATCTACGAGGGCGTATCGCTGAACCCGATGTACTGGCCCTCGCGCCAGCTGGAGACCGTCAACCTGGGCACGGTATACCGCTTCCACCCGATGTTCCGGCAAGAGAAGATCAACTTCTGGTTCCCGGACGCGGGCAAGGACGAGCACGACGAGTTCGACATACAGTCCTTCGGGCGGTCCTCGATCGAGGGCGGCGACGTGATGCCGGTCGGCAACCGCACCGTCCTGATCGGCATCAGCGAGCGCACCACCCCGCAGATGGTGGAGATCCTGGCGCAGCGGCTGTTCGCCAAGGGCGCGGCCGAGCGCGTCATCGCGGTGCAGCTGGAACGCAAGCGCCAGTTCATGCACCTGGACGTGGTGTTCACGTTCATGGACCGGGACACCGTCACCGTCTACCCGAAGGTGATCGACGGCACCACGGCGTACAGCATCCGGCCCGGCGACAAGGCCGGCACGCTCGACGTCACCGCCGAGGACAGCTTCCTGGGCGCCGTCGCGCACGCCATCGGGCTGTCCCACGAGAAGGACCTGCGGGTCATCACGACCGGCGGCGATGAGGCCCAGCAGGAGCGCGAGCAATGGGACTGCGCCAACAACGTGGTCGCGCTGTCGCCTGGCGTGGTCGTGGCGTACTCGAAGAACGTCTACAGCAACCGCCGGTACCGCGAGGCGGGCATCGAGGTCGTCGAGATCGACGGCTTCGAGATCGGCAAGGGCCGCGGCGGCGGCCACTGCATGACCTGCCCCCTGCTGCGCGATGCCTGACCGCGGGATCATGATCGTCAGGGGCGGCCGGCTGCGCGTCCGCGTGGCCGCGGTCGTCGCGGTGGCCTTCCTGGCCGCCGCCTGCGCGACCACGCAGCAGGTGGCGGCACCGACGCCCGGCCCGGGACGCGCCCAGCCCGGTGTCGTATGGACCGCCTGCGAAGGGCTGGACAAGAGCTTCGAGTGCGCCAAGGTGCCGGTGCCGCTGGACTGGGCCGAGCCGGACGGGCAGCGCATCGAACTGGCGGTGATCCGCCACCTGGCGAGCCGGCCGCAGGAGCGCATCGGCTCGATGTTCATGAACCCGGGCGGTCCCGGCCAGAGCGGCGTCGAGCTGGTGCGCGGCGGCGGCGAGGACTTCGACGCGTGGGGCGGCGGCCGCTTCGACATCGTGGGCTGGGACCCGCGCGGCACCTACGGCAGCTCTCCCGTGCGGTGCTTCACCAGCGAGGCCGACGAGGCCCGGTTCTGGCAGGGCGTGACGATCCCGTCCACCCAGGCCGAGTCCGCGGCATACCAGGTCAAGGCCATCGCGCTGGCCCGGCGGTGCGGCGAGGTCAGCGGCAGGCTGCTGTCGCACATCTCCACCGCCGACACCGCCCGCGACCTCGACGCGCTGCGTGAGCTGGTCGGCGACCGGCTGCTCACCTACACCGGCCTGTCGTACGGCTCGATGATCGGCCAGACCTACCTCAACCTGTTCCCGGGCCGGACCCGGGCGATGATGCTCGACGGCATCGTCGACGCGGTCGACTACACCACCAGCGCCGAGACGCGCACCGCCAACAACGTGTCCTCGGCCGACGAGGTCTTCGCGCAGTTCCTCAAGCTCTGCCAGCAGGCCGCGCCCAGCCGGTGCGCGCTGGCCGGGCACGGCGAGCCCGTCACCGAACGCGTCGAGATGCTGTTCGCCAGGGCGCGCCGCGCACCGATCCCGGCCCCGCACGCGGACCCGCCCGGCGCGTTGAGCTACGGCGACCTGCAGGTGGCCACGTTCAACCCGCTGCGGCTGCCGCTGACCTGGCCCCAGTTCGCGGCGGACCTCGACGCGGCCGCCGCCGGCGACGCGTCGGCGCTGCTGACCACGGCCCGGCAGATGCAGAGCCCGCTCGCGTTCCACGGGGCGACCACGTCGGCGGCGATCAGCTGCGTGGACGGCGCGGCCCGCACGCCGGTGTCGCAGTGGCCCGAGGAGATGGCACGCTTCACCGACGCGGGCCGGTTGTGGGGCACCGTGCTGGGCTGGTGGCTGTGGGCGCCGTGCGCCGCGAACTGGCCCGCCGACCCCGCCGGCCGCTACGCCGGGCCGTGGAACGCGCCGACCGAGACCCCGGTCCTGCTGGTCGGCGCGCGGTACGACGCCGGCACCCCGTACCGCAACGCGCAGGCCGCCCAGCGGCGGCTCGGCGACGCCGTGCTGCTCACCCTGAACGGCTACGGCCACCCGAGCTACCAGGTCCCCAGCGTGTGCCTCGACCAGGCCCGCGTGCGCTACCTCGTCGACCTGGTCACGCCCCCACCCGGCACCATCTGCGAACCCGACCAGCAGCCCTTCGGCTGACCGGCTCCGACCCCGACCGACGGTAAGGAAGGGCACCTTCCACAACGTATAGCGATGTGAAGGTGCCCTTCCTTGCCTCAGGTCAGCGGGTGCGGTGGGATCGCCATCGGCGGACGGCGTCGTCGGCGTCTACGAGGGCCAGAGCGATGGCGGGGCCGGCGAGTTCGCCGCGGTGGGCGCGGGCGATGCGGGTGTTGAGGTCGGCGACGTAGGCGCGGACGGCCTGCTCGGAGGTCTTCTTCGCGACCGCGTCCGGCAGGTCCTCGATGTCGCGGCGCAGCAGCAGCGTCGCCGGGATGGCCGCGGACAGGTTCTCCCGCTGGACCAGGTCGCGCAGCCACCAGTCGTCGGGCAGCACCTCCCCCGCCCCGGGCAGCGGCTTGCCCGTGCCGGGCAGGTCGTCGAACTCGCCGCGCTCGGCCGCCTCACGGATCTGCCGGTCGATGCTCGACTCGTACCAGTGCGCCATCGCCCACCTCCGGATGATCGACTCCTGAAGCCGAATGTAGCTCGGTGACGGAAATCGCTTGCCCCCGGGCAGCGGTTCGGCGCTATCGTGCTCCTCATGCATCAGCACTCCGCCAGCACGACGACGCCGGGACGTCCCGGCGCTCGTACGCGTTGACCTGCTGATCTTTCAGTCGACCGTCGGCCCCGGGGCACACGCCCCGGGGCCGGCGCGTATCCGCCCCACGTGTGCCCCGGCCGTCTCACTCCCAGGAGCACACCGTGAAGGACCACCGCCGCCTCGGCCGCGACCTTGAGATCTACCACTCCGACCCCATGATCGGCTCCGGGCTGCCGCTGTGGCTGCCCGCCGGCGCCGCCGCCCGCCACGCCATCGAGGAGTACGTACGCGAGGAGGAACGCCTCGCCGGATACCAGCACGTGTACTCCCCGCCGCTGGCCAAACGTCAGATGTTCGCCAGATCCGGGCACCTGGCGAAGTTCGCCGACGACATGTTCCCCGCGATGTCCGACGACCCCGACGCGGCCGCAGACGACCCCGAGGCGCTGATGCTGCGCCCGAGCCTGTGCCCGCACCACGCGATGGTGTTCGGCTCGCGCGGCCGCTCCTACCGCGAGCTGCCGGTACGCATCGCCGAGCTGGGCGGCATGTACCGCGCCGAGCGCTCCGGCGTCGTCGGCGGGCTGAGCCGGGTGCGGGCGATCTCGCTCAACGACGCGCACGTGTTCTGCTCGCTCGACCAGGTCGGCGCGGAGGTCGCGCTGGTCCTGGCCATGTGCGCGCGGATCCACCCGGCGCTCGGCTTCGCCGCCGACGGCTACCGGCTGTCGCTGCGCGGACCGGGCGCGGGTTACCTCGGCGCGGACGCGGACTGGGTTCGGGCCGAGTCGTTGCTGCGCGACGCGCTGGTGCAGGCCGGGGTGCCGTTCGAGGAGGCGCCGGGCGAGGCCGCGTTCTACGGGCCGAAGATCGACATCCAGGTACGGGATCTGGCCGGGCGGGAGTCGACCCTGGCCACCGTGCAGGTGGACTTCGCGCAGCCGGAGCGCTTCGACCTGTCGTACACCGACCGCGACGGCAGCCCGGCCCGGCCGGTGATGGTGCACCGCAGCATCGTCGGCAGCATGGAACGGCTGATGGCGCACCTGCTGGAGGTGCACCAGGGCGCGTTCCCGGCCTGGTGCGCCCCCGTGCAGCTGGCCGTCGCGCCGGTCGGCGAAGCCCAGGACGCGCCCGCCCGGCAGTTCGCCGAGCAGGCGCAACGCGCCGGGCTGCGGGCGTCGCTGAGCCTGGACGGGTCGCTGGGGCTGCGCATCCGGGAGGCGTCACAGCGGCGGGTGCCGTACCTGGCCGTCATCGGGTCCCGGGAGGCCGAGTCGGGCGAGGTGTCGCTGCGGCTGCGCGACGGTCGGCAACTGCCGCCGATGCCGTACGCCCAGGCCCTGGCGCTGATCGGCGGGGCGGTCGCAGCCCGCTCGGGCGAACTCGTACCGGCCGGCGCGATGCCGTAGCGCGGGTGGACGGCCCGGGAGCGGCGTGCTCCGCACCCCGGGCCGTCCCCAGCGCGACAGACGGCGATCGGGCAGCGACCTTGAACCGCTCACAACGGTTAGCAGGGTGACAACCCCGCGTCTGAGGAGGAATCGCCCATGAAGTCGTCGCGTGTGCTCGGTTACGGACTGGCGGTGTGGCTGGGCATGGTCGGCATCTCGCTGATCCTGCTGCCCGCCGAGGGCAAGCACGAGGCTCTGTACGAGTCGATCAAGCTGACCACGATGGTCGCGCTCGTGCTCGGCTTCGCCATCCGCTACCTGCGCAAGCGTCCGATGGCCGCCGGCCCCGAGGGCGTGCTCGTCGGTCTCGTGTGGGCCGCCGTCACCACAGCCGGCGACCTGGGCCTCTACCTGGGCGGCGCGTTCAACATCGGACTGGACGTCTACTTCTCCGACGTCGCCTCCTCGTACTCGGTGATGCCCGTGATCACCGGCCTGGCCGTCGGCCTGCTCGCCCCGAAGCCCACCGGGATCCTGAGCGCCGACGCGTACGGTGCGGCCCTGGCCGCAGCTCAGCCCACCGGGCAGTCCGACGCCGACGAGTTCGCCGCGATGATGGCCGCGGCCACGGCCGCCCAGGCGGAACCGGCCACCTCTCCCACCCCGGCCGCTCCCGAGGCCGACGCGGCGACCGAGACCCACGCCGTGGCCGAGGTCGGCCCGACGCCCGAGGTCGGCCCGGCGCCCGAGGTCGATGCGGGTCCCGAGGTCAATGCGGGTCCCGAGACGAACGCCGGTCCCGAGGTCCCGGCCGGGCCAGAGATCCACACCGCCCCCGTGGTCCCCTCGCCTGCGGCGGCGAGCCACGCCGAGGCCACCCTGGTGGGCGCGGCGGCGTCCGCCAACACTGCCGAGGACACCGACCGCCCCCTCTACATCCCGCGCGGGAATTGCTGACCCCCAGCCGAGGTTGCCGCCGTTGACGCCGGCTGTCGCCCCGGGCCCTCGATCGTCCGACTTGCCAGGCACCTGTGCGTATGCCGCTTCAAGATACGCACGACTGCCAGGCAAGTCGGACGATCTTGAAAAAGCGCACTCAAGGAGTGGCGTGGGTCACACGGGTTGGTTGAGGGAACAACCAAGGTCGTCCTGGACTTGAGTGGGTAAGACTCAAGTTCAGAATGGCAGGTGTCGACGATGACCACACTCCCCGTTCTTCCCCTGGACGACGCCGTTCTGCTGCCCGGCAACGTGGTGGCGGTGGCGCTCCAGCCGGACACCCAGGCCGCGATCGACGCGGCGCGGGCATCCGGTGACAAGACCGTGCTGGCCGTGCCGCGGCTGGACGGCGAGTACGGCACGTACGGCGTGACCGCGGTGATCGAGAAGGTCGGCCGCCTCCCCAGCGGGGAGCGCGCCGCCGTGCTGCGCGGTGTCACCCGTGCCCGCATCGGCTCCGGCGTGCCCGGACCGGGCGCGGCGCTGTGGGTCGAGGCGACCCTGGTCACCGAGCCGGAACCGGCCGGCCGCGCCAAGGAGCTGGCCCGCGAGTACAAGGCGCTGGTCACCGCCGAGCTGCAGCAGCGCGGCGCGTGGCAGATCATCGACGCCGTCGAGCGGATGACCGACCTCAGCGAGCTGGCCGACTCGGCCGGGTACGCCCCGTGGCTGACGCTGGCGCAGAAGGTGGAGCTGCTCGGCTCGCCGGACGTGACGGCGCGGCTGGAGCTGCTGGTCGGCTGGGCGCGTGAGCACGCGGCCGAGCAGGAGGTCTCCGAGAAGATCAACAGCGAGGTGCGCGAGGGGCTGGAGAAGTCCCAGCGCGAGTTCCTGCTGCGCCAGCAGCTGGCCGCGATCCGCAAGGAGCTGGGTGAGGACGAGCCCGAGGGCTCGGCCGACTACCGGTCCCGGGTGGAGGCCGCCGACCTGCCCGAGAAGGTGCGGGAAGCGGCGCTGCGGGAGGTCGGCAAGCTGGAGCGCGCCAGCGACGCCTCCCCGGAGACGAGCTGGATCCGCACCTGGCTGGACACGGTGCTGGAGATGCCGTGGAACGTGCGTACCGACGACAACACCGACCTCGCGGCGGCGCGGGCGGTGCTGGACGCCGACCACGCGGGCCTCGACGACGTCAAGGACCGCATCCTGGAGTACCTGGCGGTGCGCAACCGCCGCGCGGCCCGCAACCTGGACAAGGTCGGCGGCCGCGGCTCCGGCGCGGTGCTGGCCCTGGCCGGTCCGCCCGGGGTGGGCAAGACCAGCCTCGGCGAATCCGTCGCGCGGGCGCTCGGGCGCAAGTTCGTCCGGGTGTCGCTGGGCGGCGTGCGCGACGAGGCGGAGATCCGCGGCCACCGGCGCACCTACGTCGGCGCGCTGCCGGGCCGCCTGGTCCGGGCGCTGCGCGAGGCGGGTTCGATGAACCCGGTGGTGCTGCTGGACGAGGTCGACAAGATCTCCGCGGGGTACGCCGGCGACCCGGCCGCGGCCCTGCTCGAGGTCCTCGACCCGGCGCAGAACCACACCTTCCGGGATCACTACCTGGAGGTCGACCTCGACCTGTCCGATGTGCTGTTCCTGGCCACCGCGAACGTGGTGGAGACCATCCCCGGCCCGCTGCTGGACCGGATGGAGCTGGTCACCCTGGACGGCTACACCGAGCAGGAGAAGGTGGCCATCGCCCGGGACCACCTGCTGCCGCGGCAGCTCGACCGGGCCGGCCTGACCGCCGACGAGGTGTCGATCAGCGACGGCGCGCTGGGCGCGATCGCCGCCGAGCACACCCGTGAGGCGGGCGTACGCCAGCTGGAGCGCGCCCTGGCCCGCATCCTGCGCAAGGTCGCCGTCAAGCAGGCGAGCGACAGCGCTCAGGTGCAGGTGGACAACGGCAACCTCAAGGAGTTCCTGGGCCGTCCCCGGTTCACGCCGGAGTCGGCGGAGCGTACGGCTACGCCCGGTGTCGCGACCGGACTCGCGGTCACCGGTGCCGGTGGCGACGTGCTGTTCATCGAGGCGACCTCGATGGACGGTGAGCCAGGGCTGACCCTGACCGGCCAGCTCGGCGACGTGATGAAGGAGTCGGCGCACATCGCGCTGTCGTACCTGCGCTCGCACGGCCGCCAGCTGGGGCTGGACCCCAACGCGCTGGCCGGGCGGCGGATCCACCTGCACGTGCCCGCGGGCGCGGTGCCCAAGGACGGCCCGAGTGCCGGTATCACCATGGTCACCGCCCTGGCGTCGCTGGCGTCGGGACGTCCGGTCCGGCCGGAGTTCGGGATGACCGGCGAGGTCACCCTGAACGGGCGGGTGCTGCCCATCGGCGGCGTCAAGCAGAAGCTGCTGGCGGCGCACCGGGCGGGCCTCACCGAGGTGATCATCCCGGCCCGCAACGAGCCTGACCTGGACGACGTGCCGGCCGACGTGCGCGAGGGTCTGACGATCCACGTGCTGTCCGATGTCGCCGACGTGCTGGCACTGGCCCTGCGGCCGGCCGAGCCCGAGGTGACGCAGGCGGGTCCGGTCACGCCGGCCGAGCCCGCCCTGGCCGGGGCGTGACGTTCGGGGGCGGACGGAAAGGGCGTCCCCGCCACCTGTACGGTGGCGGGGACGCCCTTTGCTGCACTGATCAGAGCGGGTGGACGTTGGCCGCCTGCGGGCCCTTCTGGCCCTGGGTGACCTCGAACTCGACCTGCTGGCCCTCTTGGAGCTCGCGGTAGCCGCCACCGGAGATGGCGGAGTAGTGGACGAACACGTCCGCACCCCCGCCGTCCTGCTCGATGAAGCCGAAGCCCTTCTCAGCGTTGAACCACTTGACGGTGCCGGTTGCCATGAATCCCTCTCAGGGGCCGTCGACTGCCCCGCACCGCACTGCGCGGTGCGGCTATTGCCCCACAACCGCTGACCCTAGCGCGCCATGCACGGGAAGGATGACTTTTGCCGACGAACAGGGCGATTCTGCGACCGATCGAGCACCGGATCGGGCATGCTGGGCGAGTGACAGGTCGCGTTGATTTCGCAATGCATGACCTTCAGGACAAAACGCTACCGGCGCAGAGCGACGGACTCGACCGGCTCAGCCTGACCCAGGTGCCCCTCGTGCCCGAGATCCGCCTGCACCTCGCGGTCGACGCGATCGTGTGGTGGGCCCGGATGGAAGCCGAGGCGGGACGCGCCATGCCCACTCCGTACTGGGCCTCGGCCTGGGCCGGCGGGCAGGGCGTCGCCCGGTACGTGCTCGACAATCCCGAGGTGGCGCGCGGACGCCGGGTGCTCGACCTCGCCGCGGGCTCCGGCCTGGCCGGGATCGCGGCCGGGCTGGCCGGGGCGGCCACGGTGACCGCCAACGACATCGACCCGTACGCCATCGCCGCGGTCGCGCTCAACGCGCGGGCCAACGGGGTGACCGTGACAGGCCGACAGGGCGACCTGCTCGACGGCGACGGCGGCGACGCCGACCTGGTGCTCGCCGGCGACGTCTTCTACAGCGACGAGATGGCCGCCCGGGTGCTGCCGTTCCTGCGCCGGGCAGCCGAGCGCGGCGCGCGGATCCTGGTCGGCGACCCCGGCCGCGCCTTCCTGCCCACCACGGAACTGGTCCAGGTGGCAAGCTACGACGCCGGGAGTGCGCTGACCTTCATCGACGCGCAGCTCAGCCGGATCAACGTGTTCCAGCTCGGCGGCTAGCCCGCGGCGCCGCCCCGCCGGTCGCCCAGGTCCGCCTCGGACAGCAGGTGGTGCAGGTACACCTGCGGCTCGGCGAGGAACGAGCGGGTCAGCGCGACCGGCTCGGCCTCGTCGAAGCCGACGGGGGTGATCCCGCCGCCGCTGTCCAGCTGCAGGATGCGCGCCCCGGGCACGGCGAGCAGGATCGGCGAGTGGGTGGCGACCACGAACTGCGAGCCCTGCCCGGTCAGCTCCTGGATCCGGGCGATGACGGCCAGGCAGCCGTACACCGACAGCGCCGCTTCCGGCTCGTCCAGCAGGTACAGCCCCTGCGGTCCGAACCGGTGCGTGACCAGGTCCAGGAACGACTCGCCGTGCGAGCGCTCGTGCAGGTTGCGCCCGCCGTAGGAGCCCTGCACCTCCAGGCGCTCGATCTCGGTGGCGACGTTGTAGAACGACTCCGCCCGCAGGAAGAACCCGGTGCGCGGTTTGCGCAGCCCGCGGACCAGGGTCAGGTGCTCGCCGAGCGCGGACTCGCTGGCCCGGGTGGCGAAGTGGAAGTTCTGCGAGCCGCCCTCGGGGTTGAACCCGGCCGCCACCGCGATCGCCTCGATCAGGGTCGACTTGCCGGTGCCGTTGTCGCCGACCAGGAACGTCACCTTCGGGTCCAGCTCCAGCCGCCCGGCCTTGCGCAGCCCTGCCACCACCGGCAGCGAGAACGGGTACGCCTCCGTGTCCGCGCCGTCGTCGTCCAGCTCCACCCAGCGCAGGAACCCGCCGCCCGCCTTCGCCATCTCCCGACGGTAACGCCGCGAGCCCGGCCGAACGGCCGCCGCGCCCGGCACGGCTCCGGCATGCTGGGACCATGACCAGCAAGGGAGTCTGGCCGGCGTTGCCGCTGGCCGAGTGGAAGGACACCCGGGACACCCTGCACCTGTGGACCCAGGTGGTGGGCAAGGTGCGGCTCGCGCTCGAACCCATGATCAACCATTGGTGGCAGGTGCCGCTGTACGTGGACGTACGCGGCTTCACCACCTCGCTGATGCCGTACGGCTCGGCCGGGTTGGAGATCACGTTCGACTTCCAGCGGCACGTGCTCGACCTGCACACCACCGGCGGTGAGCGCCGCGAGGTGGAGTTGCGCCCGCGCAGCGTCGCCGACTTTTACGCGGCCGTGATGCAGTCGCTGGACTCGCTCGGCATGCCCGTCGACATCATGGCCCGCCCGGTGGAGCTCCCGGTGGCGATCCCCTTCGCCCAGGACGAGCAGCACTGCGCGTACGACCCGGAGTACGCGCACCGGTTCTGGCTGGCGACGGTGCAGATGCACCGGGTGTTCACCGCGTTCCGGGCCCGCTTCCAGGGCAAGGTCAGCCCGGTGCACCTGTTCTGGGGCGCGCTGGACCTGGCGGTGACCCGCTTCTCCGGGGAGACCGCCCCGCCGCATCCGGGCGGGGTGCCCAACTGCCCCGACCGGGTCAGCCGGCTGGCCTACGACCACGAGGTGAGCAGCTGCGGCTTCTGGCCGGGCGGCGGCGCGGAGGGCGCGTTCTACGCCTACGCCTACCCCGAGCCTCCCGGGTTCCGCGACTGGCCGATCTCGCCCGAGCGCGCCCGCTACGACACGGAGCTGGGCGAGTTCCTGCTGCCGTACGAGGTGGTGCGCACCGCCGACGATCCGGACGCGACCCTGCTGACGTTCCTGCAGTGCACCTATGAGGCCGACGCCGAGCTGGCCAACTGGGACCGCCACGCCCTGGAGGTCCCGGTCGCGGCCTGACCCGCGGGCGCCATCCGCGCCCGCGCACGCAGCCCAGCACCTAGCGTGGTGACATGTCGGAATTGTCCCCACAGCAGACCCGGGACCGCGCGCTCGAACTCATCAGGCACCCCGAGTACCTGCGCGTGCTCGGGATCGCCGGGCTGGTGGGCGTGCCGGTGTCGCTGGTCGCGTTCGGATTCCTCGCCCTGCTGCACGCCGCCGAGCACGAGGTCTGGCACACCATCCCGCAGGCACTCACCGGCGGCGAACAGCCGCCCTGGTGGTGGCCGCTGCCCATGCTGGCCCTGGCCGGCCTCGGCGTCGGCGCGGTCGCCCGCTGGGCTCCCGGGCACGGCGGGCACACCCCCGTCGCCGGCATGGGCGGCCCGCCGCCGAGCGCCTCAGAACTGCCCTGGGTGCTGGTCGCCGCGCTGATCAGCCTGCCGCTGGGCGCGGTGCTCGGCCCGGAGGCCCCGCTCATCGCCGGCGGCGGCGGGCTGGCGCTGCTGGCCGCGCACGCCTTCGGCATCTCCCCGGGCAACCGGCGCGCCCTGATCGTCAGCGGCGCGGGCGCGGCGGCGGCGATCGCCGCGATCTTCGGCTCCCCCATCGTCGCGGCAGTGCTGCTGATCGAGATGGTGCAGCTCAGCGGCGCGGCCCTGTCTGCGGTGGTGCTCCCCTGCCTGCTGGCGGCGGGCGTCGGCTCGATCGTGTTCACCGGACTGGGGCTGTGGTCCGGCCTGCCGATCGGCTCGCTGACCCTGCCGATCCCACCGGGCAGCGCCGTCCGGCCCGACCTCGGCGACCTGCTGTGGGCACTGCCGCTCGCGGTCGTCGCCGCGATCGGCATCCGGGGAGTACGCGGCCTCGCCAAGCAGCTCGCCCCCCGCGTCGCCGCCCGCCCGCTGTCGACGACCGTGTTGGCCGCCCTCGGTGTGGGCGCCTGCGCCGCCGCGTACGCCCTGCTCACCGGCCGTTCTCCGGCCGAGGTGGCGCTGTCGGGCCAGCAGACCCTCGCGGCCCTGGCCGCCGACCCCCGCGCCTGGCCCGAGGCGGCGCTGCTGGCCCTGGTCGTGTTCAAGGGACTCGGCTACGCGCTGTCCCTGGCGACCCTGCGCGGCGGCCCGATCTTCCCAGCCGTGAGCCTGGGCGGCGCACTCGGCGTGCTGGCCGCCCCGCTGCCCGGCTTCGGCGCCGTCCCCGCGATGGCGGCCGGCATGGCCGCGGCCACCGTCGCCATGCTGCCCCTACCCGTCAGCGCCGTGGTCCTGGTCGTACTCCTGCTCGGCCCCCTCGGCTTCGCGATGACCCCCGTGGTCCTCATCGCCACGGTCGTCGCCTACATGACCGAACAGCTAGCCGAACACGGCCTCAACCGCGCTCCCCTCAACCCCTGACCCCGCCCCCCGCCCCGCCCCGCCCCGCAATCGACGTTGGCCTATCACATCGAAAAATCGCGACTCGGATTCGATGTGATAGGCCAATGTCTATGGCAAGGCGCCTGCGCGAACCGCGTGCCCCGAGTCCGGAGCGGAACGGGTCACTCGGGGCGGGTCTTGCCGTACAGCCACGGCTGGAAGAAGGCGGTGAGCGGCCGCGCGGCGATGCGTTCGGCCAGCGTGACGAACTCGGCGGTGCTGGCGTTGCCGTCGCGCTGCTCGGCGGTCCAGGTGCGCATGATGGTGAAGAACTTGTCGTCCCCGACCAGCTTGCGCAGCGCATGCAGGGTCATCGCGCCACGCTCGTAGACGCTGCTGGAGAAGATGCCGTCGCTGCCGGGGTCGGCCGTCGGCACCCGCCACATCCGGTCCTTGCGGTCCTTGTACCGCCGGTCGTAGTGCTCCTGCACGGTACGCCCGCCCTGGTGCTCGTCCCACAGCCACTCGGCGTACGTCGCGAAGCCCTCGTTGAGCCACATGTCGCGCCAGGACTGCACCGAGACGCTGTCGCCGAACCACTGGTGGGCCAACTCGTGCGCCAGGATGATCGTGTCCGGCCCCTTCTCCCAGGTCTTGGGCAGGTAGATGGGCCGGGTCTGGTTCTCCAGCTCGTCGGAGACCCGGTTGTCGCCGACCACGATGCCGCCGTACGCGTCGAACGGGTACGGCCCGAACAGGCTCTCCAGGAAGTCCGCGACCTCGGGGGTCCGGGCCAGGTTGCGGTCGGCCTCGCCCACCGGGACGCTCGACGCGATCGCGTAGACCACCGGCTTGCCCCGGTGCTGGGTCTGCGTCACCCGGTAGTCCCCGACGACCATGGTCGCCAGATAGGACGCCATCGGCGAGGTGACGTCCCAGCTCCAGGTGGTCCAGTCGCCGTCGGTCTTCTTGCCCTTGAGCACGCCGTTGCTCAGCCCGCTGAGCTTGTTCGGCACGGTCACGTCGATGGTGTAGAGGGCCTTGTCGCGCGGGTGGTCGTTGGCCGGGAACCAGGCCGCCGCGGACTGCGGCTCGCCGACCGCCACCGCGCCGTCCTTGCCCACGAAGAAGCCGTTGTGGTCGGCGTCGCGCTCCGGGCTCTCCCCCGGATTGCCGTGGTATTTCACGACCGCGGTGAACGCCTGGCCCGAGTCGATGTGCCGGGTCGGAGTGATCACGAGCTCGTCGCGGTCCCGCTTGACCTCGGCAGGGTCGCCCTCGACCATTACCGAGTCCACGGTCAAACCGATCAGGTCGAGGTGGAAACGGTCCAGCGGCACGGTGGCCTTGGCCTTGACGGTGGCGGCACCGTCGAGCCGGCCGGAGGCCGGATCGAACTTCACCTTCAGCGCGTACGACGCGACGTCGTAGCCGCCGTTGCCGTAGTTCGGGAAGTACGGGTCGCCGACCCCGGCGAGGTCGACTTCGGCCGGGGTGTCGGCCTCCAGCCCGGGTTCGAGGCCCATCGGTCCCGGCCGCGCGGGCGGCGGCGAACCGGTGCACCCGCCCAGCAGCAGTGCGCCCGCCAGCAGCCCGGCGCTCCAAAACCTGACATCACGCACTACTGGGACGATTCGCATGAAATCACATTAAGCGCGCTCAACCAAGATCGGGCGCGGCCAGCCGAACCTGCTCGGCTGACTCGTCGTCGGGCTCCTCCTGCGACTGCCGCTCGGCCTGCACTCGCGCGGTGTAGACCTCGATCTCCTCCTCGATCTCCTTGTCGGACCAGCCCAGCACCCCGCCCATCAGCCGGGCCACGGTCGGCGCCGCCTGCACCCCGCGCGACCAGGTCTCGATCGACGCCCGGGTGCGCCGGGCCAGCACGTCGTCGACGTGCAGCGCACCCTCGTGCGACGCGGCGTACACCGCCTCCGCGCCCAGGTAGTCGTCCGCTCCGGGCAGCGGCTCGGCCAGCGACGGATCGTCGGCGACCAGCCGCAGCAACTCGTGGATCATCGAGCCGTACCGGTTGAGCAGGTGCTCGATGCGCACCACGTGCAGCCCCGACTCCTGCGCCATCAGGTGCCGCCGGTTCCACAGCACTTTGTAGCCCTCGGCCCCGGCCAGCGGCACCTCGTGCGTCATCGACTCCGGCACCCGCTGGTCCAGGTTGCGCACGGCCTCGTCGACCGCGTCCTTGCCCATCACCCGGTACGTCGTGTACTTGCCGCCGGCGATCACCACCAGCCCCGGCACCGGGTGCCCGACCAGGTGCTCGCGGGACAGCTTGCTGGTCTGTTCGGACTCCCCCGCCAGCAGCGGGCGCAGCCCGGCGTAGACGCCCTCGACATCGGCCGTGGTCAGCTTGGTGACCAGCACCGAGTTCACGTGCTCCAGGATGTATTTGATGTCGCCGGCGGTGGCCGCCGGATGGGCCAGGTCCAGGTTCCAGTCCGTGTCGGTGGTGCCGACGATCCAGTGCCGCCCCCACGGGATCACGAACAGCACGCTCTTCTCGGTGCGCAGGATCAGCCCGGTACGCGACTGGATGCGGTCGCGCGGCACCAGCAGGTGCACACCCTTGGAGGCGCGCACGTGGAACTGCCCCCGGGTGTCGGCCATCCGCTGCGTCTCGTCGGTCCACACGCCCGTCGCGTTGATCACCTGCTGGGCGCGGATCTCGTACGTCTCCCCGGTGACCACGTCCTCGACCTGTGCGCCGACGACCCGTTCCCCCTCGCGCAGGAACTCGTTGATGCGGGCCCGGTTGGCGACCATCGCGCCGTAGGACGCCGCGGTGCGCACCACGGTCATGGTGTGCCGGGCGTCGTCGACCTGCCCGTCCCAGTACTGCACCGCGCCGACCAGCGAGGCCTTCTTCAGGCACGGGGCCTCGCGCAGCGCCCGGCGATGGCTCAGGTGCCGGTGGTGCGGCACGCCCCGGCCCGCGCCGGTGCCCAGACCCATCGTGTCGTACAGCAGCACGCCCGACCCGACGTAGGGCCGCTCCCACACCCGGTGCGTCAGCGGGTACAGGAACTTCACGGGCTTGACCAGGTGCGGGGCGAGCCGGGTGAGCAGCAGCGCCCGCTCCTTCAGCGCCTCGGCGACCAGTCCGAAGTCCAGCATCTCCAGGTAGCGCAGGCCGCCGTGGATCAGCTTGCTGGACCGGCTGGACGTGCCCGAGGCCCAGTCCCGCGCCTCGACCAGGCCCGTGGTCAGCCCCCGGGTGACCGCGTCCAGCGCCGCGCCGGCGCCGACCACGCCGCCGCCGATGACGAGGATGTCCAGTTCACGAGCGGCCATGTCGGCCAGCGCCTGGCGGCGCGACTCAGCGGAAAGCGCGACGACGTCCATCGTGGGCCCCTTACCCGACCTCGACCCAGTTCAGGGTCCGCTCGACGGCCTTCTTCCAGCCCTGGTAGCCCACTTCACGCTGCTCGTCGGTCCAGGTCGGCTCCCAGCGCTGGTCCTCGTGCCACTGCTCGCGCAGCTGGTCGGTGTTCTGCCAGAACCCGACGGCGAGCCCGGCCGCGTACGCAGCGCCCAGCGCCGTCGTCTCGGCGACCACGGGCTTGCTAACCGGCACGCCGAGGATGTCGGCCTGCAGCTGCATGCACAGCTTGTTGGCGGTGATGCCGCCGTCGACCTTGAGGAACTCCAGGGCCACCCCGGAGTCCTTCTCCATCGCCTCGACCACGTCGCGCGACTGGTAGCAGATCGCCTCCAGGGCGGCGCGGGCCAGGTGCGCGTTGGTGTTGAAGCGGGACAGGCCCACGATCACCCCGCGCGCGTCGGATCGCCAGTACGGCGCGAACAGGCCGGAGAACGCGGGCACGAAGTAGATGCCGCCGTTGTCCTCGACCTGCCGGGCCAGCGACTCGCTCTGCGCCGCGCCGCTGATGATGCCGAGCTGGTCGCGCAGCCACTGGATGGCCGAGCCGGTCACCGCGATGGAGCCTTCCAGGGCGTACACCGCGGGCTGGTCGCCGAACTTGTAGCAGACCGTGGTCAGCAGGCCCGACTTCGAGCGCACCAGCTCGGTGCCGGTGTTGAGCAGCATGAAGTTACCGGTCCCGTAGGTGTTCTTCGCCTCGCCGGGCGCGAAGCACACCTGGCCGACCGTGGCCGCCTGCTGGTCGCCCAGCGACGCCGGCAGCGGGATCTCCCCGGCGAACGGCCCGCCCGCGCGGGTCGTGCCGTACAGCGAGGGGTCCGACGACGGCCTGATCTCCGGCAGCATCGCGCGCGGGATGTCGAAGAACGACAGCAGTTCGTCGTCCCAGTCCAGCGTCTCCAGGTTCATCAGCATGGTGCGGCTGGCGTTGGTCACGTCGGTGATGTGCACGCCGCCGTCGGAGCCGCCGGTCAGGTACCACAGCGTCCAGGTGTCGGTGTTGCCGAACAGGGCGTCGCCGCGCTGGGCGGCCTCGCGTACGCCGTCGACGTTCTCCAGGATCCACTGGATCTTGCCGCCGGAGAAGTACGTCGCCGGCGGCAGCCCGGCCTTGCGCCGGATGGTGTCGCCCCGGCCGTCGCGGTCCAGCGCGGACGCGATGCGGTCGGTGCGGGTGTCCTGCCAGACGATGGCGTTGTAGTAGGGCCGGCCGGTCCGGCGGTCCCACACCACGGTGGTCTCCCGCTGGTTGGTGATGCCGACCGCGGCCAGGTCGGACGCCTGCAGCTTGCGCTGGGCCAGCGCTGTACGGATGACGGCGCTGGTCCGCTCCCAGATCTCCAGCGGGTTGTGCTCCACCCAGCCCGCCTGCGGCAGGTACTGCTTGTGCTCGAGCTGGTGCTTGCCGACCTCGTTGCCGCCCCGGTCGAAGATCATGAACCGTGTGCTCGTCGTCCCCTGATCGATCGCACCCACGAAGTCAGCCATCTCGCGTCCCTCTCCACTGAACGTGCCGGTCGCTGTGCTCACGCGTTGTTCTCGGACGTGCCGGACTCCTTCACGCCGACCGTGCCGACCGGCGTGACTGCCTCCTCCACCTGCTCGACCGTCAGATACCGGCCGATGAGCACGTGGTACAGCCAGGCGCCCAGCGGCCCGCCGATGAGCGGCGCGACGATCGGCACCCAGAAATAGAGATTCCCATACTGATCTCTGAAGGCGGACTCGTAACCGGTCAGATAAGACGCCAGCCGGGGCCCGAAGTCACGGGCCGGGTTGATCGCGTAGCCGGCCGCCGTGCCCCAGGCCATGCCGATCCCGACCACCAGCAGACCGATCATCAGCGGGGCCAGGTTGGCCAGCGGCGGCAGGTTGAGCAGGTCGGTCAGCGCCAGCACCACGAACAGCAGGATCGCCGTGCCGATGATCTGGTCGCGGAACGCGCCCCAGGTGCCGATCGGCAGCGAGCCGTTGCCCGGCAGGGTGGAGAAGACGCCTTGCGTCTTCATGGTCAGACCCGGGTCCGTCTGGTGCAGCACCTCGGTGTAGTTCCAGCGCACGAGCAGCGCCGCCACGAACGCGCCCAGGAACTGGGCGACGATGTAGGGCAGCACCTTCACCCAGGGGAACCCCTTGAACAGGGCCAGCGAGAAGGTCACCGCCGGATTGAGGTGGCCGCCGCTGATCCGCGCCGCGACGTACACACCCATGGTCACGCCCAGGCCCCAGGCCCAGGCGATGCTGTCGTGGTCGCCGAGCCCGCCGCCGACGACCTGGGCCACGACCCCGACGCCGAACAGAATCAGGATCATGGTGCCGGCGAACTCCGCGCTCAGCTCGCGCCACAACCCCTTCGTGGCGCTCGGCTTGTCCACTGCCGTCCCGGAACTTGCCATGTCTGTCCGCCCCCCAGAGGTGTCCGCGGGTAGGGCGGCGAGGCCGTGCGGCGCGCGGAAGGTCGTGTGCCGTCGCGGCAGGAAACCGCCGCCGACCACCGAAAACGGTGATCCACTCGCGCTACGTGTCCAGCATAGAACGAATCGCGTCCAGGCTGGATCGCTCTCCGATACCCGCTGCCGGGTATGGCGCGCCTCGTGCGCGATGCGTACGAGATGGGCTTTATTCGCCGACGTCCAGCGTCGTGTCACGAACCGCGGCGCGCACCTCGTCCAGCGCCGTCGGGGCCGCCGACAGGGTCCGGCAGCCCGTCGACAGCAGCAGCGGCACCAGTGCAGGGTCACCGGCGGCGTCGCCGCACACCGACACGTCCCGGTCGTGCCGACGGCCCGCGCGCACCACCGCTGTGACCGCCGCCAGCACCACCGGCTCGGCGATCCGGCCCGGTGTCAGCGCCGGATCGCGCCGGTCCAGCCCGAGCAGCGCCGCGGTCAGGTCGTTGCTGCCGATCGACAGGAAGTCGGCCGCGGCCGCGAGCTCGTCTACCGACTCCACCGCCTCGGGCAGCTCGATCATCGCGCCCAGCGGCGGTGCGGGCACCCCGCGCTCGGCGGCGGCCGCGCCGAGCAGGTCCCGGCAGCGGGCCAGCTGGGCCACCGAGACCACCATCGGGATCATGACCCGCAGCTGGGCGCCGTCGGCCTCGTCGAGGATGGCCGCGAACTGGTCGGCGAGCGCCTGCGGGTTGTCCAGCATCAGCTCCAGCCCGCGATGACGCGACGAGGTGCCCCACAGGAACGGCGGCAGCTTGTCCGGCGCGAAGTCGAGCGTGCGCACCGTCGCCCGGTGCCCGGCCAGCGCCGCCAGCACCGGCCGCAGCGCCGCGGCGTGTTCGGCGCGGGTCGGCCAGTGCCGCGTGTTCAGGAAGGCCACTTCGGTGCGGATCAGCCCGGAACCCTGCGCCCCGGCGGCCAGGCCCGCCACCGCGTCCGCCGCGGTCGAGACGTTGACCAGCAGCGTCACCGGGGTGCCGTCCAGGGTCACCGCCGGCTGGCCGCGCTGCGCCGCCAGCTCCTCGCGCCGCCGACGCGCCACCATCGCCGACCGGCGGGCGGCCTCCAGCCGTTGCGCCGTCGGGGACACCGTCAGCGTCGCCACGACCGCGTCCAGCACCGCCTCCCGGCCCGCCGACGATGTCGGCACGGTCACGCCGAACAGCAGCGGCACGCCCAGCGCCCGCGCCACGATCGCCACGTGCGCGTTCGGCCCGCCGAGCCGGGACACCCCGCCCACCACGGTGACCGACGGGTCGAGCAGGTCGTCGGCGCCCAGCTCCTCGGCGACCAGGATCACCGGTTCGTCGTCGGGCTCCGGGGCCGGGCCGCCCCCCATCCGCAACTGGTCGACCACGCGGCGGCCGATCTGGCGCACGTCGGCGGCCCGGGCCGCCAGCGTGGGGTCCGAGAGCGCGGCCAGCACGTTCGCGTACCGCTCCGCCGCGGCGAGCACCGCCCGGTCGGCCGGGGTGCCGTTCTCGACCTCGCCGATCGCGGCCGAGCGCAGGTCGGGGTCGTCGGCGATGAGCGCGGTCGCCTCCAGGATGTCGGCGGGCGTGCCGTTCTCGCCCCGGGCGCGCATGCTCTGCGCGGTGCAGCGCAGCCGGGCCGCGACCGCGTCGAACGCCGCCCCGACCTGGTCCGGGGTGGCGGTCGCCGATTCGCCGTTGGTGCCGTACGCCAGATGACGCAGCTTGCCCACCGCGATCCCGGGCGCTCCCGTCACCCCGCAGTAGACCTCGGGTCTCATGGCGCGGCGGTGTCGGCCAGGGCCTGGAAGATCAGCCAGGTCGAGGTGGCGCCCGGGTCCTGGTGCCCGATGCTGCGCTCGCCGAGGTACGACGCGCGCCCCTTGCGGGCTTGCAGCGGCACCGTGGCCCGCATGCCCTCGGCCGCGGCCTGCGCGGCGGCGCGGGCGGCCGCGCCCAGCCCGCCGTCGCCGTCCCCGGCGTGCTCGCGCTGCGCCGCGTCGTAGGCGTCGACCGCGGGCAGGTACGCGTCCACGATGGTCTTGTCGCCGGGCGCGGCCCCGCCCAGCTTGCGCAGCGCCTCCAGCCCGGCGCGCAACCCTGCCCCGAACGCCGCCGCGTCCACCTCCGGCCCCTCCGGCAGCGACTTGCCCAGCGCCCGCAAGGCGCTGCCGTACAGCGGCCCGGCCGCCCCGCCGACCTTGGACACGAGTGTCGACCCGGCCAGCGTGAACACCGCGCCGACGCCGTCGGGCGCGGCCCCGGCCAGCGCGGTGCGCACCGCGCCGAAGCCGCGGTTCATGTTGACGCCGTGGTCGGAATCGCCGATCGCGGCGTCCAGCGTGGTCAGATGGTCGGCCTGGGCCGCGATCGCGTCCGCGGCGGCGTCCAGCCAGGCCTTGGCGAGCGCGACGTCCATCGTCAGACCCCCCAGCGCAGGGCCGGGGTGCGCACCGGGGCGTCCCACAGCCGCAGCAGCTCCGGGTCGGCCCGGCACACCGTCAGCGACATGCCGGCCATGTCCAGGCTGGTCACGTAGTTGCCGACGAGGTTGCGCGCGATACGCACCCCGGCCGACTCCAGCAGCCCCGCGAACTCGCCGTAGAGCAGGTACAGCTCGATCAGCGGGGTCGCGCCGAGCCCGTTCATCAGCACGATCGCGTCCTCGCCCGCGGCGACGGGTTTCGCGGCGAGGATCGCCTCCAGCGTCATCGTGGCGATGTCCCGGGCGGGCAGCAGCTTCTCCCGGCGGCGGCCCGGCTCGCCGTGGATGCCGACGCCGACCTCCATCTCGTCCTCGCCCAGCTCGAAGCCGGGCCGCCCGGCCGCGGGTGTGGTGCACGGGGTCAGGGCGATCGCGAACGAGGCGCTGGCCTCGTTGACCCGGGTGCCCAGCGCGGCCACCGAGACCGCGTCCCCGCCCTCCTCGGCCAGCGCCCCGGCGATCTTCTCGACCAGCATCGTCGCGCCCGTGCCCCGGCGGCCCGCGGTCCAGGTGGAGTCCTCCACCGCCACGTCGTCGTCGACCAGCACCGAGTGCACCTCGATGCCCTCGTCGGCGGACAGCTCCGCGGCCAGCTGGAAGTTCATGACGTCGCCGGTGTAGTTCTTCACGATGTGCACCACGCCCGATCCGGCGTCGATCGCCTTCGCCGCGGCCAGGATCTGGTCCGGCACGGGCGAGGTGAACACCTCGCCGGGGCAGGCCGCGTCGAGCATGCCCAGCCCCACGAAACCGGCGTGCAAGGGCTCGTGACCTGACCCGCCGCCGGAGATCAGGCCGACCTTGCCGGCCCGGGGCGCGTCGGCCCGTACCACTATCTGCTGTTCCAGGTCCACCCGCAGGTCCGGGTGGGCGGCGGCCAGCCCCACCAGCGACTCACGGACCACCGCGTCCGGATGGTTGATGAACTTCTTCACGGCCGGGCTCCCTTCACGGGCGTCGTCAGGTCCATCCTGCCCCGACCGGGCGCAGTGTGCCCGGTTTACCGGTCCGCGGGGCTACCATCCCCACATGAACGGCACCGTTGGCCTGGTCCTCGTCTCGCACAGCGCCGATCTGGCGGCCGGGCTGCGCGAGCTGCTGCGGCAGGTGGCCGGCGACGCGGTCGCGGTGACCGTCGCGGGCGGCGACGACGACGGCGGCCTGGGCACCTCGTACGACCTGATCCGCGACGCGATCGCCGAGGCCGGCTCCGGCGGGGGCGTGCTGGTCCTGCCCGACCTGGGCAGCTCCGTCCTCACCGCGAAAGCCCTCCTGGAGCAGCACCCGGACCCCGGGGTCCGCCTGGTCGACGCCCCGTTCGTCGAGGGCGCGGTCGCCGCCGCCGTCATCGCCGCCACCGGCGCCGACCTCGACACGGTCGCCGACGCCGCCGAGGAGGCCTGGCATGCCCGAAAGCTCTGAAACCACCGTCGTCCTGCCCGCCCACCTGCACGCCCGCCCCGCCGGCCAGGTCGTCGTCACCGCCGCCAAGTTCACCAGCACCATCGAGATCGTCTACGGCGCCAAAACCGCCAGCGCCAAAGGCGTCCTAGCGCTCCTGGCCCTCGGCGCCACCGCCGGCGAAACCGTCACCATCCGCGCCACCGGCCCCGACGCCCCCGCCGCCACCGAAGCCATAGCCACCACCCTCCGCACAACAGAATGAAGGAAGGGCACCTTCTTATCGTTTTGCGTAGAGGAAGGGCACCTTCTTAACGGGTTAACCGTTGTGACCTGCGGGTCCATCGGCAGTTTCGCGCGGCTGGGCTGCTGGAGCCGCGCGTCCGCGCTACGCAGCTTCGACCTCCATAGACGATGGCCTATCACATCGAAAAAACGCGCATCGGATTCGATGTTATAGGCCATCGTCTATGGAGGCAGGTAGGTTCGTGGCGTGGTGGCACTTATGCGGAGCGGGCAGGTTCGTGACGTGGTGTCACTGCCAGGGCAGGGTGGCGCGGTGCTTCCAGTAGTGCTCGGCGGGCTCGGCCAGCGCCGCCAGCCGCGCCAGCTGCCCGTCGGACAGGCGCACCCGGGCCGCGGCGAGGTTCGTCGCCAACTGCGCGGTCGTGGCCGCACCCGACAGCACGACGCCCGCCCACGGCTGGGCCAGCACCGCCGCCAGCGCCACCGCATCCTGCGGCGCGCCCGCCTCCGCCGCGACGTCGGCGAGCACGCCCGGCTCCGGCGACGGCTCGGCGAGCCGGCCGTTGGCCATCGCCTCCTTCACGATCACCTGGCAGCCGGCGGCGCCGGCCGCGGCCAGCGCCCGGCCAGCGGACGGTTCGAGTACGTTCCACGTCGCCTGCACGCTGCGGAACAGCGGCACCCCGTCGACCTCGATGGCCAGCGCGGCGTCGATAGCGTCGGCTTGCCGGGGCCCGCTGGCGGAAAAGCCGACGGTCACCCCGGTCGCGGCCAGCTCGGCCAGCCGCCGGTGCAGCGCGGTATCGGTCAGCGCCGGGCTCTCGACGGTCAGCGAATGGATCTGGTACAGATCCAGCCGCTCCCCCAACAACTCCCACGTCTCGGCGAGCTGCCGATCGAACGTCGCGACCCCGTGGTCCTTGGTCTCGTGCACCGCCGCGTCCACCCGCCACCCCGCGGTGTACGTGTACCCCCACTTGCTCCCGACCACCATGTCGGGCACGTCCCGCGCGCCCAGCCACCCGGCCAGGAACTCCTCCGCGCGGCCGTACGAGCGCGCCGCGTCGGCATAGCGCACCCCGGCCGCGTACGCCGCGTCGAGCAGCTCATACGTACGCTCGCGCAGCTCGTCGACGGTCCGCTCGGCGGGCAGATCCCGCTCCCGGTGCAGGTTGATGTATCCCGGCCGCCCCACCGCGGCCAGCCCGAACCCGATCCGGGCGACGGGGCTGCTCAGGTCGAGCCGTTCCAGCGACATGCCTACATCATTCCGCCTGCCCCGGGTGGCCGTCGATCCGACACCCTGCGGAACCGACTCGCGCCGCGGCCCCGGCAGGTAGCCTCCGAGCTGGGCATACGAGTCCGCGCGTGTCCACGCCGCGGTGGCTTTCCGCACGCGCTCACCTCCGTCGACCCCTCAGGGAGGTTCCGGATGGTCGACCGGCGTACGTTCGGCAAGATCCTCGGCTCCGGCACGGTCGCCGCCCTCGGCGGCCTGGCCGCGCCACCCGCCGCGAGCCGGGCCGCGGGCCGTGCCGCGGTTCCCACTCCGGGCACACTGCCGGGACGCGGCCGTCCCGGCGCGACCGTGCCGGACCCGGGGACCCGGGCACAGCCGGATTTCGGTCCGGTACGCCAGATCGACGCCGGCGAGCTGAACGTCGGCTACGTCGAGGCCGGTCCCGCCGACGGCCGGCCGGTGTTTCTGCTGCACGGCTGGCCGTACGACATCCACAGCTACACCGCCGTCGCGCCGTTGCTGGCCGCGAAGGGCTACCGCACGATCACGCCGCACCTGCGCGGCCACGGCACGACCAGGTTCCGCGACGCGGCGACGCCGCGTACCGCCGAGCAGTCGGCGTTCGCGCTGGACCTGGTCGCGCTGATGGACGCGCTGGGCATCCGGCAGGCGGTGCTCGCCGGGTACGACTGGGGTTCGCGCACCGCCGACATCGTGGCGGCGCTGTGGCCGGAGCGGGTGAAGGCGCTGGTCTCGGTGACCGGCTACCTGATCACCAACCGGGAGGCCAACAAGCAGCCGCTGCCGCCGAAGGCCGAGTGGGCGTGGTGGTACCAGTACTACTTCTCGACCGAGCGCGGCAAGCTCGGCCTCGACGAGAACCGGCACGACCTGGCGAAGCTGATCTGGACGTTCAACTCCCCGACGTGGAAGTTCGACGACGCGACGTTCGACCGCACAGCGGCGTCCTTCGACAACCCCGACTACGTGCCGATCGTGATCGGCAACTACCGCTGGCGGCTGGGCCTGGCCGAGGGCGACCCGCGCCACGACGACCTGGAGGCGCGGCTGGCCAAGGGCCCGACGATCGCGGTTCCGACGATCACGCTCGACGGCGAGGTGGACCCGTTCACGCCGCCGGGCGACGGTGCGGCGTACCGGGCCCGGTTCACGGGGCCGTATCAGCACCGCGCCCTGCAGGGCATCGGCCACAACGTGCCCCAGGAGGCCCCGGGTCCGTTCGCCCAGGCCGTCATGGACGCCGACCAACTGCGATAGCCGCACGAACCCGCAGCTCACCGCCTCAGGACGTGAAGAAGGGCACCTTCTACAACGCGGAGCGTTAAGAAGGTGCCCTTCCTTTCTACCTACTAGCTGATGTTGAGGGTGAAGGTGGTGGTCGTGTTGCGGATGTTCTGGAAGTTGTTGCTGAAGGTCAGGTTGTTGAAGGTGGCCGAACCCCTCGCCGGGCCCTGACCCGCCTCGGGCATCTCGTTGACCCAGATGCCGATGCCGGACTTGGCGTCGTACGCGTCACCGCTCTTCTGCGCGCCGCTGATGCTGACGTTGGTGAAGACGGTGTCGGTGACCAGCTGCTGCTCCGGGTACTTCGACTGGAACATGATGCCGGAGTACGTCGGGTCGACGATGTCCACATCGGTGATCCGGATGCCGCGGAACTCCTTCGAGGCCGCGAAGATCCAGATGGCGCCGAAGGTCTGGTTGCCCCAGAAGTGGCCGCCGGCCCGCACGAGCGAGATGTTCTCGAACCGTGTGGGTGTCGTGCCGAATCCGACGAACGGGTATCCGAAGTCCAGCGAGCTGATCGTGATGCCGGAGTACGTCAGCATGTCCGCGATGTACAGGTTGCGGAACACGTTGTCGTAGCCGCCGTACACCGCAAGACCCGCGGCTCGCCAGGTCAGCGTCGCCGAGAGGTTCTCGAAGACGTTGCCGTGGTTGCCGACCGAGCCACCGGAGTCGATCGCGGAGAACAGCGCGAACGCGTCGTCGCCGTTGCCGCGGCCCTCGACGTTGGTGACGAGGTTGTTGGTGGAGTCGTTGGTCAGGTTGATGCCGTCGGCGAAGGTGTTGCGGACCCGGCTGTTCTTGACGGTCCAGCCGCTGACGTTGACACCCCACCAGCCGCAGACGGTGTGCTCGACCCAGACGCTGTCAAAGGTCAGGTTGTTGACCGTCTTCAGCTCGCCCCAGACCTTGCCGGGGCCGTCCTGGCGGATGGTGTAGTTGCCGAAGAACGCCAGGTGCTCGAAGGACGAGCCGTTGGCGCTGCTCTCCACCCGGAAGCCGGCGTCGGTGTTCTCCTGGCCGACCGGGGTGTGGAAGCGGGTGTACCACATGCCCGCGCCGACGACCTTGACCGCCTTGCCGTAGACGCTGAGCTTCTGCGCCGTCTCGTAGTTGCCGGCGGGCAGGTAGACACCGACGAACGTGCCGGTGGTGTCCATCCGGACCGCGTCGAGAGCGTTCTGGACCTCCTGGTGCGAGGTGCCGGTGGGCACCTTGTACCGGGCCGGGTCCGGGTTCGCCCGCGGGCTGACCAGCTCCAGGTTGATGAAGTCGATCGCGAACGTGCCGCTGTTGGCCGCGTCCTTCTGCAGCTTGATCGTGGCGCCCTGCGGGATGGTGGAGTCCAGCAGGATGTTGGCCTCGTCGTACAGGTGGCGGGCCGGGCCGGCGCCGGGCGAGTTGCTCGGCCCCGCCTCCGCGCCGTAGAGCCACGCGTACTTCGAGGTCAGCGTGATCGACTTGTGGAACACGTTGTTGACGTAGATGTTCAGCGTCGACGTGGTGCCCGTGCCGCCGGAGTTGTCCGGGATGGAGAACCGGGTGACCAGGGCGTTGGCCGCGGACTTGGTGGTCCACTGGACGTACTGGCCGTTGCTGTTCAGCGTGACGGCCTTGCGGCCGCTGGCCTCACCGGCGAGGTCGCCGATGGTCCGGTTCGGGCCGACGACGGTCGCGCCGCCACCGGTCGAGCCGTCCTCGGCCTCGTACATGTCGTAGTTCATGTTCGCGCCGCGCCCGACGAACAGCGGCGTGTTGCTGGTGTTGTTGGCCTGCTTGACCGCCAGCTCGTTGCCGTCGTTGGCCAGCACCACGCGGACCGTGTACCGGCCGTTGGCCGCGGTCCAGGTGCCCAGGTTGACCGTGCTCGACGTCGCCCCGGCGTTGATCACACCGGAGTACGAGCCGGTCAGTGTGCGGACCACGGTGCCGCCCTCGTTGAGCACGGTGAGGGTGATGCCGTGCGCGCCGCTCGCCGAGGCGATGGTGCCCTGGTTCTTGATCGCCACCGAGAAGGTGACGGTGTTGCCGGCCGACGGGTTGCTCGGCGTCCAACTCAGGTTCGCGACCAGGTCGGAGCTCTGCACCGGGCTGACGGTGAGGTTGCTCGACGCGGTGAGGCTGTTGTTGGCCTCGTTCTGCTCGATGACGCTGTTGGCCTCGTCGACCTTCGCGGTGACGGCGTACGAGCCGGCGGTGCGGGTGCCGATGTTGGCGTTGACCGTCGTCTGCGCGCCGGCTGCCAGCGAGCCGACCGAGCCGGTGCCCACCAGGGTGGTGCCCAGGTAGAAGTTGACGTTGGTCGCGCCCGAGGTGTTGGTGCCCGCGTTGCGGACGACCGCGCTCAGGGTGACCGCGTCGGTCTCCACCGGGGAGGCCGGGGACCAGGTGACCGAGGTGACGGTGAGGTCCGGGTTCGGCGCCGGGGTGCCGATGACCTGGAGCTCGGCGACCTGGCCGCCGGGGGCGCCGGTGTTGCCGGTGAACTGGAGCCGGATGTCGGCGTAGTTGCCGGAGGCGTTGACGGTCACCGTGTTGCCGGTGGCCGGGTTGAAGTTGTACGCCGCCGAGGAGACCACGTTGACGAACGACGACGAGCTCTGCTCGCGGCCCAGGATCTGGAAGGTCTGGGTGCGGGCGCCCCACGCGGCGTCGGGGTTGAGCTTGACGACGACCGAGGACACGCCGACGTTGGAGCCCATCGCCACGGTGAGCTGGTTGGGCGACGTGCTGCCCTCCCAGTACGTGGTGAGGTCGCCGTCGTTGGCGTTCTCCGGCGCGAAGATGTGCGTGTGGCCGTTGTCGGTGATCGGCTTGTTGAGCGCCTGGTTGGTGCCGCCGCCGCCGGAGCCGTTGCGGGTGACGATGTTGCTCATCGGCGAGATGTTGCCCGCCGCGTCCTTGGCCCGCACGTAGTAGCTGACCGTCGCGGTGTCCGGCTGGCTGTCGGTGTAGGTCAGGGTCGAGCCGTTCACGCTGGCCCGCAGCGCGCTGTTGGCGTAGATGTCGTACCCGGTCACGGCGACGTTGTCGGTCGACGCGGTCCAGGTCAGCCGGATCTGGCCGGAGGCGGGCAGGGTGTAGGCGAGGCTGCCGGGCGCGGTGGGCGCCTGGGTGTCGCCGGTCTGGCCGGTACGGGTCACGGTGTTGCTGTTGCCCGACTGGTTGCCGGCCGCGTCGCGGGCCCGCACGTGGTAGCTGACCGTCTGGCTGTCCGGCCGGCTGTCGGTGTAGGTCAGCGTCGAGCCGCTGACACTGGTCAGCAGGTCGCCGTTGGCGTAGATGTCGTACGCGGTGACGCCGACGTTGTCGGTGGAGGCGTTCCAGGTCAGGCGGATCTGGCCGGACGCGGGCTGCGTGTAGGCCAGGCTGCCCGGGGTGGACGGGGCCTGCGTGTCACCGGTGGTCGGGCCGTAGATCTCGAACTCGGAGATCTGGCCCGCCGGCCAGCCGGTGTTGGCGGTGATGTTGATCCGCACGTACCGGGTGGACGCGGTGGCGAAGTCGATCGTCACGGTGTTCGAGCCGGTGAAGTTGTACCCGGTCGAGGCCACGATGTCGGAGAACGTGGTGCCGTTGGTGCTGCCCTGCACCGCGAGGGTCTGCGTGCGCGCGCCCCAGCCGCTCGGGATCTTCAGCACGACCCGGTTCACGCTCACGGTCGAACCGAGGTCGACGCGCAGCCACTGCGGCCACGCGTTGTTCACGCTCTCCCAGTAGGTGCCCTGGTTGCCGTCGTTGGCGTTGCCCGCGCCGTACACGTCGGCGTGGCCGCTCTCGGCGATGGCCTTGCCGATGGCGAGGTTGCCGGACGAGCCGCCGCCCGCGCCGTACACCTCCAGCTCTGACAGCTGCGCGGCCGCCCAGCCGGTGTTGGCGGTGATGTTGATCCGCACGTAACGGGTGCTGGCCGCGGTGAAGTTGATCGTCACCACGTTGCCGGAGCCCGGCTGGAAGTTGTACCCGGCCGAGCCGACGATCGTGCTGAACGAGGTGCCGTTGGTGCTGCCCTGCACGGACAGCGTCTGGGTGCGCTCGCCCCAGCCCGCGGGCAGCTTCAGCACGACCTGGTCGATGCTGACGGTGCTGCCGAGGTCGACCTGCGCCCACTGGGCGAAGGCGCCGGAGCTCTCCCAGTAGGACCCCTGGTTCGAGTCCACCAGGTTGCCGGTCACGTAGGGTCCGTTGACGCTGCTCGCCGAGGTCGTCTTGCCGGCGGCCAGGTTAGGCCCTCCGGCGGCCGAGGCCGGTGACGTCGGCCCCGCCACGACAGCCAGGCTGGCGGCGACGACCGTCGCGAGCAGCCTGGTCCGGACATTCTTGAGTTTCACTGCACTCCTCCCTGCATTACCTCTCCTGCGTTCATCCCGCCGCGAATCCGCGGTCGCCGTCGTGGAACGACGGCCACCCCGTGGTGCGGAAGGCGACCCGGCCGGAGCGGATTGCGGCGACGTGCCAGCTCACGCGCACACGCCGCCACGGCCGAGGAGCCACCTGCCTGTTACGACTTCAAGTCATCGGTGTTTCTGACTGTGGTAGCAAAACGTTAGAGCCTTGGTAGTTAGAAGTCCACAGTCCAATGCAAAAAACGTAGCAACCGTCGGGTGAGGACGGACGGTGATCATTTCGTATGCATACCGCCACCACCCCGCCACGACCAGCGCCGGTCACCGCCGGTGACGCCCACTCATGACCACTGATCTCGAAAGTCTCCGTTGTGGACGGCCGAGCGCATCGCCACACGCGGATGAGCAGGGGCGGTCGGCGAACCTGGGGAGCCCGTCCCACGCGCCCGCCGCGATGGCAAGCGTTGCGCCGTCACCGTCCGCAACGTTTCGATTGGCATTGCAAACTTGCACAGGACTCTAGAGTTTTTGCGAACACGTATCTAAGGTTTTGCCTACGCCGCTCCCCCGGCCGCGTCGCAGGCGATCCGGGGCAGCCGAACCGTCCCGACCCCGTAACGGAGAGGACCGTCATGTCCGTCTGGACACGGCCCCTACGCGTGCTGCTCGCCGCGCTGACGGTGGCCGCCGCGCTCACCGCGGCGCCGCAGGGCGCGTCGGCCGCCGACCCGCCGCCGTCGCCGAACGTGCACGTCTTCTACTACTCCTGGTACGGCAACCCCGCGGTGTACGGCCAGTACCGGCACTGGCAGCAGGGCGGCCACACCCCGCCCGCCGACGTCGGCGCGAACCTGTACCCGAAGCTCGGCGCGTACGACTCCGGCGACTACGCGGGCGCGGTCGCCCAGCACATGCAGTGGATCCGCCAGTCCGGCGCGGGCGTGCTCGTCTACAGCTGGTGGGGTCAGGGCTCCTACGAGGACAACCTGGCCTCGGGCGTGCTCGCCGCCGCGGCGGCGCAGGGCCTGAAGGTCGCCTGGCACCTGGAGCCCTACGCGGGCCGCACCGCCGCCTCCACCGTCGCCGACATCAACTACCTCAACAGCCGGTACGGCTCCAGCCCCGCCTACTACCGCGACGCCGCACACGGCAACCGCCCCGCGTTCTACGTCTTCGAGAGCCTGCTCATCGCCGACTGGTCGCCGATCGCGCCGCTCAAGAGCACCAACATCATCCTGGCGCAGACCACGGACACGTCGAAGGTCGCCCACTTCGGCGGCATGTACACCTACGACGGCATCGCCGGCTCCACCGCCCCCGGCTGGGCCAACGCGAGCGCGTTCTGCAAGGCCAACGGCCTGATCTGGGCCCCGTCGGTCGCACCGGGTTACCTCGACGACCGCGCCGTGCCCGGCAACACCACCCCCACCGTGGGCCGCGCCGACGGGGCGACCTACGACCTGCAGTGGAACAACGCGCTGAACCCGGCGACCGGCGGCCTGCCGGACTGGGTGTCGATCACGTCGTTCAACGAGTGGCACGAGGGCTCCTCCATCGAACCCGCGCACGCCACCCCGCCCGCGGGCTTCGGCTACCAGACCTTCGACGGCGCGTACGGCCTGTCCGGCGCCGCTGCCGAGACCGCGTACCTGACGCGGACCCGCCACTGGGCCACCGAGTTCGCCAACCGCTCCGGCCCCGGCGACACCGTGCCGCCGACCCCGCCCGCCAACCTCACCGTCACCGGCAAGACCGCGACCAGCGTCTCGCTGTCCTGGTCGCCGTCGACCGACAACGTCGGGGTCGTCGGATACACCGTCTACCAGGAGCTGGGCGCGACCGACAACGTCGTCGCCGCCCCCGCCGGCACGTCGGTCACCCTCAACGGCCTCACCCCGGCCACCGCCTACTCCTACTACGTACGCGCCCGCGACGCCGCCGGAGCGATCTCCGGCCTGAGCAGCACCGTCACCGCCACCACCGACCCGCAATCACCGACCGTCAACCTGGCCCTGAACCGCCCGGTCACCGCGTCCAGCACCAACGGCGGCTTCCCCGCGGGCAGCGCCGTCGACGGCAACGCCAGCAGCTACTGGGAGAGCGTCAACAACACGTTCCCGCAGACGCTCACCGCCGACCTGGGCAGCGCCGTGCCGGTCACCCGGACCGTGCTGAAACTGCCCCCGGGCTGGGGCGCGCGCACGCAGCAGATCGCCGTGCACGGCTCCACCGACGGCGTGACCTGGCAACCGCTGTCGGCCGCCGCCGGCCGCCTGTTCGACCCGGCCGCCGCCAACACCGTCGACGTGGCCCTGACCTCGGCCACGGTGCGCCACGTGCGGCTGACCATCACCGCCAACACCGGCTGGCCCGCTGGCCAGATCGCCGAGTTCGAGGTGTACGGCGGCACCGCCCCCGTCGACACGCTCCCGCCCAGTGTGCCGGGCAACCTGACCGTCACCGGCAAGACGCAGACGACGGTGTCGCTGTCCTGGACCGCGTCCACCGACAACGTCGCCGTCACGGGATACCGGGTGCTGCGCAACGGCACCCTGTTCGGCACCGCGAGCGGGACCGCGTTCACCGCATCGGGGCTGGCCCCGGGCTCGACGCACACCTTCACCGTCGCGGCGCAGGACGGGGCGGGCCTGGTGTCGGGGCCGTCGAACGCGGTCACCGCCACCACCGACCCGGCGGGCAACGTGAACCTGGCCGCCGGGCGGCCGACCGCGGAGAGCGGGCACGTGCAGTCGTACGGCTCGGGCAACATCACCGACGGCAACCGGGACAGCTACTGGGAGAGCCCGAACAACGCCTGGCCGCAGTGGGCCCAGGTCGACCTCGGGTCGAGTCTCGCGCTGTCCCGGCTGGTCCTGAAGCTGCCCGCCCCGGCGGCGTGGGCGACCCGTAGCCAGACCCTGTCCGTGCTGGGCAGCGACGACGGGATCACCTGGCGGACCCTGGCGCCGTCGGCGACGTACACCTTCAACCCGAGCACGGGCAACACGGTCACCATCACCTTCACGGCGACGCCCACCCGCTACGTGCGCGTGGTCTTCACCGGCAACACCGGCTGGCCCGCGGGCCAGCTCTCCGAGCTGGAGGCGTACGCCTCCTGACCGAACCGCCCTGCCCCGGGCCGCCGCTCCCACGTGCGGCGGCCCTGGGCAGGGCCCTGAAGCCGCTCGGGCCGCACTCCGCCGCGCGGGCTGCTGCAGTTTCGGGGAAAGTGCACGAATCCTCGCGCTCATTCCTGCACTTTCCCCGAAACTGCAGGCCGATGTCGGTGGCGGCGCGAGGTGGGGACGGGTCAGGCGTCGCGGGGGCCGTCGAGCATGGCGTGGTGGATGATCCAGCCGAAGGCCAGGACCTCCTCGCCGTGGAACTCCAGGCCGACGATGCGGCCGAAGAGGTGGTCGAGCTGGGTGTCGCCCATGCGGTGCACCGCGCAGGCGATCCAGCCGGAGCGCGGTGAGGCGGGGGCGGACAGGAGGACGTGCTTGCCGCAACGGTGAGACATGGGCTGACCTCGTGATTCGGGGGCTGTCGACGGTAGCACCACGGCGGCGTACCCCCAAGGTGTGCGCGGGCTGCTGTGGTCGGCGACCCTGCTCGCCGTCCGCAACTACCGCCGCACTCAGGCAAAGGAAGGGCACCTTCATAACGCACGTCCGTGTAGAAGGTGCCCTTCCCATCTCTTCACCGGACGGGCACCACTCCACCAGGATTCCGGCGGAGAATCGGGCCCATGCCCCCGGCCATCGAGATCTTCGGCAGCCTGCTGGACCGCTCGCTCGACGACATCGCCCGCTGCTCCGCCGACGCGCGGACCTTCGACCGTCACGCGATATACCGGCTCGCCGACATCTGGGACAACAACACTTTCCCGCTGATGTACGCCGCGACGACTCCCACCGCCTGGGGACGTTCCCTGCTGGCCCGCAGGGGGCTGCGCTGGATGGGCGAATTCGGCACGACCCGCTACGACTGGGTGGTCGGAGCCGCGCCGTCGCTGACGGACATGCTCTCCCGGCCCGAGGAACTCCGGTTCTCCCGTGACCACATGGACCGCGTGTGCTGCTGGTCCGTGCCGCTGACCAGCGCCGGGGCCGCGAGCATCGACGCCGACTACGACCTGGCCGGGTCGACGGTGCGATCGATCGACGTGGAACGCGAGGGCGCCGTGCTCACCGCACGGTGTTCGGTCGAGGCGAGGCGCTGGTACGCCACCGACGTCGCCGACCCCGAACCGGCGGTCCTGCACTTCTTCCTCTCCGGCGTCGACCGGGCCTGCTTCGACGCCGCCGACCGCACCGGATCGTCCGTCACGGTGACAGCGGAAGGTGTCACCGTCAGCCTCGGCACGCACGGCGAGGTGCGCGGTGCCGGCGGCGAAATACGGCCGGACGACGCGTACTGGCACCTGTCCCAGGCCGGCCAGGCAGCCGACAAGGTCGTCCCCCGCGAGCGGCCCGAGCGCGACCGAGGTGTCACCGTCCGCTGGTTGCGCAACGCACCCACCGAGGCCGCCCGGGTGCTTCACGAAGCGATGCTCCACGTCCGCCGAGTGCGGTACGGCCACCTGGCCTACCGGACCCCCGTCGCCGAGATCGCCGAAGTCCTCGCCGGAGCCGGCAGTTCCATCATCGCCGCGGGCCGCAGCCGGAGCCGCGCAGCCGACGACGCGTTCCGGCGGCTCACGCGGCGATGGCAGGAGCAACTCCGCCCGCTCGACACCCGGCCCGCAGCACCGCTCGCCGAGGGACCGGCCCGCCTGCGCCGAGCCGTGTTCACCGCCGAGCACCTCCAGTGGGGCACCACCCGCCCGGCCTCCGCGTCCGTTCACCTGGCCGTGCCCGGCCGGCGGGACACCGAACCGTGGCGGCTGGCCGGTGAGCAGCTCAAGGAACCCGAAGGCTTCCAGCTGGACCTGAACGACGACGAGGTCGCCGAACTGCGCCGCGACCACGGGACGCTCACCTTCGGCTCCACGCTGACCGTCCACGGCACGACCGACCCGGCACTCGACTGAGTCCCACGTCCCGGATCTAGACGATCTGTTGTCGTTCGAGCGACAACAGATCGTCTAGATCTAAGCGCACCGCGCCGAGCGCCCGCACGGAACTGCGGTGAAGGAGTCACCGTGTCGGTGAGCTGCACCGGTGCCTGCCGGTAATGGCGGGCCACGCCAGGAGGCCGGCCCCGCCATGTCGGGGCCGGCCGTGGTGGGGTTACGGGAGCTGGTAGTTCGCGTTCAGCGCCGCGCCGCGACCCGGCTGGGTCTCGTCGTAGCCACGGGCGTTGCACTGCAGGCCACCACGGATGCAGTGGTTGACCAGGGCGGCCTGCGTGGCCGGGTCCCAGGCGTTGAAGAAGTCGTAGTGGAACGAGTAGCCCCGCCCGCTCGACAGCCGCACCTGGGACATGTCCCCGCTGACCGGGAACGCCATCTTGAACTCGATCATCGGCAGCGCCACCGGGTGGCTGGCCGGGCAGACCAGGTTCACCGGGTACGCCATGTGGCTCTTGTGGTCGGGGGTGTCCAGGTAGAGGCCGTTCCAGCAGCTGGGGGCCTGGTAGCGGACGTTCACCTGGGTGCCGACCGGGCAGTACGCCGGGAAGTCGGCGTTGTGGTAGCTCTCGCCGCACTCCCAGCCCTCGACCGAACCGAACATGAACTGGTCGGCCGTGGCGTTCGGGCTGCCGACGACGAAGCGCAGGCCCGGCGGGAACGGCCGGACGCTGGTGTAGTCGTTGACACCCGTCTTGTAGTAGATGACCTGCGGCCCGACCGGCGTGACGACCTGGTTGCCGTTGTACATCGTCGGCATCCAGTACCCGGACTTGTCGCCCGGGGCCACACAGGTGGTGCCGCCGGCCTGCAGCGTGGACAGCGTGCTGGCCGCGTTGGTGGTGCGGTTGCCCATGAACGTGTGCATGTGCGACGCGCCGGGCAGGCCGGGGTAGACGATCGGGTCGTCGGGCCGGTCGTGGCTGAACGCGCAGTTGGCCTGGAACTCGTGGAAGTAGGCGTGCGGCGGGTTGTAGGTCGACGGCGTGACGCCGGTGACCTGAGGGTTCGCGAGCACGTACCCGGTGGCGGGCGGCGTGGTGCCGTTGTCGCCGTACACCTGGAACTCCCACAGCGAGTAGCCGTAGCCGCCGTTGCGGGCGGTGCCGTACATCCGCACGTAGCGGCCGTTGCCCGTGACGTTGAGCGTCTGGGTGCCGCCGGTGCTGCTGGTGGTGCTGTAGATCGTGGTCCAGTTGCCGCCGTCGGCGGAGACCTGGATCTGGTACGCGGTCGCGTACGCGCCCTCCCACTGCAGCACCACCTGGGTGATCGCGGCGGTGGAACCGAGGTCGACGCGCAGCCACTGCGGGTCGCTGAATTGGCTGGACCAGCGGGTGGCGGGGTTGCCGTCGACGGCCGCGGTGGCGGGGGTGCCGCCGTTCTCGGTCGAGGACGCGGTGGCCGGCCTGCCTTGCGAGAGCAGGGTGACGGCCGCCTGGGCGGATTGCGTGGGCACCACGGTGACCAGTGACGCCAGCAGGGCCGCGGCGGCTAGCCCCGCGAACCTGGAGCGCCTCGGCCGGCTCTGGCCGATGGATGTCATCGAATCTCCCGGAGGGTGGGGGCTCGTCACACCGGGACGGTGCGGCGAGCCGGGACGGACGGTCCGAACCACGGGGCCGACGACGGGCATGGCGTCTCGACACCGCAGTACGATGGAGAGCGCTCTCCAATAGTGTTACGCCGCACCGCACATCCGTCAATGCGTCGTCCACTTTGCCCCGTTGGCGTCACTCGCCACGACAGCCCGAACACCCACCAGACCAAGGTGTACGCCAACGATGCGCGCCAGAAAATGCCTGATAACCGTGCAATTCAGACCGATTCTGCGAGGGTATTGACGAGCGGCAACATCCGCGTAACATCTCCGCTGTGGAGAGCGCTCTCCATCGCCGGTGCCGCCCCTGGATCCGAGGCGGCGGCACCGGCGTCACGCACCGACGGCGGCCCTCGCAGACCGGCGCCGGTGCCCAGAGAGCGCACGCCACCCGACGCGGACCCCTCGCGTCGCGGAGATCGCCGCTTCCGGTCAGGACCTGTCGGGCGCCCGCCGGTCCTGACCGGGCAGCGCGAGCTCCGTCCGCCGCCACGGCCCCGAGCCGGGCACCCCGGCGGTGACCTCCAGCGCGTCGACGGTGTTCACGGCGACCAGCGCCCTGCCGTCGTCGAGGACCAGCTCCAGCCCGCCCAGCAGCCACGCCTCGATCAGGCCGCCATCGTGGGCGTCGAAGCGGAAGTCGTGCTCCAGCACCCGCACCGCGGTCACCGTCGCGCCGAGCAGCACCGCCAGCTCGGGACGCCCGAGGTCGGCCCAGCCGACCTCCCGGTCGGGGTCGTCCTGCTCGTCGGTGTCCGGCAGCGGGTCCGCGGCCAGCTCGTCGCGGCTCACATAGAACCGGTCGAAATCCTCGGCGGCCAGCTCCAGTCGCTCGCCCGCGAACTCCAGCACGACGGGCAGCGTCGTGCACCGCTCACCGTCGCCGAGGTGACAGAGGCCGCGCATCCCGGTGAGCCTGCGCCCGACCAGCGAACGCAACAGGTCGCCGTGCGCGTCGAGCAGGCCCGCGACCGTGGTCACCGGCACCGGCCGATAGCCCACCATCCCCCACACCGGCGTGATGCTACCTGCGGCGTCCCGCTCGACCGCGACCATCAGCGACGCTGACGCCGACGCGGCTCCGGCACCCGGGCCGCAGGGCCGAGGCCTGCCGACAGGCGACCGCCGCCAGCTGACCACCGCCAGGCGAACGCCAGCAGGCGACCGCCGGCAGCCGACCGTCGCCAGCCGGCCCCATCCGGGGCGCGGCTATCGGTGGCCGTTGCCTTCGGTGCGCGCCTCGACCGCGTCCAGCGCGGCGCCGGCGCGTTCGGCGTCGGCCGAGGCCAGCCGTTCCACGATCCGGCGGATCTCGCGGAGCTGGTTCTTGATCTCTTCCTGCTCCTCGTGCTGGAACGCGTCGTTGTCGACGATGAGTTTGCTCGCGAAATGCGCAGTGATCAGCGGGATCACGAAGAGGATCATTACCGAGATCAGGATTCCGGCCATCACCCGGCCCTGCCAGGTCTCCGGGTAGGTGTCGCCGTAACCCACGGTCGAAGCGGTCACCACCGACCACCAGAGCGCGTCGCCCAGCGTCTTGTGCTCCTCGACCAGCCAGTAGATGCAGCTGGACGCCACGATCAGCAGCAGGTAGCTGACGACCAGCGCCTTCGGCGAGTTGGTGAAGCGTTTGAGCAGGCTCACGGCACACATTGTGCAGCCGCGCGCAACCGCGCGTCAGTGGCCGACCGGAGGGCACGCACGGCATCCGATCGGACGGGCGCGAGGGCGCGGAAATGTCGCCTCCGTCGATTAGAATGTGTGTACGAAAAATAATCGCTGAGCTGCGAACGGAGCCGACATGCCCACCCCTCAAGCGACCGTCGCCGACACCCCCGCCAAGCCCCTGCTGCCCTACGCCACGCTGCTGGCGTTCACCCGCTACGTGGACCGGTCCGGCCCCGCCAAGGCGGCGTTCGTCGGCAAGCTGCGCAAGCAGCGCGAGACCGGGCGCGGGTTCAACCCGCACAGCCGGCTCATCAAGGCGCTCAAGACCGACATCGACCAGCACACGCCCGGCACCCACCTGGTCGAGGTCAACGACGTGGTCGATCCGCGCTGGCAGCGGCTCTACGCGTCGCTGACGGCCGGGGCGGCCAGCTACCTGACGTCCATCGAGGGGCAGGGCTGCCGGCTGACGCAGACCAACGACGCCCTCGCCATGATCGGCGACCTGCCGGTGCGCATCAGCGCCCACTTCGGGCTTCGTTATGAGGACGGCCGCAGCGAAGCGGTCCGGCTGCACTTCGACGAGGAGCCGCCGACCGCCGACCTGATCATGGCAACGCTGCACCTGCTGCGGTCGAACATGGACCAGATCCTGCCGCACGCCGAGCCGGTGCTGGTCGACGTGCGGCGGGGCATCGCCTACCGCAGCGAGCCCGGCAAGGACGCCGACGTGGACCGCTGGCTGACCGGGGAGGCGGCGGGCTTCGCCGCGATGTGGAACGTCCCGCAGCACTGACCCGCACGCACGGCGCCCCGGCCCGCTGGTTCGCGGGCCGGGGCGTTCACGTGTGACGGTCGCCCCCCACTGAAACCCGGGCTGAGCGCGACGGACGGCAGTGCTCAGACCAGGCCCGTCACAGGCCGTTGTCGCGGATGACCTGGGTGTACCAGCGGGCGCTGTCCTTGGGCACCCGGCGCTGGGTGTCGTAGTCGACGTAGACCAGGCCGAAGCGCTTGTCGTAGCCGTACGCCCACTCGAAGTTGTCCATCAGCGACCACGCCAGGTAACCGCGCACGTCGGCACCCCGCTCGATCGCCTTGTGCACCGCCCGCAGGTGGCCGTCGAAGTACGCGATCCGGTCCGGGTCGGCGACCCGGTCGCCCTCCAGGATGTCGTGGTAAGCCGAACCGTTCTCCGTGATCATCAACGGGGTGCCCGGGTAGTCCCGGGACAGCCGGACCAGCGTGTCCGACAGGCCGGTCGCGTCGATCGGCCAGTCCATGCCGGTGACCGGCAGGCCCTGCGGCGGGAAGTCGACACCCTCGCTGCCCGGGTAGTTCGCCTGGCCGACCGCGCCGACCTTGGCCCGCACCAGCGCCGGCTGGTAGTAGTTCACGCCCAGCAGGTCGATCGGCGTCGAGATGATCTCCAGGTCGCCGTCGCGGATCGCGTCCGCGGCCCCGAACCGCTCGAACAGCGGCAGGATGTCGGCCGGGTAGTGCCCACGCAGCACCGGGTCCAGCCAGATCCGGTTCTGCAGGCCGTCGACGAGCCGGGCCGCGTCGCGGTCGTGCGCGTCGTGCGGGTTCTGCGGATCGACCCGGGTCAGCACGTGCGTGATGGACAGCTCGCGCGCGCCGCCCGCCCGCAGCGCCTGCGCGGCCAGGCCGTGGCCCAGCAGCAGGTGGTGCGCGGCCAGGTAGGCGGCCTTCGGCTCGCGCCGCCCGGGGGCATGGTCGCCGCTGGCGTACCCGAGGAAGGCCGAGCACCACGGCTCGTTCAGCGTCGTCCACGTCGCCACCCGGTCGCCGAGCCGCGCGATGGTCGCCGCGGCCAGGTCGGCCAGGTAGTACGCCGTGTCCCGGTTGGTCCAGCCGCCGTGGTCTTCGAGCACCTGCGGCAGGTCCCAGTGGTACAGGGTCACCATCGGCGCGATGCCGTTGGCCAGCAGCTCGTCCACGAGGCGGTCGTAGAAGTCGAGGCCGCGCGGGTTGACCGGGCCGGAGCCGTCGGGCTTGATGCGCGGCCACGCCACCGAGAACCGGTAGGTGCCCAGGCCCAGCTCCGACATGAGGCGGACGTCGTCGCGGTAGCGGTGGTAGTGGTCGCAGGCCACGTCGCCGCTGTGGTTGCGATACACCCGCCCCGGCTCGCGGGACATGGTGTCCCAGATCGACGGCATGCGCCCGTCCTCGGTCGCCGCCCCCTCGATCTGGTACGACGCGGTCGCCGCACCCCAGCGGAATCCCTGGGGGAAGGACAGCCGCGCGGGCGCGGCGATCTCCTGTGGCAGAACGCTGGTCATCCCTTGATCGCCCCTTGCATGATGCCTCCGATGATGTGCTTGCCCAGCGCCACGAAGACGATGAGCAACGGGACCGTCGCGATGATCGTTCCGGTGAGCGACAACGAGAAGTCCGTGATGTAACCGCTGGCCAGCGCGGACAGCGCGACCTGCACCGTCGGGTCCTCCGGGGTGAGCACCACCAGCGGCCAGAAGAAGTCGTTCCAGGCCGTCATGAACGTCAGCATGCCCAGCACCGCCGCCGCGGGCTTGGACACCGGCAGGACCACGTGCCAGAAGATGCGCAGCGTGGTGCAGCCGTCGGCACGGGCCGCCTCGATCAGCTCGGTCGGCACCGCCTCCCCGAGGTACTGCGTCATGAAGAACACGCCGAACGCGCTGACCAGGCCCGGCGCGATGACCGCGTACATGGTGCCGGTCCACTCGATCTTGGCCATGAGCATGTACAGCGGGATGATGCCGAGCTGCGTCGGGACCATCATCGTCGCGACGACCATGACCAGCAGCGCGTTGCGGCCCTTGAAGTTCAGCTTCGCGAACGCGAACCCGGCCAGCGTGGAGAACAGCACCACGCTGAGCGTGATCGCGCCCGACACCATGAACGAGTTGGCCAGCGCCTTGGCGAAGTCGATCGTGCCGAAGGCCCGCTCGATGTTCTCGAACAGGTTCGGGCCCAGGCCGAGCGGCGGCGGGACCTGGCCCAGGATGCCGTTGTCGTGCGAGCCGACGACGAACGACCAGTACAGCGGAAACGCCGAGAACAGCGCCAGACCGGTGAGGGCGAGGTAGGTGAGCTTGCCGGGACGGCGCTCCACGAAGCCCTTGTAGCGTCGCGACGGCGCGGGCGCGGCGGCCTCGGCGGCGCGGTCCGGACGGGTCAACGTGGTAGTCATCAGGACCTCCGCAGGCGGCTGGTCAGGAAGTAGTTGATCGCCGCGACGATCACGATGATGCCGAACATCGCCCACGCCGCGGTCGAGGCGTAACCGAAGTCGAACCTGCTGAAAGCGACCTCATACAGGTACAGCGACAGCGTCTGGAACTGCCGGTCCGAGCCGCCGGTCATCGAACCGCCGCCGAACAGCAGCGGCTCGGCCAGGACCTGCATGCCGCCGATCGTCGAGATGATGACCGTGAAGATGATCGTCGGGCGGATCGCCGGAACCGTGATCCTCGTGAGCTGCTGGAAGCTGCTGGCTCCGTCGAGGGACGCGGCGTCGTAGAGGTCCTTGTTGACCGCCTGCATCGCGGCCAGGTAGATCAGGGCGTTGTAGCCCGTCCACCGCCAGAGGATCATCACCGAGATCGCGATCTGCGACGACGCGGTGCCGGCCTGCCAGTCGATGCGGCCCAGGCCCAGGGTCTCCAGGATCCAGTTGACCAGGCCGTAGTCCTTGCCGAAGATCTGCCCGAAGATGATCGCCACCGCGGCCACCGACGTGATGTTGGGCAGCACCGCCGTCATCC
>NZ_JBEZEB010000059.1:0-46142 GCF_040648615.1 Catellatospora sp. NPDC049111 | reverse complement strand
GCCGTGCCGGAACTGCTGGCCGCGGCCGTGCCCGCCGCCCGCGCGGCCGCCATGCCGATCCGCGCCGACGTGCCCGTGCTGGCGACCGCGCTCGGCGCGGACGCCGCGCTGCTCGGGGCCGCCGCCATCGCCGAGGAGCCGCAGTGATCACCATCGCGCTCGTTCCGCTCGACGACCGCCCCGCCTGCCGCAAACTGCCCCACCTGGTCGCCGCAGTGGCCGGCGCGCGGGTGCTGACCCCGCCGCGACCCGTGCTCCCGGAGAAGAAGACCCCCGGCCACCCCGACGCGATCTCCCGGTGGCTGCGCGGCACAACCGCCAACGCGGCCGTGGTGTGCCTGGAGACGCTGGGCCACGGCGGCCTGATCGCCTCCCGGCTCAGCGACGAACCCGTCACCGATGTCCTCGAACGCTGGAAGGTGCTGGCCGGACTGGCGCATCCGGTGCACGCCGCGACGGTGGTGCAGCGCACCCCCGACGCCGACGACGACGGGGAGGAGCCTGCCTACTGGGCGACCCACGGGCGGGCGCTGCACCGCTACTCGGCCGGGCTGCACCGGGCGCTGCGTGACCGCGTCGCCCCGCCCGACCCGGGCACCGTGCCCGCCGTGGCACGCCGCGACTTCCTGCGCCGCCGCCACCGTAACCACCTGCTCAACCAGCACGCGCTGCAGCTGGCTGCCGACGGGGTGCTGCGCACCCTCGTCATCGGAGCCGACGACTCGTCGGCCGACGCCGTCGGCACCGCCGAATGGCAGTGGCTGCGCGCCTGGTCCGGCTGGCTGGAACCGGCCGGCGCGGTGCTCACCCACCCCGGCGCGGACGAGACCGCCACCGTGCTGACGGCTCGCGCCCTCGCCCACGCCACCGGCCTGACCCCGGCTGTATCGGTGACCTGCGCCGACCCGGCCGGACTCCAGCGCATCGCGCCGTACGAGGCGGTGCCCGTCGGAGCCGGGGCCGCCAGCCAACTCGCCGCCGCCGGAGCCCGCGTCGTCGCAGACGCCTCGGCGGTGCTCGTCGTGCACGCGCCGCAACCCGGCGGCGTGGACTGGGCCGTCAACCCGCCGCAGCACCTCGACACCGCCGCAGCGGCCGCGACCGCCGCGCTCGTCGAGCGGCTGCTTGCCGACGGCCGGACCGTGGCGCTGGCCGACTGCGCCGCTCCCAATGGCGCCGACCCGGCGCTGCTGGCCGAGCTGACCGGCCGCGGGCTGCTCGCCCGGCTTGCCGGGTACGCGGGCTGGAACACCGCCGGCAACAGCATCGGCACCGCCGCCGCGCACCTGGTGGCATACCTGACCGGCAGCGCGGCGGGGACCCTGGACCGGCGTGCCCACGCCCGGCTGCTGGCCCACCGGGTCGCCGAGGACCACGCCTACATGTCCCACGCCCGCGCCGTGATCCGCGCCGAGCTGGGCGCGGACCCGACCCGCCACGACGAGGTCGCGCCTGGCAGCGGCGTCGAGTCCCGCATCGAGGACCTGGTCACCGCGCGGTGGCGGGAGTTGAACCCCATGCCCGGCTGGCGGATCCGCCCCGGCAGCATCGCGCTGCCCTGGCGGCGCACCTTTGAGATCGACATCGATGTGGAGCAGGAGCAATGACAACGCAGGCAGACGTCGTCGTGGTCGGCGGCGGGCTCGGCGGGGTGGCCGCGGCGATCGCCGCCGCCCGCGCCGGGGCGTCGGTGATCCTCACCGAGGAACTCGACCGGATCGGCGGGCAGGTCACCACCCAGCTCGTCAGCGCCCTCGACGAGCACCCGCACGTGGAGACGTTCGGGGTCTCGGCGTCCTACCGGCAGTTTCGCGACCGGATCCGCGCCGCGTGCGGGGGAGCGGCCAACCCGGGTGAGGGCTGGGTCAGCCGACTGTGCTTTCCGCCCGCCGTCGGCCAGTCCGTCATGGAGCAGCAGCTCGCCGAGCACGGGGTCCGGGTCCGGCTGAACCTCGCGCCGGTCGGCGTGGACCGCGACGGCGACACGATCACCGCGATCGAGTTCAGCGACGGCACCCGGCTCGCCGCGACGGTGTTCGTCGACGCCACCGAGCGCGGTGACCTGCTGCCGCTGTCCGGTGAGGACTGGACGCTGGGCTCGGAGGGCTTCGACGCGTACGCCGAACCGTATGCCGTGCCCGGCGGCCCGGACCCGCTCGCCCAGCAGTCGTTCACCTGGTGCGCGCTGCTGACCTACCACCCGGAGCACGACGGCGACGACCCCGGCGCGGCACCGGCCCGCTATGACGAGCTGCGCGAGCACTGCGGCCTGGACATCGCCGGCTGGGACGGCGGCGTGCACCGCTACCGCATGTTCACCGACGGGCCCGACGGCAAGCCGCCGTTCTGGACCTACCGCCGGCTGCGCGCCGACCGGCCCGAACTCATTGTGCTGAACTGGGCCAGCAACGACTGCGCCGGGCAGGACCCGATCGGCGACCCGGTCGGCGCGGAGAAGGCAGGACGGGACCTGACCGCCGCGTTCGTGCACTGGCTGCGCACCGAAGCGCCGCGAGAGGACGGCGGACGGGGCTACCCCGGGCTGCGCCTGGCCGCCGCCGAGGCGGGCACCGCCGACGGCTACGCGGCCGCGCCGTACCTGCGCGAGTCCCGCCGGTTGCGCCACGACCGGCCGGTCACCGGCCACGACCTGCTGCCTGTCGCAGGACGCGCCCGCGCCCGGCACCTGGACGGCGCGGTCGGCGTCGCCTGGTACCACATCGACCTGCACGAGCGCACCGGCCACCCGGCACCGGTGTACCAGGAGACCGCCCCGTTCACGATCCCGGCCCGCGCCCTGGCCGGACGGGTGTCCAACCTGCTCATGGGCGCGAAGAACCTCGCCGCCACGCAGATAGCCGCCGCGGCCTACCGCGTCCACGTCGGAGAGTGGGCCGTCGGCGAGGCGGCCGGGGCGATCGCCGCCGTGGCCTGCGCGTCCGGCAGCAGCACCCGGCAGGTCGTCGACACCCCCGGGCTGCTGGCCACCGCCCAGCACGACCTGGCCCGCCACGGCGTGCCGCTGTCCTGGATCGCCGACGTCACCGCCGACGACGAGCTGTTCGCGGCCGCGCACCTGCTGGCCGCGTACGGCGCGCTAGAGGCCGACCTGGCCGCCGGGCTGCACGTGCACCCCGACGACGAGCCGGGCACCGCCGACACGGCGGCGCTGGAATCGGCCGCGGAGACGGTACGGGGCGCACTCGGTCTGAGCACGTCAACCGCGACCGACGCCGCCACCTGGCGGCAGCGGGCCGCCGCCGCACTGGCGGGCCTGCGGTGATCGGCGCGACCGTGACCAGCCAGCCCCTGCTCGCCGCGCTGCGCGGCGGACTCGTGGTGTCCTGCCAGGCCGAGCCCGGCGAACCCCTCGACGCGCCCGTGCACATGACCGCCATGGCCCTGGCCGCGGCTGACGGCGGCGCCGTCGGCATCCGCGCCAAGGGCCTGGCCGACATCGCCGCGATCCGCGCCGCGATGCCGGGCACCCCGCTCATCGGCCTGGTCAAGCAGGGCCGCCACGGCGTCTACATCACCCCGACCGTCGCCGACGCGCTCGCCGTCGCCGACGCCGGAGCCGACATCGTCGCGATCGACGGCACCGACCGGCCCCGCCCTGACGGGCACACCCTCGCCTCGGCGGTCGGGGAGATACGCAGCAGACGCCAAACAATGATCATGGCGGATGTCGCGACCGTCGCCCAGGCACTGGCCGCCCAGGATGCGGGCGTCGACATCGTCAGCACCACCCTGTCCGGCTACACCGGCCCGCAGCCGCCGCCCGCCGGGCCCGACCTCGACCTGGTCGCCCGGCTCGCCGAGGCGCTGACCATCCCGTTCGCCGCCGAAGGCCGGTTCACCAGCCCGCACGAGTGCGCCCACGCCCTGCGGCTGGGCGCGCACACCGTCGTCGTCGGCACCGCGATCACCCGGCCGTCGCACATCACCGCCCGTTTCGCCGCCGCCCTGCGCCAGGAGCAAGCATGAGCACCCTGCACGTCGTCAACCACGTACACTGGGACCGCGAGTGGTACCGGCCCATGGAGGCGTTCCGGGCCCGCCTGGTCGAACTCGTCGAGCAGGTCTGCGACGCCCTCGACGACAAGCGCCTGCCGTCGTTCCACCTCGACGGGCAGACCATCACCGTCACCGACGTCGAAGCGATCGACCCGGCCCTGGCCCGGCGCGTACGCGACCACGCCCGCGCCGGCCGGCTGTCCATCGGCCCGTGGCACGTGCTGGCCGACAACCAGCTCGTCTCCGGCGAGAACCTGATCCGCAACCTGCTCGCCGCACGGCGCGTGGCCGGCGGAGCGGGTCTGGCCACCGTGGGATACTGCCCCGACTCGTTCGGCCACCCCGCCGACCTGCCCCGCATCCTGCGTGGCTTCGGCCTGGACACCGCGCTGGTGTGGCGCGGCGCGCCGCCGCAGCACGCCCGGTTCCGGTGGCGCTCCCCGGACGGCTCCGAGGTCTACGCCGTCAACCAGTGCTACTACGAACCCGACGTGCTCTGGCAGGAGGACGGCCTGGCCGAACGGATCGAGGCGTACGCCGCCAAGCAGCGCGACCGGGCCGGCGACGGCCCGCAGCTGCTGCTCAACGGCGCCGACCACCTCGCCCCGGCGCTGGACCGCCCCGACCCGGCGCTGACCCACAGCACCCTGGCGGAGTTCTTCGCCGACCCCGGGCATGACCGCGAAGGCGCGCCCGTCGTCGACGGCGAGCTGCGGTATCCGGGCGGCTGGCTGACGTTCCTGCTGCCGGGCACCCTGTCCTCGCGGATGTATCTCAAGCAGGCCAACGTCGCCGCGCAGACGCTGCTGGAGTCGTGGGTGGAGCCGTACCTCGCGCAGACCGGCGCGAGCGCCTCGACGGTCGGCATGCTGCGCCACGCGTGGGAGCTGCTGCTGGCCAACAGCCCGCACGACTCGATCTGCGGCTGCTCGGTCGACGAGGTGCACCGCGAGAACGAGGTCCGCTTCGAACGCGTCACCCAGGTCGGCGAGCACCTGCTGGCCCGCAGCCTGCAGCAGCTGGGCCTGGACACCCGCCTGTACGGCGAGCCGTCGGCCGATAGCCTGTCGGTGCTGGTGGCCAACCCGCACCCGCGTGCCGTACGCGGCCCGGTCGAGCTGGACGTGTTCAGCGCCCCGGGCCGCCACGTCGTCGGGCTGTGCGACGCCGACGGCGCCGACGTGCCGTTCGAGGTGTCCGAACCGGAGCACACGCCGCTGTTCTGCGCCGACCTGGACCTGCCGCCCGACACCCGGCCCGCCGCCCGCCACCGGCTGGTGTTCGTCGCCGAGGTCGGCCCCAGCGGGCGGCGCGGCTACCAGGTCCTGCTCGGCGACTCACCCGCCGAGCAGGCTGAGCCGCTCGCGCACCCGTGGCGCGTGGACGTCGCGCAGGACGCGTCGCTCACCCTGACCGACACCCGCACCGACCGAGTGCTGCCGGGCCTGGCGCGGCTGGTCGACGGCGGCGACGCCGGAGACACCTACAACTACGACCCACCCCGCGACGACGAGCAGGTCACCCCGCGGGTGACCGGGGTGCGCGCGGTGTGCACCCCGGTGCGCCAGGTGTGGCACGTCGACGCCGTGCTCGACCTGCCCCAGGGGCTGTCGGCCGACCGTTCGGCCCGCGCCGAGCAGCGCGAGCCGGTCGCGGTGACCGTCACCGCGACCCTGTGGCGCGGCGTCGACCGGCTCGACTGGGCGGTCGCGTTCGACAACACCGTCGGCGACCACCGGCTGCGAGCGCACTTCCCGACCGCGGCGGCCGCGGACTGGGCCGCCGACACGCACTTCTCCGTGCTGCGGCGTCCGCTGTCGCCGCCGCTCGGGCCGCTGCCGACCGAGCGGGCGTACGAGGCCGACTGCGCTGTCGCGCCCGTGCACACCTGGGCCGCGACCGGCGGGGTGGGCGTGCTGACGGCGGGGCTGCCCGAGGTGCAGTGCCTGCTCCCGGCCGGCGCGCCCGAGCTGGCGGTGACCGTGCTGCGGGCCACCGGCTGGCTGTCGCGTCCCGACCTGCGCTCGCGCACCACCGGCGCGGGTCCGGAGCTGCCGACCCCCGAAGCGCAGTGCCTGCGCCGGGTCGACGCCGCGATCGGAGTCGTGCTCGACACCGGCGAGCAGGACATGGCGTACGCGGCCGCGCTGCACCGTGCCCCGCTGCGGGCCTGGCAGCTGCGCTTCGGCAGCCCGGTCCCGGTTCAGGCCGACGGTGTCGGCGTGACCGGCGCGACGGTGACCGCAGTGAAGCCTGCCGACGACGGCGACGGGATCGTGCTGCGGGTCGCCAACGTGACCGGCGAGGCGGTCACCGCGGCGATCACCGGCCTGGACGGCCGGACCGTCGCCGAATGCTCGCTGGCCGAGGAGCCGGTGGCCGGACAGCCGGACCCGGGGGCGTTGGTGCTCGGGCCGTACGAGGTGCGCTCGCTGCGGGTGCGCTGAGCCGGGGGTGTTCGGCGGAGCGCTGTTGCTGAAACCGCTCTCACGCCTATCCTGCGATCCGGCCGTCAGCGGTGGCGGCGACCAGCGTCGACGACGTTGGGTCGCCGCCACCGTCGGCGTCTGGTACCGCTGCGTTGCGAGGTGGCGAGCTGCTGCCGGCGGTCGCGTTCGACGCATGGTCAGGGAGTGCCCGTGGACAGCTTGACGACGGATCGACGCCCTGCCGGTGCGGCGCGGGCGGCCGACCGCCGTCGCCACCGCGTCGGCGATCTTCAGGTGGACCTGCCGAGTCCACACCAGCGGGCTGCTGGCCGCGACGCAGGGCGACAGTCAGGCGTTGATCAATCCGAAGCTGGCCGACGGTTGATGCTGCTTCGTCCGCGGTCAAGGAAACGAAGTACGCCACCCGACGAGGCTACGTGACACCAGAGATCATGGCTGGCTCGTGGGACGGTCGTTCGACGCGCACATCACATCGGACAGGCTGAATCATCAACGATGCCGCACCGTCATTGCTCGCTCGCTCGGGCAGGCCGGCTCCGTCCTGTCGCCGGAGACGGACGACGCATCGAGGGCGACCAGCGGTGACCTTGTGCTGTGTGGGCCGCTCAGCCGGATCGGCCCGTGCGGGGCTGGTGCACGTGGTGCAGGCGCAGGCGCGGCGGCGGGGGCAGCGGCCGAGTGTGTCCGGCCGCGAACGACTGCAGCAGGTACGCCACCAGCCGCCGTGACGCGGCCGGGGCCTGGCCCGCGGGTGCGGCGGCGATGACCGCGTCGTTGGCGACCAGCAGCAGCATCAGGTCCGCGACGGCGAAGTCGGGGCGCAGCGCCCCTGCCGCCACGGCCCGATCGATCAGCCGCACGAACCCGTCCTCGGCGCGGGCCCGCGCCTGTTCGTGATCGACCGCGTCCGGGTATGCGGTCAGGAACGCGGCGGTGAAGCCGCGGTCGGCGGCCTGCATGGCGGACACCTTGGTCACGAGCGTGCAGAACCCGCGCCACGGGTCATCGTCGGCGAACGCCTCGTCGGCCACCGCCGCGCAGGCCTGGAACCGGTCGGCGAAGACTTCGGTGACCAGCTGCTCGCGGGTGGGGAAGTGCCGGTAGAGGGTTGCCATGCCGACCCCGGCGCGGCGGGCGATCGCCGCCATGGGCACGTCGAACCCGGCCGTGGCGAACGCCTCGCCGGCCGCCTGGAGCAGCCGAGCCCGGTTGCGTGCCGCGTCGGAGCGGGGGCGGCCTGGGGCGGCGGGCAACCGAGAAGATCGCGTGCTCATCCTCCTCACTTTAGCTTAAACGGATTGCCCTGTCCGTTTGAGCGGCTAGCGTCGTCCCGCGTGAGCTCCCGGAACGTCCGGGTCACAGTGACAGGAAGGCAAGCCAGTGGCACAGATGCGCGCCGCGCTCTACGACAGGTACGGCCCGCCCGAGGTGCTGTACGAAGGCAACGTCGCACGACCGGCGGCCGGACCCGGCCAGGTGCTCGTGCGGGTGCGCGCCACCAGCGTCAACGGCGGCGAGCTTTACGGCAGGGCGGGCAGGGTCAAGGCGGTCACGGGCCTGCTCGTCGGGCGGGGTTTCCCCAAGCAGTTGGGCCTCGACCTGGCGGGCCGGATCGAGGCCCTCGGCAGCGGCGTGACCGGCCTTTCCGTCGGCCAGCCCGTGTGGGGCGTCAGCCGCGCGATGAACGCGGCGGCCGAGTACGCGGCCATCGCCGCCGACCGGGTGGCCCCGATCCCGGACGGATTGACGTTCGAGCAGGCCGCGGCGCTGGCCGGGGTCGGCACCACGGCGGTGACGGCACTGGTGGACAAGGCGGGGCTGCGGCAGGGGGAACGGCTGCTGGTCCGCGGTGCCGCGGGCGGGGTCGGCAGCATCGCGGTGCAACTCGGCCGGTCATTGGGCGCGCACGTGACCGCGCTGGCCGGCGCGCGGACCTTCGACCTGGTACGGGATCTCGGCGCGCACGAGTGCATCGACTACCGGGCGGTGACACCCGGCGACCTCGGCCGGTTCGACGTGGTCGTGGACACGGTCGGTACGCAGCTGCGGGCCTACCGGAGCCGGCTGACGGGCGGCGGCCGGATGGTCGCGATCTCGTTCGACCTCGATCGCGTGGTCGCGTCACTGGGATACGTGGCCGCCTCGGCGGTGCACGGTTCCCGGCGGGTGCGGTTCTTCAGCGGCAATCCGCGCCGCGCCGACCTGGACCGGCTCGCGGCGTTGGTGGCGCGGGGCGCGGTGCGGCCGGTCGTGGACCGGGTCTTCCCGCTGGCTGACATCGCGGGCGCGCACCAGGCACTGGAGGACGGCGGCGTACGCGGCAAGATCGTCGTCTCGATCTGACGCCGACGGGTGGACCGTGCCCGTCATGCGTCGACGCCGGCCGGCACGCCCTGGTGAGGGCGGGTCCGGCGCGCGATGGCGAGCCGGACCCGTTCCCCCGTCAGGCCTGCCGGATGTGGACGGCGAGGCCCTGGAACGCGGCCGCGGTGTGGCCGTCGGCGGTGTACGCGGCGAATCCGCGGTGCTTGGCCAGCGTCACCGCGAACCGCGGGTCCTGCTGGCGGGTGTATCCGATGGCACTGCGGTCGCGGGAACCGGCCAGTTCCAGGGCGAGCGCGGTCGCGACGTCGTCACCGAAGATGTCGTCGCTGTCGGCGACGGCCTGCGTGCCGTCGGGGCGCAGCTCGCGTAGCGTGTTCGGCACGCGGATGCGCCAGTCGGCGGGGGAGTAGGTGAAGCCCGCGGTCAGGTGGCTCCAGCGCACGCCGTCGCGCAGGTCGAGCACGTTGATGCCGCCGGCGCCCAGCACGCGGCCGCGCTCGTCGCGGCTGCCCGGGTCGGTGACCAGCAGCGCGGTGTTCGGGTCCAGGCCGTAGACCCGGTCGTGGCCGGTGTCTTTCGCGAGCTGGACGGCGCGGCCGAGGCGGGCGTACGCGGAGAAGTGGGTGTCGATCAGCCCGGAGCGCAGGAACCCGAACCCGCCCGCGGGCCAGTAGCCGCTGGTGTTCGGGTCGTCGAAGTAGCCCGGCAACGCGCCGTCGCGCAGGGCTTCATAGCTCTCGCCGCCGGTGACCATGTCGGCGCCCTGCTGGATCTGGGCTCCGGCGCTGCTGCCGGCGATGACGGCGCCCGCGGCGTGGCTGCGGCGGATCGCGGCCAGCACGAGGGTGTCGGTGTGGGCGTCGCCGTGCAGCAGGGTGGTGATGTAGCGGAACTGGTCGCCGCCGCCGAAGAAGAAGCCGGTGCAGCCGGCGGCCAGCGCGGCGACGGCGGGATCGTCGGCGGCGTCGAGGCGGTCGAGGTCGACGGGGATCCAGACGGCTTCGCCGGCACCGTGGGAGCGCAGCAGGTCGGCGTAGTACTGCCCGTTGGTCTCGCTGTTGACCGCGTCGGGGGAGCCGGCGTCGGGGTCCTGGCTGGGCGGGACGGAGGCGGCGGTGAGCACGCCGATGCGGGCGGTCGCGCCGCCAGCGCGGCGGACGATCTCGCCGTAGATCTCGGTGTTGTCGTCGGCCAGCGAGCCGCCGACGAGGATCAGCGGGCCGCGGCAGGCCTTGGCGGCGGCGGGTGCGGCGGGGCCGAACGCGGTGAGGGCGGCTGCGCCGAGGGCTCCGGCTAGGACAGTGCGTCTGCGGGTCATGGGGTGCCTCCCGGGGGATGGGAGGCTCCGCCCGCCGCCGCGTGGTGGGAACTGGGTTTCCAAACGGCGGGCGGAGCCGGACTGGGTGTCGGCGCCAGGTGGGCGACGCGAGAGCACGTTACAAGAGCTTGTACTCATAGTCTAGATGTAATGCATGTTACGAGTTCGTAAGTAATAGGAACTACACATGTACAAGAATTGGCCGTGTCTGTACTGTGTGTTACATCACCAGCGTGGTGGGATCCGTCGAGGAGGATCTATGCCCCCCATGTCCCGCCTGGCCGCCGCGACAGCCGTCGCCGTGCTGGCAGGCACCCTGATCGGCACCCCGGCGCACGCCGCCGTGACCCGGGTCCGCCAGGGCAGCGCCACCGACGTCAGCCGCACCACCTGGTCCGGCCCGGCGTACACGATGAACGGCTCCGGCGGGGTCGTCACCGCGACCATGACCAAGGCGATCGACGCGATCCGCGGCGGCAGCGGCAGCATCGACGTCGCGGTATTGGCCGGATCCGCGCCCACCTCGGGCAGCAAGACCCCCGAGTGCGACACCATCGTGGGGCTGGCCAACGTCAATTCCTGCACGACGCTGACCCTGACCAGCGCCAACGACGGCAACAACACCCAGGTCAACACCGACATCCGCAACGCCGAGTTCGTCTACTTCGCCGGCGGCGACCAGTGCCGCTACGCGAACTGGAAGGGCACCTCGCTGCGGGCCTCGGTGCAGTCGGTGGTCGCCAAGGGCGGCGGTGTCGGCGGCGGCAGCGCCGGGCACCACATCAACAGCGACGTCGTCTACGACGCCTGCACCGGCAGCGTGCTGTCGTCGGAGGCCCTGGCCGACCCGTACGACAGCTACATCAGCTTCACCACCGGCATGTTCGAGTGGCCGCACTACGCCGACACGGTCAACGACTCGCACTTCGTCGCCCGCGACCGGATGGGCCGGCTGATGGCCTTTGTCGCCCGATCCATCAAGGACGGACTGGTCAGCGGCGGCTCGGCCTGGGGCGTCGGGGTCGAGGAGGGGGCGTCGCTGTTCATCGACGCGGCGGGCAAGGCGACGCTGAGCGGCCCGAGCGCATATGTCGTGCTAGGCGACCACCAGCCCGAACGAGCCTCGGCCGGGCAGTCGCTCAGCTTCTCCAACTTCAAGATCTGGAAGCTGACCGGCGGCCAGAGCTACGACTTCGCCAACCGTCCGAGCTGCGGCTACTACCTGCGCAGCGTCACCAACGGGGTGGCCGAGTCCAACCTGTACAACGGCACCCCGCTCACCTCCTGCCCGCCGCCCGGCGGCGGCGGGGGCGGGTCCAGCTACGCCGAGTTCGAGCCGAACGACTCCCGCTCGGCCGCCAACAGCATCGCGTCGCTGACCTATCCCGCGACCGTCACCGGGAACATGGGCAGCAGTTCCGACCGTGACTACTTCGCCACCACCCTGGCCTCCGGCCAGACCATCACCGTGAACTGCGCGATCCCGTCGGCCTACGACGCCGACCTGTACCTGCTCAACTCCTCCGGCAGCACCCTGGTCCGCTCGGTCAACGACGGCGCCGGAGCCGACGAGTCGCTGACCTACACCCGCACGGCCTCGGGCAGCGCCACCGTCTACGTGGAGCTGGAGTCCTACTCCGGCTCCGGCTCGGCGGCCTACTCCTGCACCGTGACCAAGTGACCGGCGTCCCCGCCCGGCGCGCGCCGGGCGGGGACCCCTGCCCGGGCGTGGCTACGCTGTGCGGCGGAGGTGGCAGATGACCGCAGTCGAGCACGGCGTCGCCGGGATGATCCATGCCCGGCTGGGCGAGTGCAGCCCGGCCGAGCGCCGAGTGGCCCGGGTGCTGCTGGCGGCGTACCCCGCAGCCGCATTGGAGACGGTGGCGGTGCTGGCCGAGCGGGCCGGGGTGAGCGGGCCGACGGTGCTGCGCTTCGTCAACCGGCTGGGGTTTCGCGGGCATCCCGAGTTCCAGAAGGCGGTGCGCGACGAGCTCGCCGAACGTGACACCTCCCCGCTGGCCGCCTACACCGCCGAACCGCCGACCGCGCCCGGTGGGGCGCTGGAACGCGCGCGGCGGGTGCTGCCCCAGGCTGTCGAGGCCACCCTGGCCGAGCTGCCCGAATCGGAGGTGGAGGCGGCGGTGCGGCTGCTGGCCGACCCGCAGCTGCGCGTCACCGGCCACGGCGGGCGCTTCTCCGCGCTGCTGGCCCACTACCTCGTGATGCACCTGGTGCAGGTCCGCGGCAACAGCCGGCTGCTGCCCGCGGGGCAGGTCGAGCGGGCCGGCCTGCTGGCCGAGCTGGGCCGTCGGGACCTGCTGGTGCTGTTCGACTACCGCCGCTACGAGCAGCCCACGCTGCGGCTGGCGCAGGCGGCCAAGGAGCACGACGCGAAGATCATCCTGTTCACCGACCGGTGGCTGTCGCCGGTCGCGGGCGTCGCCGACGTGGTGCTGCCCAGCCGGGTGGACTCGCCGTCGGCGTACGACAGTTTCGTGCCCACGGTCGCGGTGCTGGAGACCCTGATCGACGGGGTGATTGCCAGGCTGGGTCCGGCTGCGGGGGAGCGGCTCACCTCCATCGAGACGGCGGCGCAGCGGTACGGCCTGCTCGAATGATCTTGTTACATCAAAACGTAACTTCACAATTTCTGTAACGCCTATTACAGTCCCCGGTACTGAGTTTCAGTAACCGGGAGGACTTCATGCGTTCGCGCCGTTTCGCCCTGTCCACCGCCGCGCTCGCGGCCGTCGCGCTCGCCGCGGCCGCCTGCGGCACCACCGACACCCCGACCACCGGCAACTCCGCGGCAGCCGCGACCGTCACCGTCGCGATCACCGGCGTCGGCGACGTCACCACCGACGCCAAGGTCGCTGCCAAACTGCCCGCCGACTTCCGCGGCAAGGGCGCCATCACCATCGCCACCAACGCCCCCTACGAGCCGTTCATCGACTTCAAGGCCGAGGGCAACACCACCGAGTTCAAGGGCCTGGACTACGACCTGCTCACCGCCGCCGCCGCGCGGCTGGGCCTGACGGCCCAGTGGAGCCAGCAGCCGTTCGACGGCCTCGTGCCCGGCCTGCAGGCCGGCAAGTACGACGCCATCGCCGGTGGCATCACCGACAAGAAGGAGCGCCAGCAGGTCGCCACCTTCGTCGACTACTCCGCCTCGGGCACCGGTTTCCTCGTCACCAAGGGCAACCCCAAGTCCATCAACGACGTCACCGGGCTGTGCGGGCGCACCGTCGCCGTGCAGAAGGCCAGCAACCAGGCCAAGCACCTGGCCGAATACAGCAAGACCGGCTGCGCCGGCAAAGCGATCACCGTCAAGGAGTACCCGGAGAACCCGCAGGCCGTGCAGGCCCTGCTCGCCGGAACTGTCGACGCCGTCGCCGCGACCAAGGTCAACCTCGTCGACACCGAGCAGCAGCTCAAGGACAAGGTCCAGCTCGCCGCCGACGCCCAGAACCCCAACGGCTGGCTGGCCAGCCCCAACGGCTTCGGCTTCCTCAAGTCCCGCGCCGACCTCGCCCAGGCGTTCCAGGCCGCGGTGCAGTCCCTCATCGACGACGGCACCTACGCCAAGATCCTCGCCCAGTACGAGCAGAAGGAGATCGGCCTGGTCACCGCGACCATCGACCAGGCCATCGACTGACCGCCCGCCCACGGGTGGCGGGCACTCACCGCCCGCCACCCGCGCCAACCGAGGGAACCCCACCGATGACAACCGACACCCCACCGCCGATCAAGGCCGTGCCGGTACGCCACCACGGCCGCTGGATCGCCGCCGCCGTCGTGCTGCTGCTGGCCTACCAGGTCGGTTCGGCCCTGCTCAGCAGCCCCAACCTCGAACCGCACACCATCGGCGAATACCTGTTCAAAGACTTCGTCCTCGAAGGTGTACGCACCACTCTGCTGCTCACCGTGATCGCCATGCTGCTGGGCACCGCGGGCGGCGTGCTGCTCGCCGTCATGCGCCTGTCGGCCAACCCGGTGCTGCGTGTGTCGGCCGCGGCGTTCGTCTGGTTCTTCCGCGGCACCCCGCTGCTGGTCCAGATCGTCTTCTTCGGCTTCCTCGGCGCCCTGCTGCCCCGGCTGACCATCACGATCCCGTTCACCGGCATCGCGGTCTTCGACCAGCCGACCAACGCCGTCATGGTCGGCATCGTGCCCGCGGTGCTCGCGCTGTCGCTCAACGAGATGGCCTACGCCGCCGAGATCGTGCGCGCCGGCATCCTCGCCGTCGACAAGGGACAGACCGAAGCCGCCCACGCCCTGGGCATGAAACCCGGCCTCACCATGCGCCGCATCATCCTGCCGCAGGCCATGCGCGTGATCGCCCCGCCGATGGGCAACGAGGTCATCACGATGCTCAAGTCCACCGCCCTCGTGTCGGTCATCGCCGGCCGCGACCTGATGACCGCGGTGCAGACCGTGTACGCGCAGAACTACAAGGTCATCCCGCTGCTGGCCGTCGCCGCGATCTGGTACCTGGCCCTGGTCAGCGTCCTGTCGGTGGTGCAGTGGTTCGTCGAACGGCGCTTCGGCCGCGGCCACCGCGCCACCAGTGGGGGAGGAATGTTCCGGTGACCGCGATGATCAAAGCCGAGGGAGTGCGCAAGAGCTTCGGGCAACTGGAGGTCCTGTCCGGCATCGACCTGCAGGTCGACAAGGGGCAGGTGTGCTGCCTGCTCGGCCCGTCCGGGTCCGGCAAGTCCACGTTCCTGCGCTGCGTCAACCACCTGGAGACCGTCACCGCCGGGCGGCTGTGGGTCGACGGCGACCTCGTCGGCTACCGCCAGCGCGGCGACCGCCTGCACGAACTGCGCGAGTCCGAGGTCGCCGAACGCCGCCGCGACATCGGCATGGTGTTCCAGCGGTTCAACCTGTTCCCGCATCTGACCGCCCTGGGCAACGTCGTGGAGGCCCCGGTGCACGTGCTGCGCGAACCGAAAGCGGCAGCCCGGCAGCGGGCACTGGACCTGCTCGACCGGGTCGGCCTGGCCGACAAGGCCGACGCCTACCCGGCCATGCTGTCCGGCGGGCAGCAGCAGCGCGTCGCCATCGCCCGCGCCCTGGCGATGCGGCCCAAGCTGATGCTGTTCGACGAGCCCACCTCCGCGCTGGACCCGGAACTCGTCGGCGAGGTCCTCGACGTCATGCGCGGACTCGCCGCCGACGGCATGACCATGCTGGTGGTCACCCACGAGATGGGCTTCGCCCGCGAGGTCGCCGACACGGTCGTGTTCATGGACGGCGGCGTCGTCGTCGAAGCCGGCACCCCCGAGCAGGTCCTCGGCGACCCGCGCCACGACCGCACCCGCGCGTTCCTGGCGAAGGTCCTGTGAACGCCGCCGCTTTGCGCGCCGCCGCCCAGGCCCGCTACCCGGCGTTCCTGGCGAGGCTCGCCGAACTCGTCGAGATCGACTGCGGGTCGCGGCAGGTCGCCGGCCTGCGCCAGGTCGCCGCCCGGTTCAGCGGGTACGCCGCCGACGCCGGGCTCGACGTCACGGTGGTGCCGATCCACGACGACACCGCCGTGCCGCTCGGCGACGCCGTGGTGGCCCGGCTGTCCGGCCGCGGAACCCGGCGCATCCTGCTCGCAGCGCACCTCGACACCGTGTTCCCGCCCGGCACCGCCGCCGCCCGGCCGCTGACCGTCGACGGCGCCACCGGCCGCGCGTACGGTCCCGGCGTCTGCGACGACAAGGGCGGGCTGCTGGCGGGGCTCGCCGCGATCGAGACCCTCCTCGCGCTGCGTGCCGACGGTTTCGGCGAGCTGGCGCTGGTCGCCACCCCCGACGAGGAGATCGGCTCCATCGGCAGCCGGCCGCTGCTGGCCGGGCTCGCCGAGCAGGCGGACGCGATCCTGTGCCTGGAATGCGCCCGCGACAACGGCGATCTCGTCTCGGCCCGCAAAGGCGTCGCCGACGTCGAGATCGACCTGCACGGCCGGGCCGCCCACGCCGGCATCGAACCCGAGCGCGGCGCCAACGCCGCGCTGGCCGCCGCGCACCTGACCGTGGCGCTGCAACGCCTCACGGGTGTCAACGTCGGCGTGCTCCAGGCCGGCACCCGGCCCAACGTGGTGGCCGACCGGGCGCGCCTGGTCGTCGACGTGCGCGCGGCCGAACCGGCCGCCTACGAGGCGGCGCTGGCCGACATCACCCGGCTGGCCGGCAGCCCGCTCGTCGACGGGGTCACCGCCACCGTGCGGGTTGTCGCGCCGACCCCGCCGTGGTCCGGCGGACCCGGCACGGCGGCGCTGCTGCGCGCCGCCGAGCAGGTCGGCGGCGAACTGGGCCTGACCGTCACCCACGCCGCCACCGGCGGCTGCGCCGACGCGAACCTGCTGGCCGAGTCGGGTGTGGCCGTGCTCGACGGGCTCGGGCCGGTCGGCGGCGGCGACCACGGCCCGGACGAGTGGCTCGACCTCGACTCGGTCGTTCCGCGGGTCGCGCTGCTGGCGGGCCTCATCGACCGGATCAGCTGACCAGGACCTGCCCCGCGTCCCGGACGCGGGGCAGGCCGGTCTCACCTGCCCCGCTGCCGGGTCTCAGTAGAGGCTGGAGCGGTGGGTGGGGCGCAGGCGGAAGGTCTCGGTCTTCACCACCTCCGCTGGGATGTCTGCCCGCAGCGGGGACCGGGCGAGCCAGACCAGCGCATGCTCGCCCTCGCGGACCGGCAGCCGGGGGAAGTCGTTCGCGGCGTACTCGGCCCGCAGCACCGCCAGCGTGTCGGTCGGGATCTCGGCTGGGTCGGGGAAGGGGCCGGCCCAGTACCAGATGGTCGCGTACAGGATCGAATCGTGGTCAGCGGCGTCCCGGTCGAACACCGGCACCGGCTTGATCTCGCGGAGCAGTAGGACGTCGTCAGAGTCGACCATTGTCGCGTTCGCCGCCGGTCCGTGCTCCGCCCACACCGGGCCGGAATAGAAGGCCGAAAGGCCGGTCCGGCGCGATGCCATGTCGGTGAATCCGCGCAGCCACACGAACTGATCGGGCCGGTCGAGGTCGCGGAACTGGCCCAGCACCGCCATCCCCAGGTCCTCCTGGGGGTGCACGAACTCGCGGTCGAACAGGTCGATCAACTCGTCGCGGCGTCCCTCATGCAGGGTGTAACGGCGCAGCTCGAGGATCATGACAGGATCCTTTCCAGAACGTCGGCGACGGTCGAGCGGGCCAGCGCCGCCCGGAACGTGTCGGTCGCTTCGTCGTACAGGTCAGCGAGCACCGGACGGATGCCGCGTCCGACCGGGCACTCCAGGTTCGGTTCGGAGTGGTGCAGTGCGAGCAGCGGCTCCGGTGAGACGGCGAGCCAGATGTCCAGCAGTGTGATCTGCGCTGCCGGCCGGCCGAGGGAGAAGCCGGCGCCGTTGCCGCGGCGGGCGCTCACCAGGCCCGCTCGCTGCAGGTCGCCGAGGCTGCGGCGGATGACGACCGCGTTCGTGTTGACGCTGGCGGCCACCTCCTCCGAGGTGAGCACCTCGCGTCCACGCCGCCGGGCCAGTTCCATCCACGCCAGCACGTGGGCCGCGATCGTCACTCTGCTGTTGGCCGCCACCGGAGCAGTCTCGCTCATAATCGCCTTGGAAGCAACAGAGTTTGTTACGTCTGGTCTCCTGGTGCCGCGGCGCGATCCGTGATGCGGTGCAGCCCGCCCTGTCCACCCCGCCGCGAGATGGGCGTTCGCGTCACACGGCGCGTCACACGGTGCCGGCCGATCGTGGAACCTGTTGATGGAGTACAGGGCGAGGTGGAGTGTGCCGATGCGAGCCGACATGCAAGCAGATCCGAGTGCGCAGGCCGAGCCGGCGCCCGGCGAACAGGTTGTCCACCATGGCGCGAACGTCGGCAGTACGCCGCAGTGGAAGCTGCCCGACGAGGGCTGGGGCCGCAAGAGCGCCGACGCGGCGACGCTGCACGAGCCGCAGAACATCCGCGAGTACGTCACGATGCACCAGCACCTCGAAGTCGGCGGCGGCACACGCCTGCTGGACGTCGCCTGCGGCGCGGGCCTGGCGGTCGAGCTCGCCACGGCGCGGGGAGCGACGGCTGCGGGCATCGACGCGTCCGCGCGGCTGGTCGCCGTCGCCCGTGACCGCAGCAGCGGGGCCGATCTCAGGGTGGGCGACATGCGGGACCTTCCCTGGGCCGACGGCGCCTTCGATGTGGTGACCAGCTTCCGCGGGATCTGGGGCACCACACCGGAGGTCCTCGCCGAGGTGCGTCGGGTGCTGCGGCCCGGCGGCCTGCTGGGCATGACGGTCTGGGGCCACGTGAAGGCCTCGCCCGGGGCCTGGGCGCTGCGCCCGTTCCTGTGGGCGGACGCGTCCCGGGTCGCCCACCAGGCCGCGATGAACAGCCTGGGCAAACCCGGTGTCGGCGAGCAGTTGCTGGCAGGCCACGGGTTCGAGGCCGTCCGGCGGGTGGACGTGCCGTTCGTCTGGGAGTTCGCCGACCCCGAGTCCTACGCGCGGGCCATGGCCTGCACCGGGCCGGGATACGAGGCGATCCAGACCCTTGGCGAGCAGCGTTTCCTCGATGATGCCGCCCAATTGGCCGCCCAGCACGCCCGCGAGGGGCTGCCGCTGCGAGCGGAGATCAACCTCGTCGGCTTCATCGCCCGGAACCCGGCGACGCCCGGTGCCGGTTCGTCGTTTCTGGCCGAGCCGGTGGAACTGAGCGCCGGGGCGAGCGCCGCCTACGCCGACGACGAGGCCGAGTTAGGGTACGTCATGAACGCCACGCGGCTGTGGGCTCACGACATCGAGGCGATGGAGTCGCTGTTCACCACCCTCGGCCGGGTCACCAGGACGGCCGGTCTGAGCGTGCGCGACCGGGGCATCCTGGTCACCGCGGCCACGTCGACGCTGGGCGACTCCTACTGCTCGCTGGCGTGGGGAGCCAAACTGGCGGCGGCGGCGTCCGACCAGGTCAGCGCCGGGGTCCTCACCGGCGACGACAGCCTCCTGGACGACCGGGAACGGGCGTTGGCGCGATGGGCCCGCCGGGTCGCCGCCGACCCGAACGCCACGACAGCCCCGGACGTGCAGCCGCTGCGCGAGGTCGGCTTCGACGAGGCGCAGATCCTGGCGATCACCGCATATGTGGCGCTGCGGATCGCGTTCTCCACCGTCAACGACGCGCTGGGCGCGGTCCCCGACCGGCAGCTGCGGACCAGCACACCGCAGGCGGTGCTCGAAGCCGTGACGTTCGGCCGCGCACCCGCGCCCGCGGCGGGACCGGACAGCCCATGACGACCGTGGTCCGGCTGCTCGGCCCGCCGCAGATCGTCCAGGACGGCACGCCGGTCGGCGGCCCCCGCGGCCACAAGGCCTGGGGGCTGCTGGCCTTCCTGGCCCTGGCCGAGCGCCCGCCGAGCAGGCAGCGCCTGGTGTCGATGCTCTTCGAGCATGCCGAGGACCCGCGCGGTGCACTGCGATGGAACCTGGCCGAGATGCGCAGGGCGCTCGGCGGCCGGGTGACCGTCGGCCGGGACCCGCTGACCCTCGCCACCGATCACGACGTGTCCATCGACGTGATGGGTCTTGCCGCCCCCGGCCCGGCCGACGTCCTGCACGGGGAGCTGCTGGAGGGCCTCAGCTTCGACGACTCGCCGACCTTCGACACCTGGCTCAGCGTGGAAAGGCAGCGGCTCGTCGCCGACTGCCGCGCCCTGGCCCACCGCCGGTCCGTCGAGCTGCTGACCGGCGGGCAGCCGTGGGCGGCGGCAGTGATCGCGGCACAGGCACTGGAAAACGACCGGCTCAACGCCGACCTGCACGCGGTCCTCGTCTCCAGTCTGACGCGCTCCGGCGACCACCAGGCTGCACGCGCCCACCTGGCCCGATGTGCCGACCTGTATCGCCGGGAACTCGGCGCCGAGCTGCCCGCGGCCGTCGCCGCCGCGGCCGCGTGGGCTCCGGCCGAGCCCGCGGTCAGCGCAGCCGCTGTCCGGTCCCTGCTCGACCTCGCGGACTCGTCGCTGTCCGCGGGCTCCGTCGCGGCCGGGCTCGGCCAGCTGCGCCGTGCCGTGGCGGGGGTGGCCGACACCGACCAGCACCTGTCCGGCCGGGCCCGCCTGGCCCTGGCGTCCGCTCTCATCCACTCCGACGGCGGCCGGGGCGGCGACGTCACCATGCTGCTGCACCAGGCACTCGTGCACGCCCACCGCGGCGGCGACCCGGCGATCGGGGCCGCCGCGTGCCGGGAACTGGCGTTCCTGGCCGTGCAGGCAGGACACCGGTCCGAGGTCGAGCACTGGCTGGGCCAGGCCGAGGCCTGGCACCCGACCGAGGCCGAAGCCGCGCGGATTCTCGGCGTACGCGGCATGAGCCTCAGCGACGCCGGCGCGTACGACGAAGCCCTGGCCGTGCTCGGCGCGTCCACCGACGCGGCCCGCCGTAGCGGCAACCGGCGGCAGCTCTCCTGGTCGCAGGCGATGATCGGACGGGTCCGGCTGCTGCGGGGCGAATACGCCCAGGCCGCACACGTGCTCGATGAGGCGCTGGGCCACATCCGCGCGCAACGCTGGACCGCGTTCACTCCGTTCCCGCAGGCGCTACGCGCCGAGGCGGCTGTCGGCCTGGGCGACGCCGCGACGGCGCGCGAGCTGCTCGACTACGCCTGGGTCCAGACCGTCGAGTCCGGCGACCAGTGCTGGGTCGCGGTCGTCTCCCACGCCCAGGCCACCCTCGCGCTGCACGACGGACGCGACGCGCTGGCCTGGTGCCGTACCGGCCTGGCGGCGGCACCCTGGTATCTGTGGCCGCGAGCGCGCCTGATCGACCTGGCCGCCCGGCTCACCCTCGGCACCCGAGAAGGCGCCGAGCTGCTCGACGAGCTGGAACGTGTTGCCGGCGCGGCCACGATGCGTGAGCTCACGGTGCGGGCGCTGATCCACCGCAGCCGGGGCGGGGACGGGCAGCACCTGGCCCGTGCCCGCGCCATGGCGTCCGACATCGCCAACCCGGCCCTGGCCGCGGAGCTCGCCGTCTGATCCCGACGTGCGGTTGCGGCCGGACCTGCGGTGGCCTCTGCGGTCCGGTCACGGCGTCGGGTCGGTGTCGAGTACGCGGGTGACGAACGCGGTCACCTTCTGCCGCAGGCGAGTGATGCGCTCCTGCGCGGTGATGGTCTCCTGCGGTTGCGGCAGGAACGGTTTGCGCAGGTTGCGGATGTACAGCGAGCAGGCCAGGTCGGTGCACGCGTACGTCCCGGCCGTGTTGCCCGCCCGCCCTGCGGCGCCGGCCAGACGGGCCGAGAACAGGGCGATCGAGGCGGCGTCGTGCATGGTGTGGCAGAACTCGCACATGCTCGACCGCATCAGGGTCCGGGGCGGCACGGTCGCACTCAGCGCCAGCCCCACGACGGTGGAGCCCATCGGTGCCACCAGGTATGCGCGACCGGGCGCTTTGGCGTCGCGCCAGCCGAGGAAGTCCAGTTCCGTCCAGGCGAGGCGCTCCGGCGGCGCGGGCAGCGTCAGCCGTTGGGCCTCGCCTTTCGAGGTGTTGGCCAGGCTGTTGCGGATCTCGGCTGCGGTCAGTGCTTGCATGATCACCCTGTCTTGTCGGTGGGCCGGCGCGGCCCGTCTGCTGTCGTCAAGCCCTGCATGCGGGGTTCACCGCTCCGGCACGCCTCGGTCGCGTGCCGCCGCGCGTTCCCATCGCCGCGACAACCCGGCCCCCAGCCACAGCAGGGCCACACCGAGCACGGCCATCGCCGCCGCGACCGGTACCCGGTACGGATCGCCGAGGTGCATGGCGAGGAACCACAACTTGGTGTCGCTGCCTTGCCAGATCAGGTACAGCGGCACCAGTCCCTGCGGGAACAGCGGGATCCAGCACACGACCATCAGCAGGGTGACCAGAGCCGCCTGGCGCGGCGGCAGCTTGACCCGGCCGGTGCGGGTACCTGCCCTCGGGCCGGCCGTACCGCCGCCGGACATGCGTCCGAGCAGTTCGGGGCCGTTTTCACCCAGCCGCCGGTAGGCCGCCCGGCCCAGCCACCACGCGCACGCGGCTCCCGTGACCAGCCCCACGGCGACCGCCGCCCAGCTCAGCAGCGGGCTGCCCAAGCGGTCGCCGAGCAGCGCGACACCTGCGGCGGGGACCGCGGTCACCGGGACGACCACCAACATCGCCAGGACCTGGCCGAAGATGTTGCCCGCGTCGAGCGGGTTGCCGCCGCGCCGGGCCGGTTCCGGGCCGGGCACGAGGAACACCACCGAGGCGTACGCGATCAGACCGGCCCCGCCGCCGAGCAGCGCCGCCAGCAGCCCCAGCGCCCACGGCCACGTCCATGCACCGCCGCCGAGCACGGTCCCCGCCACCGTCAGCGCGAGCGCGACCGGCGCGACCTGGAGCAGCCAGGCCAGTTGCCGTCCGCGTACGTCGGCGCGGACAGTGCCGGGGTCGACCAGGGTCAGCCACAGGGCGGTGCCGTCGAGGCCGTACAGGTTCGCCGACGTCGCCGCGGCCAGCACCGCGACGACGACACCGGCCCATGGCAGCAGCCCGGTCCAGCCGATCGCCAGGGGCCACAGGGTGTAGACGAGCCCGAACCAGATCGCGAACCACCGCAGGTGCAGCCGCATCAGGTCGCGCGACCAGGTGCGCAGTTCCTTGGCGGCGACGCCGCCGACCGGCCCGGCCGCGTCCAGCCGGTCCAGGAGCGGGGTGCGGCCGCGGTGCGGACCGCGGTGCACCGGCCGGGTCGTGGTGCGCCGCAGCAGCAGCCGCGACCAGATCAGCACCGCGGCGGCGGGCAGGGCGACCAGGCCCGTGCCGGCGGCGGCCGCGAGCGGCCAGTCGCCGCGCGCGACCGCGTCGAGGCACACCAGTGCCCAGCCGGACGGCAGCACCCGCAGCAGGGTCGAGAACCCGGCGGGCAGGCCCTGGTCGACGAGCCCGAACTGCACCGCTGCCCACAGCAGCACCCACGACTGGTTCAGGGTCGCGTTCACGCCGGCGTTGACCAGCGCGGACAGTACGGCGCTGAGGCGGGATCGCACGGCCAGCGCCATGGCCGCGAGCATCAACCGCGACAGCGCCACGACCATGGCGAGCTGCAAGGGCACCAGCAGCAGCGCGACGGTGAACGCGGCCAGGCCCAGACCTGCGGCGTACACCACCAGGGCGCTGAACGCGACCAGGCTGATCAGCGGGCCGACACCGACGAACGACACGGCCAGGAACCCAACGGCGACCCGCAGCGGCGGCAGCGGGATCAGCGCGAGCTGCTCCGGCCGGATCGAGTCGTCGCCGCCGCCGGTGTAGACCGGGCCGAGCAGCCAGCCGAACAGCCACACCGCCAGGGCCGCCGCGAACAGGTCGGCCCGCAGCGCCGGGCCTGCCTCGGTGCCGGCGAGCATGAGCGTGGCCACGGCCAGGGCGAGGCCGGCCACGGTGCCGAGGAGCAGGCCCCCCGCACGGGTGCCGCTGGTCGAGTTCGCCAGCACCCGCAGCTTCATCAGGATCAGGACACCAACCACGACGGGCTCCGCGTGAGATCGAGATCGGCGCCGACCAGCTCCACCAGCCGTTCCTCCAGCGTCGCTCCGGCCCGGACCCGGTCGAGTGGCCCGGCCGCGGCGATCCGGCCCCGGTGCACGATGGCGACGTGGTCGCACAGCTGCTCGACGGTGGCCATGACGTGGCTGGACAGCACGACCGTGCCGCCGATGGCGATGAACTGGCGCAGCATCGCGCGGATCGTCAGCGCGGACACCGGGTCGACGGCCTCGAACGGCTCGTCGAGCACCAGCAGCGACGGGCCGTGCAGCAGAGCCGCCGCCAGGCCGATCTTCTTGCGCATGCCGGTCGAATAGTCGATGACCAGCGTGCGGTCCGCACCCGCGAGATCGAGGATGGCCAGCAGCTCATCGGCACGGCCGGCCGCCACCCGCGGGGCGAGGCCGCGCAACCTGCCGAGGTAGGTCAGCAGCTCGCGGCCGGTGAGGCGTTCAGGCAGGGCCAGGCCGTCGGGCAGGACGCCGAGCCGGGAGCGGGCGGCGACGGGGTCGGCCCAGACGTCGAGGCCCTCGACGCGCACCGTGCCGCTGTCGGGGCGCAGCAGGCCGACGGCCATGGACAGGGTGGTGGTCTTCCCCGCACCGTTCGGTCCGACCAGGCCGAAGAACGAACCGGCGGGCACCCGCAGGCTGACGTCGTCGACGGCTGTCCGTTCCCCGAACCGTTTGCACAGGTTCACGATCTCCAACACGGGTGTCTGCACGTGCTCCCTCTCTGCGCCCGACTGCCGTACGCGGGCAGTCGACGGCCGTGGCCGTCACCGGTCACCTGGACCTACTGCCTGCCGGGCGTGAACGGTTGTGGCCAGCGTCCAGATTGGTCATCGCGGGACGGCCGTACGTAGTTCCCGCGCCGCAGGCGGTGCGAGATCACGGTGAGAGCACGGATCGCTGCGGCTTTTCGCCGTCGATCCGATGTGGTCTTTCGCGGGTCACGCCCTCACAGGCGGCTGGTGTTGGTCCCCGGCTGGCGGACCGACTCGACGTTGACGGAGCTGACCACGTCGGCGTTGACGATGGTGGCGACCGCGTTCTGGACGTTGACGCCGAGGTTCTCGATCGCCTGCGCGACCGTGGCCCAGGCCTTGAGGACCTCGTCCTCGTTGATCCGGTAGCCCTTGTTCTCGGCGCCGTCGCCGACCTCGACCTGCTTGCCGATCTTGTCCATGCTCCACGGCGGCCCGGCCGACAGCTGGCGGATCATCCTTCCGATGTCGCGGTGCAGGTCGGCCAGATCCTCCCCGGCGAACACGATGCGCTTGCCGGCCTGCGTCGTGGCGTCGGTGTCGATCTGGATCGCGCGCTCTTCAGCCATCGTGGCCCGCCCCGGTCGGTTTGCCCAGCGTCTCGTCGGTGCGGCTGAGCAGCGAGTTGAAGTCGCCGGTGCGCACGAACTCCGCCGCGCCGGTGCCCGCCGGCATGAACTCGCCCAGTAACTGCTGCATCTTCTCGGCGGCCTCGGCGGCCGCGGTCCGGGTGAGTCCCAGGATCAGCGAGGACAGCTCGCGGGCCGGATACCTGCGGTAGGCGTCGTCGTGGATGACCAGTTCGATCAGCTGGCCCTGCGGGCCGACCTTCACCGTCACCAGCCGGTTGGGGGAGGCCGCGGTGGCGTTCACGTCCTTGAGTCTGGCCTGCAGTGTGCCCAGGCCACCGCGCAGTTTCGTGTAGCGCTCGTAGACCTCGTCGAAGCGGGCCATCAGGTCCGCGTTGGCGTTTCTGTCGGCGTAGCGCATGGCGGTCAGAGTCCTCCCAGTCCGGTCAGCTCCATCGTGCCGTCGACGCGCACGCGGTCGGGTGAATGTCCCAGCGTCAGCGCGGTGACGGCGACGTCGAAACCGTGGCCGTAGCACCATTCTCCGCCCTGGTCCGCGGCGAACACGCGGCCGTCGGCGTCGACGGCGAGCACCGCGCCGTCGTCGTCGAGCCCGATGGGAAACACCGCCCGGCCCAGGCGGCGGCCCAGGTCGGTGAGCACGTCCCGGACGCCGGCCAGGCCGTCGTGCCCGATGCGGTACGGGGTGACCCAGTTCTGGGCGCCGCGGCCGCGCACCGTCATCAGCAGCGACGGGCCGAACTCGGTGAAGATCTGGCGGGCCGGTTCCAATGGGGGCAGGCCGGTCTGGTCGGCGATCTGCTCGATGACCGCCTCGGCGAGGTCGGCGCGGTCGGCCGGGTCGGGGAAGGCCCCCCAGCCGGCCTCGTTGAGCGCCGCGGTGACCATCGCCGGGAACCGCGTGCCGGCAAGCTCGTTGCGGGGGTGTGGCGTGACGGGGTCGGTGAGCTGCAGCAGCGCGGCGTCGAGCAGGCCGAAGTCGATCCAGGCGCGCAGGCAGCCCGCGCACGGTGTCGCTGCGGCAGGCTGGGCGATCGCCCCGTCGCGCAGGTGGTTCAGTCGCACGACGGCGCGGCCGAGTTCGTCGCGGGCCTGTTCGAGGCTGGTGGGGGCGAGCCCGGCGGCGGCGCGGGCGGCGTCGGCGCGCAGCAGCCAGTCCGACAGCACGATCAGCTCCGCGTGCCGGGACTGGCCGCGGGTCTTCATGCCGCCGGGGGACGCGCTCAGCCAGGCCGCGACCAGGGGGTGGTGCACCGGCTCGGCGTCGACTTTGGAGCCGACGGCGGTCACGGTGCGGCCGTCGGGGAAGGTGAGCACGGCGCTGACGGTCAGTGAGTTGTCCCGTCCGCCGGCGCGGCCGAGCCGCTGCACGGCGCCGACGGCGCGACGCGCGGCGACCCGGGCGGGGTCGCGACGCCACTGGTCGTGGGCCTGCTCGGCAGCGATGGAGCCGAAGACGGCCTCAGCGCCGGTGGCCCGCTCGATCAGTGTCTTCGCGCCGGAGCCGGGTGCCGCCGTCTGGCCGGCGGCCGGGGTGGCCCAGACCACGAAGACGTCGGGGAACTCCTGCACCCAGCCGCGCCACAGCGGACCGGAGGGGTCGCTGCTCGACCGCGCCAGGCCGGTGGCGACCTGTTCGGCATCGCTTCGGGTGAACACACTCACCAGGCGAGGCTACCGTGGCCGCACGGGCCGCACCGTCCCAGGATGTGCCACGCATATGGGGCGTATATGGAGCGATACCCGCGCATTTCGCACTGTGATCCGTACCGCACGGAACGAGGTCTGCGTGGTGACCGCTGGTGCGATAGTTTGCAGGCTCGGCTGCCGTGTCGAAGTCCGGTCAGGAGGGTGGAGCCGTGTCCGTACTGCCTTCCCCGATCCCGAATCCGATGGAGCTGCTGCAGGTGCCCTCGGAGGTACGGCCGCTGCTGGAATGGGTCATCGGTGCCGACTGGCCGGACGGCAACGAGGAGATCATCTGGGATCTCGCCGACGAGTGGTTCAAGGCCGCCGACCGGGCGTCCGGCCCGTTGCAGGACGCCGCCGCCTATGTGACCGACGCCGTGTCGGCGGCGGGCGGCACCCAGACCCAGCTCGGCGAGGCGGTCAAGCTCAGCTGGGACAAGCTCGGCGCGACCGCGGATTCGGCGCTGCCCCAGCTGATCTCGATCCTCGACGTGATGGGCCAGGTGGTCGAGGCCGCGGGGCAGGACATCCAGGCCGCCAAGATCGAGTTCTGGATCGAGCTGGTCCTGTTCGTCATCGAGGTCATCGCGCTGATCGTGGCGGCGTTCTGCACCTTCGGCGCGGCCTCGGCAGGCATCCCCGTGCTGCAGATGGCCACCCAGTACACCATCCGGCAGATCATCAAGAAGCTGCTCAAGGAGCTCGCCGAGAAGGGCATGAAGGAGCTCACCAAGGCCGCCCTCAAGAAGATGATCAAAGAGGGCGCCAAGGAGGCGCTGGAGGAACTGGTCACCGAGACCGCCATCCAGGGCGTGCAGATCGCCGACGGGCACCGTGACGGCTTCGACGGCATGGCCATCGGCATGTCCGGGGTCGCGGGCTTCGCCGGCGGATTCGCGGCCGCGGGTGTCAACCTCAAACTCGGGCCGGGCGGCGGCTTCGTCCGCAACATGCGCAACGACGTGCTCGCCGAAGTGGCCGGCGATGTGGCGGGCAACCTCGCCACCGGCAATCTCCCCGGCCTGGACGACGTCGGCATGGCGGCCACGTCCGGCGCGCGCTCCAGCATGCTCGGGCAGGGCACCAGCGGCCTGGACAACCTCACCGCGAACATCAACTCGCAGGTCCAGAACCTCAACCAGCTGGCAGGCAACAGCCAGACCCTGGCGAGCGCGTTGACCGGCGATCCGTCGACCACGGGTGGGCGACCGCCCGGCAACCAGGTCGACACCGGCGGCGCACCCCCCGGCCCGCAGCCGACCGCCACGAACACCGGCAACACCCACCATCCGGCGACCGTGCCGTCATACGGGGGCGGCCCCTCGCAAGGACTGTCGCTGAGCGGTATCGCGCCACCGGCCGTCGCGGGGGTCGGCATCGACGCCACCGCGGCGGGACCGCTGCGCGTCGACGCCGCCACCGCCGTCGACGCCGCACCCCCGCCCGGCCAGCAGGCCGCGCAACAGGCCGCGACCGCCCAACAGGCCGCTACGCAGCAGGCCGCAGCCAACGTGCAGGCGGCCAACCAGTCCGCACCAGGCCAGCAGACGGCCGCGCCGCCAGGGGCCAACACCGGCACCTCGGCCAACCCCGCGACGACGACGCGCGGACCGGCACCGGCCTCGCTCGCCGGTGTGCCGACGCAGACCACCGGCGGGCTGACCGCGACCGTCGGCACGTCGGTCTCCACGTCGGCGTCCCTGCCGTCGCCGGGAACCTCGACCAGCCCCGGCATTACCGCGAACGCCTCCACCAGCACGACCGCGAATCCGGGTGGGCTCACCGCAGCCTCGACCGACACCCGGCCGGGCTCCCCGGCCACGACCCCGGTCGCGGCCACCACGACGCCCGCGTCGACCAGCCAGCCGACCACGGCGAGCCCGACCGGCTCAGGGCCGACCGCCGGCACGACGACCACGAACCCCACGACCGGCGGTCTCTCGACCGGCACGCCGACCACGACCGGACCCGCGAACAGCTCCCCGACGACCGGCGGCCCCTCGACCAGCACGCCGGTGACGACCAGCCCCGCGACCAGCCCGCCGGCCACCGGCAGCACGCCCCCCGGGACCGCGACACCCCCGCCGGCAACCCCCGCCACCGGAACCCCGGTCACCGCGAGTCCCGCTCCGGGCGGCCGCACCAGCACCGACCCCACGGCTGCGGTGCCCGCGACCGACGCAACGCAACTGTCGGACAGGGACGCGGCCAGGCTCGATCGCGCCGCGAGGATCACCGCGGCCATGCAGTGGATGGCCACGCACCGCGACGCGCTGAGCCCGAGCAACCTCGGCGGCCGAGTGGTCGACATGGCCCGGGTGCGGCTGCGCGCCGAGACCTCCGTCCAGTCGCTCTACAACGACCGGCGCGCCGACCCGAACGCCGACGTCGAAGTCGGCCCCGACCTGCGGCAGCGCCGCCGGATACTCACCGACGCCCTGCTAGCCACCCAGCACCGCGACACCCCGGCACCCGGCGGCGTGGATCCGGCCGCGTCGCCCACCGACGGCCCGCCCCCGGGAATCGAGGACAGCCGCCAGTACGGCGAGCCCGACGGTCACACCATGCCGACCGTCGCCCAGCAGCGCGACCTGGAGGCGTCGCTGCCCCGCAACCCCGACGGCTCCTTCCCGCCCCACGTGTCACCGGACACCGGCTGGGGCGCGGCGTTCGACCCGGTGTCCCCGCAGGACGACCCGACCCGCGCCACCGCCTGCGTCGACCGGGCACTGGCCTTCGCCTCGACCTACGCCGGCCTGCCCCGCGTCGCCGCCGGGCGCACCCCGACACCCGACGGCAGCATCCCGCCACCGGCCCCGGACGGGCACCTGCGCATCCAGCAGGTCCTGGGCACCGACTTCCAGCAGCTCACCGCGGACCTCGGCACCATGGACCCCCGGCTCGCGGCGGCCGCGGTCGCCGCGGGCTTCGACCAGCTCGAACTCAGCCTGAGCCGACCCGGTTCCCAGGGCATCGTGTGCTTCCAGCGCGCCGACGGCACCGCGCACGTCATCAACGTCATCAACCACGACGGCGAGATCCGCTACTACGACGGCGGCACCCGGCTCGGCCGCCCGCCGTTCACCGACGGCGTCACCCGCATGGACGGCCTCGCCCTCGACCCGCAGTTGCGCCCGGTCGCCGTCGCCGACGCCCCGCCCGGCCACTGGGCACCCGCCCCGGACCACGGCGGAACTCCCGTGCCGAGCACCCCGGGCAGCACGGTGCCCACCGCGCCGGACGTGCCGCGCTACACCCGCGACGACCTCACCCCGACCGGACGGATGGACGGCCGGACCCAGCGCCGCGAGCTGATGCTCGGCGACGACGGGTTCGACCACTACCCGGGCGACCCGGTGGGCACCCGCCGCAACGAGAACGGCCAGCTGCTCGACGAGAACAACCACTACTACACCGACGACAACAAGCTGCCCCCGGAAGGCGTGGTGGGCAGCGACCTGCCCAACGCCGTCGCCCTGCCGGTGGACACCGCCACCGAGGCCGGCGCCGCGTTCGATGCGGGCGTCACCGCCCACCAGCAGACCAGCAGGGACAAGGAGACGATCTGGCGTACGCAGGTCGCGCCGCTCATCCCGCAGATCACCGCCGCCGGGTTCACCGTCGACCGCAACACGTTCGGGTCGGAGAACCAGAACACCCGGGACTTCCGGCTGGCGATGTCGATGGTGCTGTCCCCGGCCGAGATGACGGCCCTGCAGCGGGCGCTCGACGACTACCACGACATCTGCCGGGACCTCGTGCGCGCCAGCGAACGGCTCGGCCTGCTCGCCGGCGACTACGTCACCGAGCAGCTGTACCGGGGAAGCAGGCTGGTCACCGGCGGTGTGGACGAGCCCGGTCGGCCCGCCACGTTCGACCGTGTCCTGGTCAGCGCGGGGGACCCGCCGATGGTGGTCCTCATCGAGGAGAAGGGCGCCGGTGCCGAGCTGGGCACCCGGTGGGTCCCGGACCCGGCCAACCCCGGCGGGCCGATGATCAACGCGCAGCAGACGTCCCCGGAGTACGTGCGCGGCGTCCTGGCCATCGACGCCTACCTGCGGCCGGTGATGGAAGCCGACCCCGACCTCGCTCGGGCCATGCACGAACTGCTCACCGCGGGCCAGCTGGAGTGCCTGGTGGTGCGCGGCCGGCCCGACGGCAGGATCATGATTCAGGTCGCCACGCTGGACCCGGACCGGCTGCTCGCCGACGGCATAAGATTGGTCGGCTACGAGCCCGAGGAGCAGCAGTGACCGACTTCAAGAGCGCGGACCCGGCCGCCGTGCACGCGACGCTGACCGTCGTGCGCGACTGGCGGTGGGCCTGGTCGGCCGACGAGGTCCCGGCGCTCATGGCGCACCTGGGCTGGAGCACCGTCGAATCGGTCCCCGACGGTCCGATCGTTGCTCGGGCGAGCTGGGACCTCGGAAGACTGCTGCAGATGGTCAACATCTCCCGCGGCCGGGTCCGCAGCCTCGACATCCGGTTCTCGGGCATCAACCACTGGCCGCCTGTCGACGCCGACGCGGCTCCGATCAACGACAGCTTCGTCGAGGTGATCGCGGCCGCCGAGGCGGTGTTCGGCCCGGCCGACGAGTCGTCCCCGGGAAAGACTCCTTCGCAGGTGTGGTGGCTGCCCGACAGCGTCGTAGGGATCACCCGTGCCACCGCGGGGGTCGCCGCCGATTGGACGGAGCGCAAGTTCTTCGAGGAACGGCGCAACCTCGACCGGAGCGCCCTGTGAGCGACTGGAGCGACTTCGCCGCCCGGCTGCGCCGCGACCTGGCCGACCTGGCCGACGAGGACATCGTGATCCTGCTGTACGGCGCCCGCGGCGTGCAGTTCGTGCAGACCCCGCGGCTGCTGCTGACCGAGGCGATCATGGGCTCGGTCCATGCGCCGCCGGTGGCGGAGCAGGAGCACACGGCACTGGTCGAGCTCGGGTGGATCCCGCCGGACGTGCCCCGCTTCACGAACTGGCACCGCGAGCTGCCGTGGCCCGCGACCTCGGCGCATTACGACGCCACGACGGCGAGGTTGGTGCACACGCTCCGCGACGTGCTGGGCGTCGCGGACCCGTCGGACCTGGCGGTCAAGGCGTGGAACGACAAGACCCATGACGCTTTGAACCTGTCCATCACGGCTTGAGCGAGAGCACCGGCTTCCGTTCGGGTGCGGGATCGTGTCGAAGGCTGTTTCGGCCGTGCGCGCCGCGCCAGGCTGCGCGAAGGGCGTCCAGTTCAGCACGAGGGAAGGGCCGCTGCCAGGCCGCCGGGTAGCCGGCTTCGCCATGCTCTTGTCCACCGCGTCGAGCGCTCGAATCAGGGGTGGCTCCGGTCGGTATTAAGTGTTGCTAGGTACCGGTAGCTAGTGCTACTTTATAGCGGTAGCCAGTGGCACTGAGTACCTGGATGGCGGAGAAGGGGCGCTGTGGAAAATCTGACGGAGATGCTGAAGGGCACCCTTGAGGGTTGCGTGCTCGAAATCATCCGGGCCGAGGAGACGTATGGATACGCCATCACTCGCCGGCTCAACGACCTGGGCTTCGCCGACGTCGTCGAAGGCACGGTCTACACCATCCTGCTCCGGCTGGAGAAGAACGGACTCGTCCAGGTGACGAAACGGCCGTCCGAGGTGGGCCCGCCGCGCAAGTTCTACTCGCTCAACGACGCCGGCCACGCCGAACTCGCGTCGTTCTGGGCGAGATGGCAGTACGTCTCATCACGTATCGACAGTCTTAAGGGGGGCGCGAGATGAGCTTCTGGGAAACCATCACCGGCAGCGATCTCACCAGGGAATGGAAGGCGTTCGAGATCCGAGCGCAAGCCTTGCCGGCCGAGTACCGGTCGGCGTGGGACCAGATCAAGAACAACCTCTTCCCCTATGGCGATTTCACGGGCCGCAACCTGATGCCGATCCTCGATTCCGCTCTCGGGTTGCTCGAGGAGGCAGCGGCGGACGGGCAGAGCATCGGTGAGGTGCTCGGCGACGACATCCCGGGCTTCTGCGCGGCGCTGGCCGGGGGAGAGGGTGCCCGCACCTACCGCGATCGGTGGCGCGAGCAGCTGAACAGGAACGTCGCAAGGAAACTGGGCCGGCTAGGAGGCTGACGTGGGAATCCAGGACATCATCGAGGGCAAGAGGCAGTGGCGCGCCCACGTGGCGCGGGTCAAGGCGCTGCCGCCGGACTACCAGATCGTCTACAAGGAGATGCAGAAGTACCTGTTCAAGGTCGGACCGGTCGACCTCGCCGACGGACGGCTGCTGCCCGGGATCGTCGACTTCTTCGAAACCGGCGCCGCCGACGGCAGGGGAGTGCTGGAACTCATCGGTCCCGACGTCGCCGCCTTCTGCGACGACCTGATCAAGGACTCCCGCACCTACGCGGACGCTTATCAGGAGTCCATCGGCGCGAAGCCCGGCACCGACAAGAAGTGACCGTCGGCCGGCGTGTGCCGCCGGTCCGTTCCTAGGCGTCGGCGTCGAGTTCGGCCAGGATGTCCGCGGCATCCTGGTTGCCGGCAGCCGCCAGGCGCCGCAGTTCCTCGAAATCCTCCTGCTCTGCCGCCGACTCGACGAGTTGGTCCAGAGCATCGGCGCTGCCCGCGTCGGCCAGCCGTCGTAGCAGGGCAAGGTCGCCGTTCTCCGCGGCCTGCTCGATCAACTGCGCGATGTCGTCCGGGCTGAGCGCTTCTTCCATGGTGCTGACTCCTCGGCGATGCCAGATCTGAGGCACCTTCGTTACCCCGCCAAGCAACTTACCACGTGTATCCAAGTACCTTGACAGTCACAGTAGTGGGACCTACGTTGTATCTCGGGAGGTGAGGTATGAGCGCGAACAAGGTCACGTCCGACCTGCTGCGGGGCAACACCGACACGATGATCTTGCGGCTGCTGATCGAGGCGGACCGCTACGGATACGAGATCGTCAAGCTGATCGCCGAACGCTCGCAGGGCGAATACGAACTGAAGGAAGCCACGATGTACTCCAGCGTCCGGCGGCTGGAAGCCGACGGCGACATCACGTGGTACTGGGGCGATGAATCCCAGGGCGGCCGCCGCAAGTACTTCAAGATCACCGAAAAGGGCCGCGCGACCTACGCGAACAACAAGACCACGTGGGAGTACGCCAAGCGTGTGCTCGACACGCTGCTGTAAGGGGAAACAGCCATGACCGACAAGATCAACCAGTACCTCGACGGAGTCTTCGCCCCCTACGAGGGCACCAAGAGCGTCACCGAACTGAAGGCCGACCTGCTGGCCGACCTGCAGGAGCGCTACCGCGAGCTGCGCGCCGAAGGCAAGGACGAGGCGACCGCGTTCGAGCTGACCGTCGACAGCATCGGCGACATCGAGGAGACCGTGCAGGAGGTCACCAACCTGTCGCGGACCCTGGAGCGCCAGGTCGTGACCCGGTTCGACGCCAGCTCGCTCGAAGGCAGCGACTTCGCCGGCGTATCGGCGCGGCAGGGCCGGTTCGGGGCCAGCGCGCTGCGCGGCTCGGACTTCTCCAACGCCGACCTGGCCGGCAGCAGGTTCAAGAGCAGCGACCTGAAGGACACCAACTTCGACGGCGCCAACCTGACCGACGCGGTCCTGACCACCGCCGAACTGAAGGGCTCCACGTTCCGCCGGGCGCGACTGGTGCGCACCGACTTCAGCATGTCGGGCCTGTTCGAGGTCAGGTTCGAAGACGCCGCGCTGACCGACGTCGCGTTCCGCCAGACCGATCTCAAGCGCACCGTCTTCGAACGCTGCACCTTCACCGGCGTCGACTTCAGCCAGTCGGACCTGCGCGGGCTCGTCTTCGACGGCGAGACGTTCACCGGCGTGAAGTTCGACCAGGCCGGGCTTGAGGGCATGTCCCTGCGCGGGGCGATCCTGCGCGACTGCTCCTTCCGCGGCGGCTGGAGCAAGAAGTACTACAAGGCCCTGCGCACCGTGAACTTCGACGGCGCCCGTATGGACAAGCTCACCTACGCCGCCCTCAAGGGCATGGGTTTCACCCCCGCCAACGTGATCGTCGAATAAGGAGACACCACCCCCATGAGCACACCACCCCCCGCCATCCACGTCAGTGGACTGCGCAAGTCATACGGAAAACTCGAAGTCCTCAAAGGCGTGGACTTCACCGTCGCGGCCGGGAGCATCTTCGCGCTGCTCGGCTCCAACGGCGCCGGCAAGACCACCGCCGTGCGCATCCTGTCCACGCTGCTCAAGCCGGACGCGGGAACCGCGACCGTGGCGGGCTTCGACGTCGTGGCCCAGCCGCAGCGGGTCCGCGAGTCGATCAGCCTGACCGGCCAGTTCGCCGCGGTCGACCAGATCCTCACCGGCCGCGAGAACCTCACCATGGTCGCGAAGCTGCGCCAGGTGAGGAATCCGGGCCAGGTCGCCGACGACCTGCTGCGACGATTCGACCTCACCGACGCGGGCGGCCGCCGGGTCGCGACCTACTCCGGCGGTATGCGCCGCCGCCTGGACATCGCGATGAGCCTCATCGGCGACCCGAAGGTCATCTTCCTCGACGAGCCCACCACGGGCCTGGACCCCGAGGCCCGCATCGAGGTCTGGAAGGAGATCCAGGGCCTGGCCGACAGCGGCACCACCGTCCTGCTCACCACGCAGTACCTGGAGGAGGCCGAGAAGCTCGCCGACCGGATCGCGATCCTGCACCAGGGCACCATCATCGTCTCCGGCACCCTCGCCGAACTGCGCAAGCTCCTGCCCGCGGCGAAAGCCGAACTCGTCGAACGCCAGCCCACCCTCGAAGAGGTCTTCCTCGCCGTCGTCGGAACCAAGGAGCAGTCATGAGCACGCACGTCCTCAGCAACACCGGTGTCATGCTCGGCCGCTCGATCCGGCACGTCACCCGCAGCATGGACACCATCATCACCGTCACGATCATGCCGATCGCGTTCATGCTGCTGTTCCGGTACGTCTTCGGCGGCGCGATCCAGGCCGGCACCGGCAACTACACCAACTACCTGATGCCCGGCATCCTGCTCATCGCCATCGCCAGTGGCATCTCCTACACCGGATTCCGGCTGTTCAACGACATGCAGAGCGGCATCTTCGAACGATTCCACTCCATGCCGATCGCCCGCTCCGCCGTGCTGTGGGGACACGTGCTGACTTCAGTGGTCTCCAACGCCATCTCCGCGGTCGTCATCATCGCGGTCGGGCTGCTGATGGGATTCCGGACCTCGGCCGGGGTGCTGGCCTGGCTGGCCGTGGCCGGGATCCTGGCACTGTTCACGCTCTCGCTGACCTGGGTCGCGATGATCGCGGGGCTGGCGGCGTCGTCGACCGACGGAGCCACCGCGTTCTCGTACCCGCTGATCTTCCTGCCCTTCCTCAGTTCGGCGTTCGTGCCCACCGCGACGATGCCGGGACCGGTGCGGGCCTTCGCGGAGAACCAGCCGGTCACCTCGATCGTCAACGCGATCCGGGCGCTGTTCGACCAGCAGCCGGTCGGCAACGACATCTGGATCGCGCTCGGCTGGTGCGCCGGCATCCTCGTCGTCGCCTACGCGTTCGCGATGCGTGTCTACCGCCGCAAGATCGCCTGAGGATCCGACCGGGCCGCCCGCCATCGCGCGGGCGGCTGTCCTCCCGGTTGCCAGGGCACACGGCCGGCGTCCGGCAGGGCTAGTCTGCCGACGTGGAAGCCGAGCCGGGAAAGAGTTATCCGTTTCTGGCGGGCAGGCCTCGTCTGGCAGCGGCCTTCGTCGTCCTCATACTGACTGCGGTGGTCGGTGCACACCTGTTCGCCCACCATCTCGAGATGCAGCCACCCCCCAACGACCCGGTGACCCTCGACCAGCTGCGGCTGCGGTTCGCGGACAAGGCATGGGAGCCCGATCTCGCCGCCGCCCATTGGGACTCGCGGCAGCTGTCCTTGACGGTGTTCGTGACCGGCGCAGACCGGCGGGAGGCGCTGGACATGTGCGCCGACATAACCGCGGTGGTAGTCGAGCACACCGGCGGCAGCGGCTGGCTCAGCATCTACACGACGCCACCACGCAAGATGCTGGCCACGAACTCTCTTGCCAGCGAGGACCACTGCTACTGGCGGGGAGGCTGAGAGTCGGCAGCGGCGCCGTCGGCGACCTCTGCCGGGCGCGCCTACACGTCGATGTGGCTGCCCATGATGATGGTGCGGTCGCGGGGCAGGCCGAAGTGGGCGGCGGCGTCGGCGGTGATGTAGGACGTGGCGATGAACAGCCGCTTGCGCCAGTTGGCCATCGTCGGCGCCGGACCACGCCGTAGCTCGATCTTGGACAGGAAGTACGTCGCGTTGTCGAGGTCCAGCGGCCCCTCGGTGGCGGCCGGGTCCAGGGTGCGCAGCGCGGCGGGCACGTCCGGGCTGTCCATGTACCCGAACCGGGCGGTCACGTGGGTGATGCCGTCGTCGGCGTAGCCGAGGTCGTCGACGGTGACGCGCTCGTCGGCGGGCACGTACGGCACGGTGTCGGTCTCCAGGGACATGATGACCACGTGCTCGTGCCGGACGTGGTTGTGTTCGAGGTTGGCGCGCAGCGCCAGCGGCGCGGTCTGCTTGCCCCGGTTGAGGAAGATCGCCGTGCCCGGCACGGTCGCGGTCGTCGCGCGGCTCTCGCGTAGCTGCTCGACGAACTCGGGCAGGGTGCCCTCGGTGCGCTCGCGTTCGGCGGTGACGACCTGACGGCCCTTCTGCCAGGTGGTCATGATGGTGAACGCGGTGAGGCCGATGAGCAGCGGCAGCCACGCGCCGTGCACGAGCTTGGTCAGGTTGGCGGCGACGAACAGCAGGTCGACGCCGAGCAGCAGGGCCGCTCCGGTGCCCAGCAGCCACCAGGGGGTGCCCCACTTGAGCCGGGCGACGTAGAAGAACAGCAGGGTGGTGATGGTGATGGTGCCAGTGACGGCCATGCCGAAGGCGTACGCCAGCGCGGCGGAGGTCTGGAACGCGAACACCAGGGTGAGCACGGAGACCATGAGCAGCCAGTTGATCCACGGTACGTAGATCTGGCCCATGGTCGACTCGGAGGTGTGCGCGATGCGCAGCCGCGGCAGGTAGCCCAGCTGCGCGGCCTGCGAGGCGACCGAGTACGCGCCGGTGATGACGGCCTGTGAGGCGATCACGGTCGCGGCGGTGGCCAGCACGACCAGTGGCAGCCGGGCCCAGCCGGGGGCGAGCAGGAAGAACGGGCTGCTGATGTTGGCGTTGTCTTCCAGGATCAGGGCGCCCTGGCCGAGGTAGCTGAGCACGCAGGCGGGCAGGACCAGGCCCAGCCAGCCGTACGTGATGGCCATGCGGCCGAAGTGGCCCATGTCGGCGTAGAGGGCCTCGGCGCCGGTGACCGACAGGACGATCGCGGCGAGGGCGAAGAACGCGATGCCGAAGTGCTGGGACAGGAAGCTCAGCGCGTACGTGGGGGACAGGGCTTTGAGGATGTCGGGGTGGTGGGTGATGCCGGCGATCCCGAAGACCGCGATGACCAGGAACCAGGCGATCATGATGGGGCCGAAGACGCGGCCGACGGCGGCGGTGCCCCGGCGTTGCACCATGAACAGCGCCACGATGATCACGGCGGTGACCGGGATGATCGCCGGTTCCAGGTCGGGGTTGACGATTTTGAGGCCCTCGATCGCGGACAGCACGGAGATCGCCGGGGTGATCATGCTGTCGCCGAAGAACAGCGCCGCGCCGAAGATGCCCAGCGCCGCGAGCACCGCCGCGACCTTGCCGCCGCGGCCGGAACTCCAGCGGCGCAGCAGCGTGATCAGGGCCATGATGCCGCCCTCGCCCTGGTTGTCCACGCGCATGGCCAGCAGGATGTAGGTGACCGTCACGATGATCATCACGGACCAGAAGATCAGCGAGACGACGCCGAAAACGTTGTCGATGCTGACCGGCACCGGGTGCGGGTCGGCCGGGTTGAACACCGTCTGCATGGTGTAGATCGGGCTGGTGCCGATGTCGCCGAACACCACGCCCAGCGCGCCGACGATGACGGCGAGCCGCACCACGTCCCGCGCGCCGGCAGTGTGCCCCGGCTCCTGCTGACGGCTGGTCAAGGAAGGTCTCCTGCGCGTCGGTTCCACATGATTCGGTGTCGTGCGGGGACGATACCGGCCTGGTGACGGTGCCTTCGCATCGCTGCCGGGCCGGATGCGTCCCCATTACCCCGAGCATGCCCGGATCGTGCCGGGTGGACGCCGGAATCTTGACGAAATCCATACGCCTTCCGGCGCGGGGGCGCGCGCAACCATCAACGTCGCGTCAAGAATGCGGCCGCCGCCGTAGCGATACCGTCAAAGCCGCTTCCCGGAAACTCGTGCGCAGGCCACCGTGATCCGGAAATGATCGAGGGAAGAACGGGTACCGGTGGGATGATCATTCTGGCGGCTCTGGCGCCTGTGGTGGGTACCGTACTGGCGGTGCTGCTGGCCACCCGGTTCCATGCGTTCATCCCCAGCCGCGACCCGGTCGTGCTCGATTGCGCCGCCCGCGACATCGTCACCTCGGCCACCACCGCCGAGCGCACACTGCGTGTCATCGCCACCGCTCCCACCCCGCACACGCACCAGGCGGCACCTGGAACCGGCCCGAAGGTGACCGGCGGGCAGGCCGTGTTCCTGGAGTTCGCCGGACCGACCGCGCGACGAGGTGTCATCGAGGTGCGGGGCCGTGACGAGCACGGCTTCGCCGTGCTCGCTGTGCGGGGCGGCGCACCCGGCAAGACGATCGCGGCCGTGCTGTTGCACCTGCGCGACGTCCACGCCGTCGCGCCGCGCGCGGACTTCGCCTGGCCCACCGAGGGGCACCGCCGCAGCCTGACCAGGTTCCTGCTGCTGGGCTCCGGGCACCTGGCCGCCGTCACCGTGGCCGTGCTGCGCAACGCCGAACCCGACCCGGCCCACCGACCTCGCATCCACGTCGGTCCCTGAGCCCGCGTCCGCCGGGCCGCCGCCGCGGCCGGCTGACAGGCGCGGCTGGGTTGTTCGACCGTCGCCGCAGCGTCGTGCCGTCAAGACCGCGTCGTGATTGACCTCGCCGCCGTCAGGATCACGTCAAAGCCCCTTCCAGGTCGCTGATCGGCGCAGCAGCGTGCAAGACATGGACCCTCGCTATACCAGACGGCACTATCTCGACCAGGCCATGTCGGCGGACGCGAGCCCGGCCGACCGAGCCGCGGCCCGAATGGTGCTGATCATCCAACTCGCCGTCCTCGTCGCGGTCATCACGCTGGTCGCGGTGTTCGGATGAGAACCGACACGACCCGGCGTACGGATACGGTCGACGGGACCGTCCGCCCGCGGCGGCATCCGTCCACGCCGCCGGCGGCAGCCACGCCGCGCCCGGCTCGGTCCGACGACCGGGCCCGGCCGCGGACGCCGTTCGGCGTCAGCGTCGGCATCGGCGCGGCTGCGATGACCGCCGCGACGATCCTGGCCGCCACCCTCACCGCGAACGAGACCGAACAGCTGCTCATCGTCGCGCTGGCCGTCGGCGGCTACGCCGCGACCGTCGCCGACACACGTGCGAGCCTGGTCACCGCACTGCTCGGCTTCGGCCTGTTCAACGGATTCATCGTCAACCGGTACGGGGAGCTGTCCTTCGACGGCACCGCCACCTGGTGGAACCTGTCGGTGTTCGCCGTGGCGCTCGGCCTGGGGCTGGGGCAGCGCTGGCTGCGCCACGTCCGCGACAACGCCGCCGCTGAACCGGAGGTGACGGGTTTGGCCGGGCGGCGGCCTGCCCCGCGCCCGGTCGCGGAGCAGAACCCGGGCGTATGAGCGTCCAGCAGCCCGCCTGGCGCGGCACGGCGAGCGCGGCCCGTTCCGCGGGCCTGGCGCTGGCGGCGGTGGCGGGGCTGGCCTTGGCCGCGGTCGTCCTGGTCGACGCCATCATGCCTCGCGTGGGTGTGCCCGCCCGCGCCTACGTGATCACCGCCGCTGTGCTGGCCCTGTACCTGGCAGCCAAGTTCGCCGTCGCGGCGTTGACCAGGTGGCGGGTCGTGGTCCACATCGACGAGCACGAGATGCGGGTGCGCAGCTGGCCGGTGCCGATGCACACCACGATCGTGGCCGTCGACGCGATTCACGAGGTCCGGACCGTCGATGCCGGTCCGGCGCGGGCCGGTGCGTCGTGGTGGCTGACGGTGCCGCCGGACGGCCGCCATGTGCTGCGCCCCGGCCCGGCGCTGCAGCTGGTGCTCAGTTCCGCCCGGACCGTCACGGTGAGCCTGGACCACCCCGAGCGGGCCTTGGCCGCGCTCGGCGAACCGATCCGGCCCCGGCCGCTGTGAGCGCGGATACGCCGCCGTCAAACGCGCGTAAAGAAAGCGCCTGCGGCCGTATGGATGGCGTCAAGAACCCTCACCAGCGGATTTTCGTGCAGTTTGATTGGCCCGTTCCGCCATCCCGGCACCCGCCGAAGCGGACACAATATGAGCAAAACTCCGAAACTAGCTCAAAAGGAGGCACACGGTGGCCGATCTGGCTTACGTGCTGCTGACGGTGGGTCTGTTCGCAGTGCTCGCTCTCGTCGTACGGGGAGTGGAGCGACTGTGACAGCCAATCTGGTCGGCCTGGTGATCGCCTGCGTGCTGGCGGTCTTCCTGGTCTTCGCGCTGCTGTTCCCTGAGAAGTTCTGACTCCCGGAAAGAGCTGTCTGACATGACAACGGCAACCGCGGGAGTGCTGTTCATCCTCTCGCTCATCGTCGCGCTGGCGGTCGCGTACCGCTACCTCGGCGACTACATGTTCCGCGTGGTCGCCGCGGAACGGCACGGCCGCGTCGAGCGCGGCATCTACAAGGTCCTCGGCGTGGACCCCCACGCCGAGCAGTCCTGGGGCGTGTACGCCCGCAGCGTCCTGGCGTTCTCGCTGATCTCGATCCTGTTCCTGTACGCGTTCCTGCGCCTGCAGGACGTGATCTTCAAGGTCCCGGACTTCGCGGCCACCATCGACGAGCGGATGTTCCCGCACCTGGCGTGGAACACCGCGGTCAGTTTCGTGACCAACACCAACTGGCAGGCGTACTCCGGTGAGTCGACGATGACCCACCTGGTGCAGATGGCCGGCCTGGCGGTGCAGAACTTCGTCTCCGCGGCCGTCGGCATCGCGGTGGCGGTGGCGCTGGTGCGCGGGTTCGCGCGGCGCAAGTCCGATCGGCTGGGCAACTTCTGGGTCGACCTGACCCGGATCACGCTGCGCATCCTGCTGCCGATCGCGGTCGTCGGCGCGGTGCTGCTGATCATCGGCGGCGTGGTGCAGAGCCTCGGCGACGGCACGATGGCCACCACGCTGACCGGCGCGGAGCAGCACCTGACCGGCGGGCCCGTGGCCAGCCAGGAGGTCATCAAGGAGCTGGGCACCAACGGCGGCGGCTTCTACAACGTCAACTCGGCGCACCCGTTCGAGAACCCGACGACGTGGACGAACTGGCTGGAGATCTTCCTGCTGCTGTGCATCCCGTTCGCGCTGCCGCGGGTGTTCGGCCGCATGGTCGGCGACAACCGGCAGGGCTACGCGATCCTGGCCGTCATGGCGGTCATCGCGGTCGCGAGCGTCGCCCTGACCAACGTCTTCGAGCTGAACGGCGCGGGCACGGTGCCGCAGGCGGTCGGCGCGGCGATGGAGGGCAAGGACGTCCGGTTCGGCCTGTCGGACTCGGCGACGTTCGCCGCGGCGACGACCCTGACGTCGACGGGTGCGGTGAACTCGTTCCACGACTCGTACACCGCGCTGGGCGGCATGATGCCGATCGTCAACATGATGCTCGGCGAGGTCGCGCCCGGCGGCGTCGGCTCGGGCCTGTACGGCATGCTGATCCTCGCCGTGATCACGGTGTTCGTCGCGGGCCTGATGGTCGGCCGCACGCCCGAGTACGTGGGCAAGAAGATCGGCGCCCGCGAGATCAAGTTCGCGTCGCTGTACTTCCTGATCACACCCACGCTGGTGCTGATCGGCGTGGCCGCGGCGATGGCGACCGGCAACTGGCAGACCCAGCTCAACGTGGGCCCGCACGGCTTCTCCGAGGTCGTGTACGCGTTCACCTCGGCGGCCAACAACAACGGCTCCGCGTTCGCCGGCATCACTGTCAACACCCCCTGGTGGGACACCGCCACCGGGCTGGCCATGCTGCTCGGCCGGTTCCTGCCGATCATCTTCGTGCTCGGCCTGGCCGGCTCACTGGCCAAGCAGAGCCCCGTGCCCGCCTCGGCCGGGACGCTGCCGACCCACAAGCCGCTGTTCATCGGCATGGTCGTCGGCGTCGTGGTGATCCTGGTGGCCCTCACCTTCCTGCCCGCGCTCGCGCTCGGCCCGCTGGCCGAGGGCCTGTGAGCGGCCGCGAGAAGACAAGACAAGGAAAAGAAATGACTGTCACATCGGTGGCGACCCCGAACCCGCGGCAGCAGTCGCGCAAGGTCGGCGGCGGGCTGCTGGACCCCAGGCAGCTGTGGAAGTCGCTGCCCGACGCGCTGCGCAAGCTGAACCCGGCGACGCTGTGGCGAAACCCGGTCATGCTGATCGTCGAGGTCGGCGCGGTGTTCACCACCCTACTGGCGATCACGAAGCCGTCGGGGTTCTCCTGGGCGATCACGATCTGGCTCTGGCTCACGGTCGTCTTCGCCAACCTGGCCGAAGCGGTCGCCGAAGGCCGGGGCAAGGCCCAGGCGGCGACGCTGCGCAACGCCAAGAAGGACACCATGGCCCGCCGCCTGATCGGCTGGTCGGAGGGTGCGGCGGCGACGCAGTACCGCGAGGAGTCGGTGGCGGCGTCGGCGCTGGCCCAGGGCGACGTCGTGGTCGTCGAGGCCGGCCAGGTGATCCCCGGTGACGGCGACGTCGTCGAGGGCATCGCCAGCGTCGACGAGTCGGCGATCACCGGCGAGTCCGCTCCGGTCATCCGCGAGTCCGGCGGGGACCGCAGTGCGGTCACCGGCGGCACCAAGGTGCTGTCCGACCGGATCGTCGTGCGCATCACCCAGAAGCCGGGGGAGAGCTTCATCGACCGAATGATCGCCCTGGTCGAGGGCGCGAACCGGCAGAAGACCCCGAACGAGATCGCGCTCAACATCCTGCTGGCGGCGTTGACGATCATCTTCCTGCTGGCGGTGGTCACCCTGCAGCCGATGGCGATCTACGCCAAGGCCTGGCAGGGCGCCGCCCCGGACACGGCCTCGTTCGGCCCGGACGGCATCAGCGGCATCGTGCTCGTCTCGCTGCTGGTCTGCCTCATCCCGACGACCATCGGGGCGCTGCTGTCCGCGATCGGCATCGCCGGCATGGACCGCCTGGTGCAGCGCAATGTGCTGGCCATGAGCGGCCGGGCCGTGGAGGCGGCCGGCGACGTCAGCACGCTGCTGCTGGACAAGACCGGCACGATCACCCTGGGCAACCGCCAGGCGTGGCAGTTCCTGCCCGCCGCGGGGGTGTCCGAGCAGGCGCTGGCCGACGCGGCGCAGCTGTCGAGCCTGGCCGACGAGACGCCGGAGGGCCGTTCGATCGTGGTGCTGGCCAAGGAGCAGTACGGTCTGCGGGCCCGGGAAGAGGGCCTGATGCCGCACGCCACGTTCATCCCGTTCACCGCGCAGACCCGCATGTCCGGTGTCGACCTGGCCGAGGACGGGCAGACCCGGCAGGTGCGCAAGGGCGCGTCGTCGGCGGTGATGAAGTGGGTACGCGACAACGGCGGCCACCCCTCCGACGACGTCGGCCCGGCCGTGGACGCCATCTCCGGCCAGGGCGGCACGCCGCTGGTGGTCGCCGAACTGGTCGCCGGGCAGCCTGCCCGCGCGCTGGGCGTGATCCACCTCAAGGACGTCGTCAAGTCCGGGATGCGCGAGCGCTTCGACGAGATGCGCCGGATGGGCATCCGCACCGTGATGATCACGGGTGACAACCCGCTGACCGCCAAGGCCATCGCCGACGAGGCCGGGGTGGACGACTTCCTGGCCGAGGCGACGCCGGAGGACAAGCTCGCCCTGATCCGCAAGGAGCAGGAGGGCGGCCGCCTGGTCGCGATGACCGGCGACGGCACCAACGACGCCCCGGCGCTGGCCCAGGCCGACGTCGGCGTGGCGATGAACACCGGCACGTCGGCCGCCAAGGAGGCCGGCAACATGGTCGACCTCGACAGCGACCCGACCAAGCTGATCGAGATCGTCGAGATCGGCAAGCAGTTGCTGATCACCCGGGGTGCGCTGACGACGTTCTCGATCGCCAACGACATCGCGAAGTACTTCGCGATCATCCCGGCGATGTTCGCGGTGGTGTACCCGAGCCTGGACGCGCTCAACATCATGCGGCTGTCCAGTCCCGAGTCCGCCATCCTGTCCGCGGTCATCTTCAACGCGCTGATCATCATCGCGCTGATCCCGCTGTCGCTGCGCGGCGTGCGCTACACGCCGTCCAGCGCGAGCAAGCTGCTGACCCGCAACCTGTGGGTCTACGGCCTCGGCGGCATCGTCGCACCCTTCATCGGAATCAAGATCATCGATATGATTATCTCGCTCATCCCAGGGATCGGCTGACATGCGTATACCCGGTTGGATCTCCCAGCACCTGGCCGCACTGCGGGCCGTGCTGCTGTTCACCGTCGTGCTCGGGCTGGCCTACCCGCTGGTCGTCACCGGCGTCGCCCAGCTCCCCGGCCTGCGCGAGCGGGCGAACGGCTCCGTGGTCGAGGCGAACGGCAAGCCGGTCGGCAGCTCGCTGATCGGCCAGTCGTTCACCGACGCGGACGGCAACCCGGTGGCCAAGTACTTCCAGAGCCGCCCGTCGGCGTCCGGATACGACCCCGACGCCACCGCCGCGTCCAACCTCGGCCCGGAGAGCATCGAGGACACCCTCGGCGACCCGGCCCTCGACCCGAACTCCGAAGACGGCGACGGCAGCAAGCAGGCCCTGCTCACCCAGGTCTGCGCCCGCAGCAAGGCCGTCGGCGAGCTGGAAGGCGTCAGCGGCGCCCGGCCCTACTGCACGTCCGACGGCGTCGGCGCGGTCCTGCGCGTCTTCTACACCGGCGGCCTGTCCGGCAAGGTCACCCGCGCCGTCAGCGTCAACCAGGCCTGCCCGGCCACCCCGTTCCTGCCCGTCTACGAGGGCGTGAGCGTGGAGTGCGCCAAGTTCGGCGAGGACTACAGCAAGGGCGTGCTCGTCCCGGTGCGGGGCGACGCGCCGCAGACCTCGCCGGTCCCGGCCGACGCGGTCACCGCCAGTGGCAGCAGCCTCGACCCGCACATCAGCGTCGAGTACGCCAAGCTGCAGGCCAAGCGCGTCGCCGCCGCCCGCGGCCTGCCCGTCGAGAAGGTCGACGCCCTGATCGACGAGCACACCACCGGACGGGTCCTCGGGTTCATCGGCGAACCCGGCGTCAACGTTCTGGAACTCAACCTGGCCCTGGACCGCGGGTGCCACGCAAGTGCGCGGCCCGCGCCGACCGCTTGGAGGGGAATCGGGGAACATGGCCGACACG
>NZ_JBEZEB010000058.1:0-48206 GCF_040648615.1 Catellatospora sp. NPDC049111 | reverse complement strand
GCGCCGCCCGCCCCGCCCGGCGGCCCGTGGTCCCCCCCCCCCGGGGGGGGGGGGGGGGTGCCCGCCCCGCCCCCAACCCCGGCGCCCCCCCCCCCCACCCCCGGCCCATTCTCGCGCCATCAACCCGGAGCAACGCGGCCGCCATCGGGGTTCAGGCCATTGCTGCGGTCGGTGCACGCGGCAGCGCGAGAGATGGCGGCGGAGCACGCCGCAGGCCTGGCCACTGCGGTGAACGGTTTGGGGGATGCGGCCGCGGGTCCGCGCGGCCCTGGCGAGGACGTCGCCGCGATAGTGCGGTTGTTCGCGTGCCTGGCCTGCGAGGACGGCGACAACGAGCCACGGCAGGACGACCCGGCCGGCCAACCGCCGTCAGACGGCCGTGCCGGGTCCGACACGGCGTACTGGCTAGGTGTCCGGGCTGGACGCCGTGTCGAGCAGGAGCTGCTGGCCCGTCATGCCTGCGGGCCACCGGACGACCCGTATTCGCCATCAACCCGATGGCGGTCGCCCGCTACCGGGAGCGGCATGCCGTCTCCCGAAAGAAGTCCGACCATCAAGATGCGCTGGTGCTGGCCAACATCCTGCGCACTGACGCCGCGGCGCACCGGGCACTGCCCGCCGACTCGGACCTGGCTCGGGCGGTCGCGGTCCTGGCCCGGGCCCAGCAGGACGCGGTCTGGGACCGCACCCGCGCCCACAACCGGCTGCGCAGCCTGCTCAGAGAGTTCTACCCCTCCATCCTTGCCGCGTTCGCGTCCAAGCGTGAGGGCATCATGTCCCGGGAAGCCAGGGCCGTACTGACGATCGCGCCGACCCCGGCCCAGGCCGCCCGCCTGACCCGCACCCGGCTACGGGCAGCGCTACGCCGGGCCGGCCGCCAACGCGGAATCGACGCCGAGGTCGAACGCCTCATCGACGTGTTACGCCAGCCCTGGCCGCATCAACCGCCCCTGGTGGAGGAGGCGATGGGGCCGCTGATGGGGCTGACCAACCTCGGGACCTCATCCGAGCTTCATCTCGTCGCCAGGCCCGCCGGAGCGCTCAGCTTCGGCGGCACGGGCCCCGTCGACGTGACCCGGGACGCCTTCGGGCCGATCGAGGTTCAGGTCAGCAACCTTCCTGCACCGCTGCTTCAGGCGGTTCAGCGTGGCCGCCCCGACCCTGCCCTCGTCCAGCAGTTCCTTCGCAACCTGCCTGCCCTGACTGCGGCGTCCGCGCTGATCGAGTTCACGGAGCCGGTCACCCGGCGCAGTTGCAGGTGTTCTTCGACAAGCGCGTACCCATCTCGGCCATGCCGAACCGGAGCATCCTCGTCATCCTCGTCAATCCCTACATGTCCGCCGACCACAACCTGCTGGGATGGCCCATGCTGACATCGGCGAGTTCCAGGGCTGGGTGGCAAGCCTGCGCCACGGCGACGACGACCTGCTCACCCACATGGGCCTGCCGCAGTTAGACCGGCTACGCCGGATCGCCAGCGAAGGCCGCGTGCCCGCGTTCATCGTCCGCGGCCGGATCACCGCCGCCAGCACGGCAGATCATGGCTAGCCGACCGGCGCGACATGGTCTGTGCTGTCCAGGACTCTGGTTCGACGGTGCGCCCGGACCGCCGTGGCCGGGCGCGAAACAGCGGAGGTGAAGGTTCTGATGGCAACGAGGTTGACGCGATCGTGCGGGATCCGGTCTGTGCCCGATCGGCAGCCGGGTGGATGCGCGCGCACTCGGCCGACAGGACGCCCGCGGCTTCCTTCGTGCGGCCGAGTTCGTGCAGGCGCCAGCCGGTGGCCATGGCGACGGGGTCGACGACGGCGGAGGTGCCGAGCACGATCTCGTCGTCCCGTGCCGCTGCGGCGTCGGCAAGCAGCGCGGCGGCCCTGTCGAGGGCCAGCATGCAGGCACGGTGGTTGCCGCCGATGGCGTGTCCCTGCGCTTCTCGTTGTGCGGCCAGGCCGCGGATCCGGGCCGAGAAGCGCGACTCCTGGGCTTTGCGGGCCAGTTCGACGGTCTGTGCCGCGTCGTCGTGGTAGAGGGAGATGAGGGCGCGACGGACGTAGGCGTACCCCTCCATGTGGTCGTCGCCGCCGGTCTGGGCGAGGCCGGACGACAGCAGCGCCCCGAGATCCTGCGCCCGCCACTCGGGCGCCCCGAACGTCGTGCTCGTCATGCTCGACGACGTCGGCTTGGGCACGCCGGGACCTTTCGTCCGGCAACTGCTGGACGGCCAGATCGCGAACCCGGTCCGGCGCGACCCGGAGTCTGATGTACTCGAAAGGCGGTAAAGAGATGTTCGGTGTAAATCGCCGGTAGTGCTACGAACCTGGAGGTACCGGCATGCAGCGGTTCGCCGTGAGCGCAGTGGCTCTGCTGCTGACCGCGACGGTCGCCGGAGCATGCAGCCAGACGGTCGGCGAACGCCGTACCACGACGAGCGTTGACCCCACCGCACCCGCGTACGCCGCTGGACTCGACGCGGCGCTCCAGGCCGTCATCAATGACATGCGGGTCCCGGGCGCGGTCGTGATGATCACATCGCCGCAGCGCGGGAACTGGACCAAGGCCTACGGCACGCAGGCGCTCGGCGGCAGCAGCCCGGTGACCGTCGACGATAGCTTCCGGATCGGCTCCAATACCAAGACCATGACCGGCACCGTGCTGCTGCAACTGGTGCAGGAGGGCAGGATCGGTCTCGACGATCCCGTGTCGAGGTATCAGCCGGAGGTGCCCAACGGCGACGCCATCACCATCGCCCAGCTCCTGAGCATGCGCAGCGGACTCTACAACTACACCGAGGACAAGCAGTTCAGCGCCAAGTTGGACAGCGACCCCGGGTACGTCTGGAAACCCGCCGAGCTGCTGGCGATCGCCTTCGCCCAACCGCCGGGCTTCGCCCCCGGTGCGCAGTGGCAGTACTCGAACACCAACCTCATCCTGGCAGGACTCATCGTCGAGCAGCTCACCGGCATCCCGCTTCAGGACAGTTTCCAGCAGCGGATTTTCGGCCCGATCGGCCTGCGCCAGACACTCCTGCCAGCACCCGCCGAGGCCGGCATACCCGCTCCGCACCCGCAGGGCTACATGTTCGGCACGAACCTGGAGATCCTCGCCGACCCCGCGCTCCCGGCCGCCCAGCAGGCCGCAGCCGCCAGCGGCGCCCTGCTTCCCAAGGACGTCACCGGCAACAGCCCATCGTGGGCATGGGCGGCGGGGGCCGGGATATCCACCGCCGCCGACCTGACCCGGTATGCCACGGCCCTGGTGGACGGTGGGCTGCTCGACCCGAAGACGCAACAGGCCAGGCTGGCCAGTGTCCAGCCGATCCAGGTGCCGGACGGGGCAGACATCGGCTACGGCCTCGCGCTCGCCCGGTTCGGGGCGATGTACGGCCACGACGGGCAGATCCCCGGGTACAACAGCTTCATGGCGCACGACCCTGTCCGCAAGGACACGGTCATTGTTCTGACCTCGTTGTTCGCGGGCGCAAACGGGGAGCAGCCGGCCAACCAGATGGCATCGGCGATCATCGGGGCGCTGTACGGCCGACCGCTGATTCCCGCCCCGTCGCCCAGTCGATGAGGCGCGGCGCGTGCTGCTGTCGGGGGCAGTGTCGGCAAGCGCCTGGCGTACGCGGCGGACCGGCGCACGACCACATGGGTGCTGAGCGTGGTGTGCTGGACAGGCGACTTACGGTGTGGGCTGAGCGCCTGGCGGACGGCGGCGCGGCCGATCTCCTCCCACGGCACGTGTACGGTGGTGAGCACGGGGCGGCCGACGAGGATGACCTCGTCGGTGCTGCGAAACAACGTGGCGACCGCGCTCACCTCGCCCCGGGCGGTGCCGTCGGTGACGGCGATCAGGCTCTGACGGCCTTCCGCGGCGGCCTCCACCCGGATACCGTCGACGACGGCGTTGACGGTCAAGGCGTCCACGTGGTGCACGACGACGCCGCGGTGCGGCTCGGCGCGCGGGTCCAGCGGCACGCGCGGGCGTCGACGCGGTAGCCATCACCGCGAGCGCCTGCCGCACTGGCCCAACGCTCGTGCTGACGGGTTGGCCGTAGCGCACCCGTGACACGGAGGCAGCCGATACGCCTGCCTGGACAGCGATGTCCTTCATCGTCACCGGTCGCGAGTGGACGCCAGCCGGGTGGTCGAGGTGCGGGCCACGTCGGTCCCTCGGGTGGGAAGGGGTTCGGGTCGGCTGGGGCGTGGACGCGTCGGCCGCCGCACGCGCGGAATGTGGGTTTCAGGCGCTGAGCGACAGCTGGCGGGGGTGCACCGGGTGGGTGAATGGCTCGCAGGCTGCGTCGCGGGCCAGTTCAGCGGCCGCCGCGTCGGCCAGGCGCTGATGTTCGCCGCCCATGCAGCCGGCGAAGGTCGGGGTGAGCGGGACGTTGGGCAGGTCGTAGAGCTGCGAGCCGCGACCAGCGGCGATGATCGGGACGCGACGTGCCCGCTTGCCTCTGGTTCCCGTGTCGACCAAGCACCCGGTGCCGCCGTCGTCTGTCGGCGCACGGTCCAGATCCACGTTTCCCGGTTGAGGTTGCCGACCAGGGTCAGGGTGGCTCGTTAGCCACGAGCAGGCTCCCTTCGGGAACGGTCCGCCGATCTGGCGGCCACTGCGACGGGCCAGGGGTGATGAGCCCTGGCCCGCACGGAGACGGCCGTTCAGCAGCCTTCGGGGATTTCGCAGGTGTCGGCACCGGTACGGCCGGGCCAGATCGCGGTCATTTCGCGGTCGGCGGTGACGGGGCGGGTTTCAGCGCACCCGCTTCGGGGGTCAGCCAGCGCGACTGGGAAGTGTTTAGATTCCGCCATGGCTCGTCGTATCCCGCTCGCAATCCGCTTGGGCGGCTACCTGCTTGCAGCGGTCATCGCGATCACTGTCCTCACACTGTGGAACGGCGACTCATGGCTGACGGAGCTAAGACTTGGCGTTTTGCCTGCGTTGACGATCGTGATACTCGGCGAGGTCTCTTATCGACGAAGCCGGCAGCTATGGGCATACAAACGTTGGCACTGCTGGCAACGTTGAACACCGAGTGCGGCAACGTCGACCAGCTCGGCCAGGCCTGCGCCGACGCCTTCGCGCAGCACCCCGACTACGAGATCATCACAAGCTTCCCCGGCCTCGGCGACCACGCCGGTGCACGCGTGCTGGCCGAACTCGGCGACGACCGCAACCGGTTCGCCGACGCCCGCTCAGTAAAGGCATATGCAGGCTCAGCACCCGTGCGGGCGGTCGGCCACCACGGCTGCCCTTGGCCGCCCGTGCGGCGACCTGGTCCTTCTTCTCCGGGATCACCGCCGTGATCCGGCGTCGGCGCAGCTCGGCGCGGATCTTCTTGTTCGTGTACGCCTTGTCAGCCAGCACCCGGCCCGGCCGGGTCCGCGGCCGGCCCACCCGCCGCCGGATGCGGACGCCGTCCATGACCTTCACGAACCCGACACTGTCATGGCGCTGCCCGGCGGTCAGGGTCCGGCTGACCGGCCGGCACCGTCGGTCGGCGGACAGGTGCAGCTTCGTGCTCAGCCCGCCGCGGGACCGACCGAGCGCCTCACGATCACCCGATTCGCCCGATGCTGGCCGCCCCCTTTACCTGCGGTGTCGTCGTCGGCCAGCTCTTTGGGCAGGTCACGGCGGGCACCGGCGGCGTGCTGGTGCGCCCGGACCACGGTCGAGTCCACCCCGAGGGTCCAGTCGTCGCCCTCGTCGGCGTCGCAGTCGATGCGTAGCGCGTCGCAGACCGCCGCCCAGGTTCCGTTGAGTGCCCAGCGGCGTTTGCGCTGGTATACGGTCTTCCACGGGCCGAACCTGGCGGGCAGGTCCCGCCAGGGGATCCCGGTCCGCACCCGGAACAAGATCCCCGAGATCGTCGTACGGTGATCACGCCACCGGCCGCCACGCTGCGGATCTGCGGGCAGCAGCGGCTTCAGCAGCTCCCACTCGGCATCGGTGAGCTCAAACCGTCCGGTCACGACATACGTGATACCAGCTCACGACTCGCAGATCCACGAGACACGGCCCAGCCAGTCCAGTGCCTCGACGAGGTCGAGGGTGGCTTGGTAGTGGGTGGCCAACTTGTCGAAGCGGGTGGCCAGCCCGCGCCGGTGCTTGCGCCTGTTGGTCTCCACGGGCCATACCCGTCTAACGAACGAGATTCATGATCTGCGAAACAGAACCTGGCCGCTCGCGGCGCGGGCCATGCCTGATCTCCCGTCACGGCCCGGCCCGCGAAATGCGCCGGACTCTCTCTTGCGCGGATAGGTCTGCAATGCAAAGCTGACTTCATGACACACGAATCGGCTTCCCAGGCGGGCACGCCTCACGAGCTGTTGGCGGCCGTGCGCGACCTGACACGCCAGGTCCGTGTCGCCCAGCGCGGCACCTGGTTTCCGCTGCTGGTCTTCGCGGTGATCACCCTGGTCGCGATACCCGTCTACCGGTACGCCCCCTACCTCGACGTCTTCGGCACCTGCCGATCCCGCCCGGGGCACACGGTCTGCATGGTGCCCAACCCGGCGGAGCTCGTGTACTGGACGGTCGCGCTGGTGCTCGCCTACGCGGCCATCGCAGGCTTCTACGTAAGGCAGTCCCGACGGCGCGGCGTGGGCACCCCCATCCGCCCCTACGTCGTCGTCGGTGTCGCGCTGGCCGTCCTGATGGCGGCCGTGTCGATCTGGTTGACGTTCCACCCGCTCCTTCCCGTCCCCGCCGACCCCTTCTCCACCGACCCGGTTGAGATCGAGGTCGGCCCGGCCGGGTGGCTGATCGTCGGGCTGGCCAGTCCCACGGTGGCGATCGGGCTGGCGCTGCTGGTGCTCGCGTGGGTCGAACGCCACTGGGCGCTGCTGACGTACAGCCTCGTCTACCTGGTGGTCGTCGTGATCATGGGTAGCCAGGTCATCCACTCGACCTCGCGGTGGTTCTTCCTGCCGCACCTGCTCGTCCCGGCGGCGGTGCTGCTGCTGGGCGCCGCCGCCTTCGCCCTGCTCCGGCCGACCACCGAGGTTCAGGCGTGATGACCGATCACCCCGCCAACGGCCTCGACGACGTCGTCCACCAGCGCGTCCGCCTGGGCATCATGGCCATAGCCCACCAGGCCCGCCAGGTCGAGTTCGGCTTCCTGCGCGCCACCCTGCAGCTGACCGCGGGCAACCTCGGGCAGCACCTTAACGTCCTGGAGAAGGCCGAGCTGATCCAGATCGAGAAGGGCTACGAGGGCAAGCGCCCGCGCACCTGGGTCACCCTCACCACCGCCGGGCAGGCCGCCCTGCGCGACGAGATAGCCCACCTCAAGCAACTCATACAGCAGGTCGAACAAGCGGAGACGCCGCCGACCGCCGACCGGTGACCGGCGGGCAGCCGACATGCGCGGACCGGATCCGGAGCCACACCGGATCCGGCCCGCCCGCGGCTCAGTGAGGGTGCACGCCGGCCGGCGCGGCCGTACCTGGATCACGCTCACCGCCGCCGGCAGCACCGCGCTCACCGAAGAGATCAAGCGGCTCAAGCAGCTCATCGCCCGCGTCGAAACCACCGGAGGACCGATGCCCACCGCACTGACCCGCCGACACCTGCTTACCGCCGCGCTCGCCACCGGGGTCGCCGTGCCGCTCGGCGCCGGCCGCGAACGAGCGGCGCAGGCCGCGCCCAGCCCGGCACGGCTCACGCTGCCCCCGCCCACCGGGCCGCACCGCATCGGCACCGTATCGCTGCACCTCATCGACAGATCCCGCCCGGATCCCGTCGCCGGCCCGAGGCACCACCGCGAACTGATGGCCAGCGTCTGGTATCCCGCCACCCGTGACGCCCGGCGTCATCCGGTGGCGCCGTGGATGCCCGCCGCGCCGATGCGCGCGCTGCTCGTGTCCGCCGGGTTCGACGCCGATGCCGCGGCGGCGCCCCTCACAGCCGGCCACGAGGGAGCTCCGGCACTCCGGACACCCGAGCGGCTGCCCGTGATCGTGTTCTCCCATGGCAACAACGGTCACCGTGCCGAGGCCACCATCGTGGTCCAGGAACTCGCTAGCCACGGCTACGTCGTGGTCACGGCGGATCACACGTACGACGCGTTCAGCCAGTTCCCCGACGGGCGGCTCACCGTCCCCCTCGACCTGTCGTTCACACCATGGGACTCCTCCCACGACATCCGGTTCGTCCTCGACTGCATCGAGGACATCGCCGCCGACCGCAACCCCGACGCCGAGCGCCGTCCGCTGCCGGCCGGCCTGGGCGCCGCGCTCGACCTGCGCCGCATCGGCATGTTCGGCTGGTCGAAGGGCGCGACCGCCACCGCCCTCGTCATGAACCAGGACCGGCGCGTGCGGGCCGGGCTCAGCTTCGACGGCCCGATGCAGTCGGTGCCACCGGTCACCGGCCTCGACCGGCCGTTCATGCTGATGACGGCGGAGTTCACCCGGGCCGCCGAGCCGAGCGTCGAGCAGTTCTGGTCGGACCTGCACGGATGGCGGCTCAACGTGCAGGCTGACGGCGCGCTCCACGGGGCGTACTGCGACCACCAGTGGCTGATCCCGCAACTGGCGAAGACCATCGGAATGAGCGACGAGGACCTCGCCAGCTGGGTCGGCACCCTCGACCCGGCCCGGGCGGTGCGGATCCAGCAGGCGTACCCGCTCGCGTTCTTCGACCTGCACCTACGCCATCGAGGACACCTGCTCAACGGCCCGAACCCGGCCTTCCCGGAGATGCGGTTCATCCCCTGACCCACTCCGAGCTGGTCTTCAGCCGGTCACCCCCGCTGCCGCCTCGCACGCCCCCGGCACCGCCAGGTACGGCACCCGCCGCTGCGCCCGAAAGCAACGGCTCCAGCACAGCCAGGTCGGCGTTGCTCAGGTCTCCACGGGCTATACCCGCCTAACGAACGAGATTCATGATCCGCGAGACAGAACCTAGTACGGCAGTTATGGTTCGTCTCTGAGCTGCCAGGATGCGCTTGAGGGTTCGGTGGAGGCCGTGCTGATGCCCAGCCCGGGGTTCGTCGCTAGCTCAAACGCCGAGCGGCGACGGATAGCGCATAGGAAGTATCGCGGGCACTCTGCACGTCGACGCGGCCCTGTCCGGCCTGCCACTCGCGCTCGTCGGCGTCGCAGGCGTGCCGCGGTTCGGGTTCGACGTCGACGGCGTCACGTCGATCATCACCTCAGGGCACAAGTTCCTGTCGACACTGACCCCGTGCGGGGTGCTGGTCTACCGCAACCCGCCCCACGCCGCGACCACCGCCGCCGTGTCCTACACCGGCACCGGCGACGTCACCATCGCCGGCAGCCGCTCCGGGCACACCGCGCTGCTGCTGTACGCCTCCCTGGCCGGACTAGGCCTCGACGCACACCGCCAGCGGGTACGCCAGTGCAGGCAGACCGCCGAATATGCCTGTCGGCGGCTGCGCGCCATCGGCGTGGACGCACACAGGCTCCCGCACGCGTTCACCGTCCACTTCCCCCGCCACCCGCAGCCACCAGACGGGTGGGTCATCCCCGGCGACGACCGCCACCACCGGCTGATCTGCATGCCGCAGATCAGCCGCGACCAGATCGACGAACTCGTCACCGACTGGTCCCGGCAGCTGACACCGGCCGCCCGCCCAAGTCGTGGCCTCGCACGCCGCCTGTTCACCACCACCCCCAAGGCCGAGCCTTCAACTGCCTGAACGCCGGCATCGAGGCGCCGTAGGCGAGCTCGGCGCCGCTCGATGACATTCACGGCGCCAGGCACCCGACGGTGCCTGGCGCAGGGCGGGGCAGGGGTGGCCCCGCCGCGGCCCGGGCCGCACCCGCTTCCGCCGGCTGCCACATCAGCCGACGTGGCACGCACCGCCGCGCCGGGACCGTGGCCGGCCCGGGCCGCACCACCGACAACCACCACAAGCCCAGCCCGACGGCCAGCGCGTCACGTCCCGAGCAGCGCGCCGACGGTCCCGGCACCCAACCAGGGAGCACGCCATGCCAACCGCCAACCAACTTGCCGCCCAGGCCACCCGCAGCGTCCAACGCGTATACGTCATACCTGTCAGCGCCGACGGCCGACTCATCCTCCAACGCCACCTGGCCGGCGTACACACCTATTGGGCCTACCTGAGCATGGCCCGCGGGGCCTTACGCACAGACCCCGCCACCATCGCCCGGCGGCTCGTCCGCGTCCACCTGGGCGGCCAAGCCAGGCAGATGCGGCTGGTACACATCTTCGGGCCAGCCCGGAGCCACCCACGCGCCGCGGTCTACGCCGCCGCGCTGACCCAAACCGCCGCCGAAATCACCGAAAGTCAGCGCGATGGGCGCCCCCGAACGCCGATGCAGGCGCTCACCGTCACAACCGAAACGTTCGGCACCCTCGACATACGCCCGTACGAGATCTCCCGCCTCCTTGCCGAGGGCGCTGACCCGGCAGCGTCCGCGCTCACCCTTCCGGACTTGACGATCAATGGATGAAGCGGTCCGATCGGGCCGAGGGCACCAGGTAGCCTCCGCACCCGTCTCGATTGGCTCCCCCGCCGCTGGCGCTGTCCGATGGCACGACGTGGACGATCCGGGGCTTCCCGAACGGCCGGAAACGTCACTGGCGGTGATTGGGCTGTATGGATGTGGTGTTTGGCTGCAACAGTTGCGTTAGTGACTTGGCGGACGCAGATGCCTTGGTGGCCGAGGTTAGGCAGCGGTTGGACGAGGTGACGGCGACGCAGAGTTTCGATCCGGTCCTGGACGCGTCCGCGCCAGCCCTGGCGTAGCCACCGGAGGCGGCCGCAACCAGCTCATGCTCGCACACCTGCAGACCGGCGGCAGGTGCCAGCGCCGGGCCGGCTCGGCTCTGCGTCGTCCCGACCGCCCACCGAGGCACGGACACCGAGACCAATCTCCGAAAACAACCCGCAACGTTGCACCGATGTGGACGGTTGCGTGCCACACATACAGTTCGCGGTGCCCTCGACACGGAGGATGCATAGACACGGGAGGATGCATTGAAGGGCAAGAGATTGGCCAGGATACTGGCCGTCGGCCTGTCGGCCGCACTGTTCGTGGCGAGCACGCCGCTGGCGGCCTCCGCCGCGGTGCCGCCGGTCACGCCGGGCGCGGAGGTCATCCAGCGCACGATCTTCCTAGCCGCCGCCCCGCCAGCCGGCTCCGAAGCCGAGATCCGGGTGGCCGACCGCTCGATCCACCTCAACACCGGCACCTACCGGTGGAGCTACCGGTTCTACGGCAGCGACGGCACCACCGACGCATCCGTGACCAGGACGATCGCGATCACGGGTGGCGACTACTGGTGGAACTGCCGCATCCAGGACATGAGCATATTCTTGTACGGCTACGAGACCTGGTGCTACCTGAGCAACCAGCGGGACGAACTGGGCCTGCCCACGGCGTACCTGCCGTGGGACGCCGATCCGGGACACGGCGCCAGCCTCGGCGTCGTATACGTCGACGAGGTGCAGGTGGTTAACGGCCTGCGCGGCGACACCATGACATGGCGCAGTGAGCTGCTGCGCATCACCTGAACGTAGTGCGGACGTAGTACGCGTGGGGCGCCCGACCGCTTCGAGCGCCCCACGCACACCGGCGCGAACCGCACCGCGCGCACCCGGACAGATCATCTGCAGGTCGGAACGAGCCGCCCGGCGGCCGCCTGCCCTGGCTACACCGGCGGGCTTCTCGGGTGACCAGCCATGCCAGGCAGAAGTCCTGCCGGGCGAGCCGCTGTCCTCCCAGCCACGACAGGCGAGACCGCCGCCTTTGGCAGCGGACGACGACGCGCCCTCGGCAGCAGCGCAGCGGCGCTCACCGGAACGCACCCGGTTCCTGCCTCTGCGGTAGCCCTCTACGCTGTGAGCCGTGGATGGCGACACCCGATCCCCAGACCGGCCGGCGCTCGCGCCCAGCCCGGCGGACCTGCTGACAATCGGCCGGTCGATGCTGCCGGTGGTACGGGAGCTGCTGTCCGCTGTCCCGGCGAGCTGCACCTGGCTGCTGCCCGTCGTCGCAGAACACGGTGAGGTGGCCGACTTCGAGATCGCCGCCGTCGGCACGAAATCGAACGACGTCGCCGGCCGCGACGGCGACCAGCGGCTCGGCCGCCGCCTCGGCGACCTGTATCCGGCGATGGTCGGCGGCCCGCTGTGGGAGCTGTACCGCCAGGTGTACGCCGACGGCTCGCCGCGGCAACTCCCGGACTTCCAATACCACGCCGACGGGGAAGGGGTGATCGCCACGTCGCTGTTCGACGTGTCGGTCCACCGCGTCTGCGGCGGCCTGATGGTGTGGTGGCGCCGCCTGGACGAGTCCGAGCGCCGCCGCGAGCAGACCGAACTGCTCGGCAATCTCGGCTGGGGTGAGACCGACCTGCTCACCGGGCAGGTCACCTGGTCGCCGGGAATGTACCGGATCTTCGAACGCGACCCCGCGCTCGGCCCGATGAGCACCGCCGAGCAGACGGCGCACATCATCGCCGACGATCAGCCGCTGCGCGAGACGGCGTGGCAGATGCTCGACAGCGGCCTGGTGTCGGACCTGACGTTCCGCATGCGAGTCGGCGAGAAGGTCAAACACATGCGGCTGGTCGCCGACACCGCCCGTGACGCCACCGGCAAGCCGGTGAAGATGTACGGGGTCGTGCAGGACGTCACCGCGCGCGAGACATCACGCACCGACGTCGAAAGGCTCCAGGAGGAGCTGCGGACACGGGAACTGACCATGGTCGCCGAGCACCGCCTCACCGGCCAGCTCCAGCAGATCATCCAGCCGCTACCCGATGCGCCGTTCACCCTCGCCGACCTCGAGATATGGGTGCAGTACCTACCTGCCGAGGACAAGGCCCGCGTAGGCGGGGACTGGTACCACGCCATGGCACTGCCCGACGGGCGGGTCATTCTCGCCATCGGCGACGTCGTCGGCCACGGCCTGACCGCCGCCACCGCGATGGCGCACCTGCGCTACGCCCTGGTCGGGTGGACCGCCGTAGAGGAAGCCGACCCGGGGCGGCTGCTGTCGCACCTCAACCACCTGTGTCTACGCCTCGGCACCACCAGCACCGCCGCGATCGCCGTTTACCAGCCGGCCGACCGTACCCTGCGATGGGCACGGGCGGGACACCCGCTGCCGCTGCACCATCACGCCGGACGCACCCGGCCGCTCACCCGGGTCGACGGCCTGATCCTCGGCGCCCTCGCCACCTCCGAGTACCCCGAGACCCGCTGCCGGCTGCACACCGGCGACCTGCTCCTGTTCTACACCGACGGCCTCGTCGAACGCCGCGGACGCGACACCAGCGACACCGTCGACAAAGTCGCCCGCACGATGGCCGACGCCGCCGCCCACCCCGACGGCAGACCGCTGAGCCACCTCGCCGCGCTGCTGGGCGACGCCAGCCCTGACGACGACACCTGCCTGCTCGCCGTGTCGGTACGGCCCTGACCTGTGCTGGACTGGCGGCACAGCAGGCCTCAGCACATCATGCGCAGCTGAACCGACCCGTCACCGTCCACGGACACCGCGTCACACACCCGTGAGACGATCGCCATCCCGCGTCCCCGGATCGCATCGGCGGCCGGCATCACCGCCGACGCGGGACGCCACCCGCCAGGCCGCTGGTCGCGCACCTCGCACACCACCGCGCCCGCCTCCGCCCACACGCGCACCACACCTCCACCGCCCGTGTGCTCGATCGTGTTCGACATCAGTTCACTGACCGCGAGCATCAGCATCTCGGCACGTGCCGTCGAGAGCCCGGCCGCCACCGCTCGGTCGCGCACGAATCCGCGTATCCCGGCGAAGTCGTCGGCGACCGTGAACGCCGCCTCATCCGGCTGGGTGGCCAGCGTGCTGTCAGGCTCCATCGCCGATCACCGCTCGCCCTGCGGCTGGGGGGCCAGCAGTGCACCGACCCCCGTCAGCTCCAGCACGGTGGCCACCATGCCCGCCGCTCGTGTCACGTAAACGGTCGCGCTTCGCACCTGCGATGCATGGTAAGCCGTGACGAGGACATGGATGCCGCTGGAATCGAGGAACTGCAGTTCGGCGAGGTCCACCTCGACCGGCAGAGAGGACTCCATCGCGGCGTCCAGCGCCGAAGCGAGGCCGCCGCTGGAACTCATGTCGCACTCACCGCTGACGCTTACCACGATACGGTCTGCCGTCTCGGCGATGGACACTGTCAGCATTCCCATACTGCAACAGCACCCATCTGCCGGCGACGAACGGACCGTTCGCCATCATCGCACCGTTCGCGGCGCCCTCGGTACTCGCCCGGGAGATCGATGTGCCCAGCGCCATGAGCGGCCTCGAGATGCAAGTCGATGGCGACCTACTTGCCCGCGCCGACGACCCCTCGACCGACGAGCGACCCGGTCGTGCTGCTGTCCGGTGGTGTTCGACCGGAGTTCCCGGTCATGCAGATCGTCGCCCCGGCCACTCCGGTCGAAAGGCAGGGGTTCCTGCTGGTGTCCGGGGAGCAGGCGGTCGACGCGGATGAGCGGCGTCGCGTCGTCGAAGCGGCCGGCCCGAATGCGCGAGCGATCGGCACCGAGGTCTTCTTCGGAGCGAAGGAAGGTTTGCTGAGGACGGTGTCGCGCGGGGGCGGTGCCCATGGACGGAAGATTTTTCACTTGGCGGCTGCCCCTTGGCGGGAGTACTTGATCGAGCGGATCGGGATCCTCTCTCCAGCGAAGCGGCGCGAGTACGACGTCGCCATGAAGCCACCGGAGCCGAGCGACGGCCGCAGGCTCACCAGGCCAGTGTGTCTCGTGCGGGGGCATCGCGCTGCGCGGGGAGGACCGGTTGCCGAGCCAGCCAGGGTGGCCACTTCTAGTGTTTCGATGGGCCCGCGACCACAGTCGCACGCCCATCGACTCTCCCAGTGGTTATGACACGCCGGTCAACGCCGGCTTGTCACCTGAGGTGCCGAGCGGGACCACGGTGTGCCATCCGTGCTCTTGAGGATGGACGAGTTGCCCGTGGAGGGCCGCCAGATTGCGGTGTCGGTCTTGCCGTCACGGTCGTAGTCGCCGGGGGGAGATGTCACCGTTGACGCCCCAGCTCACGGTGTAGTTGCCGCCCGAGGAGCCCATGATGATCGACCACACGCCGGCGGCGGCACAAAGATGAGACGGCCTGAGACCTGCACTGTTCTGGCTTCTTCGGAGCGGATCATATGGTGCCCAGGGACGCAGGTCGGAGGTCCGTTTGACCTTCGACTCGTCGTGAGAAAGGCCTGTCCGGTCAGTCGCCGCTGTGCCCGAAGAAGATGATCGACTCTGGGACATCGCCGTCGTGGGCCACGACGTAAGCGCCGTACCAGCGGCCGAAGTCCTCCAGGTTACCGCCGGCGATGGCCGCGGCGATCGCATCGGCAGTCGGCCGGCACGTGCCGAACACTTCCTCCAGGTCGTCGTCCGGCACGGGCGCGACCATGCCCAACTCGGGAGATGGGGCGACACCCGTCATGTCGATGACCGAGTGCGCCCCCGAGTAGATCTGCGCGTCCAGCAGGCTGTCCGGGCCGGCGACCTCCACCTGGGCGGCTCGCCAGCTGTCCCGAGCCATCGTGTCGTCGCCTTCGGGGGCGTCATCGCCGAACGCCTCAGCCAGGCTGAGGCGCAGTTCAGCCATCTCCCAGGCGACGTACTCCTCCTCGCTCATCGTCCGGGCCCGCGTATTCGGCGTCGCACGGTAGTAGTCGCCCCGGTCGTAGGCGTTCTGGCGGGCCACTTCCAGCGCGGCTCTGACGTCCTGCTGATACGGCACCCTGGAGGTCCAGCTCGATGCCCCCATGCTCTCCTCCGGCCCAGGCGGTGGTGTGACCTGCCGATGATCACACATCGGGGCGACATCGAGAATTCGGGAAGGGCGCCCACGGGACCGTCGAGCAGCACGGGGCGACCACCGCAAGCGCATCATCTGTTGTGGACAAAACGAATAAGGTCGCGGTGGCCGTGGGTCACAGCGCAGACGCTGCCTCGTGGTGGCAGATGTTCTAAGGTGTACTGGCTCGGATCGGCGCCCGGTTCGCCCGCGCCGAACCCCGGAGCACGGTGGGTGATCTGCTGCTGGGGCTACTGGCGCCGATCGAGCGCAACAACTTCATGGTCAGCCCCTTTGCCCGGTCGGAACAATCTGCGATTGCCGGTGGTGGGGCATTGCCAGAACAAAACTTAGTCGACTAGATTAATGTCTGCGAGCCATGGGGTGGCCCCGCCTCTTCCCGAGGCGGGGCTTCGCGCAACTTCGGCACTGTTGGCCAACACACAGCCGCCGCACGACGATGTTGGCCTGCCTGTTGGCCAACACGGGCCAACGGCGCTGCATCACCGGTCTGGACCTCTGCCGGACGTCGGAGACGACGCGACTCCGCCACAGATCACTGCCAGCTTGCCGAACGCCCACAGCGCCAAACCCACCCCAACACCACCCAACAGTCCTCTGACCTGGGACGACCAAGCCGTCGGCCGAACCCAACGCAAACCATCCGCCGTCTCCAACGCCGGAATCTGTTGGGTCGCAATGAGCTGATGGAGACCTCCTGCGCAGTCACTCGACGCGCAACCTCCGGGAGGTCACCGTGCCCCGCTCCGCCTCGTCCTGGCCCACCGGCGCGCTGAACGCCGTGCAACGAGCTTTCGACCTGCTGTGCTGCCCACCTCAGCCGCTGTTGCTCGACGGCAGCGCCTTCGCTGGCCTGCCGCGCCGCACCATCCGGCTCGACGAGCTGCGCAGACTGCTACTCGACCCGGCCGTCGTCGCTCCGGTTCGTGACGACGTGTGGCGGCACCTGGTCTGCCAGGCCCGCACAGGTCAACCGGCCTGGGTCGTCGCGGCCGCAGCTATGGCCCTGCCAGGTCTGCGCCGCGCCGCCGCGGCGATCTCGGCCGGCGCAGACGACAGCGCCGATCTCGACGCCGAGCTGCTGACCGGGTTCCTGCACGCGCTGCGTCACGCCGAACTCAGCGGCCGCAACGTCTGCGCGCGTCTCATCCGGGCGGGGGAGCGGGCCGCGGCGCGGCTGCGCGATGCCGGCAGCCGCCACGAGGCGGTCAGCGCCGACGGGTTCGGGTCGACGGCACCGGCCAGGCCCTGGGACCACCCTGACCTGGTACTGGCACGTGCGGTCACCGCAGACGTGATCACCGCCGAGGATGCGGTGTTGATCGGCGCAACGCGCCTGGACCGGGTGAGCCTGGCCAACGCAGCCGCCCACGCCGGGATCTCCGTCGACACCGCACGTCAGCGCCGCCACCGCGCCGAACACCGGCTCGCCGCGGCCCTGTCTCACCGCGTATAGACAATGTCAGGCCAGCAAGGTTCGCGATGCATGGAAATGACACCGTGGCCGACCTGCCCGCGCCGTCCCGAATGGATCAAGCCGCCTACGCCGCGTGCGCGCACCTGACCGTCTCCCGTGACCGTCACGGCAACGCACAAACATGATCGCTAATCTGTCATGAGCCGGAGGCGCAAGCTCACGTTGATGTCACGGGGCCATCCGCAGTTGCCGAGGTCCAGGGGTCCGGGGCCCACGGATCGGACGGATCTTCACGTGATAACGGGTGCTTGAACAGCCACACCTTGAGCGCGAACAGGACCCAGGGATCGGTCTCCCGTTGCTGCAGATCCTCCAGAACCGGGTGCAAACGGGTAAGGCCGAACCGCTGTACAGCCCACACGCCCTGGGAACGAACAAGAAAGTCAACGTCGTTGAGGAGCTCACCGACCACAGTGTCGAGCACCGCACCGGGCACGTCGGCTGAGCTGATCCCTCGGAAGTCTCTGCCGAGCAGGTATGCCGCGCTCCGGCGCCGTTCGATGTCGTGACTGACGAGGTCCGGCAGCAGGTCATCCAGGGTGAGTTTGTCCAGTACGGCCAGCGCCCTGAGGTCTGGCGGAGCACACGATCTGGCGTAGTGCACGACCTGGTCGGTGGCCGCCTGGGCTGGGTGCGGTCGGCGTTGGGTGTCGATCCTCTGCCGGGTCAGTTTATCCAGCAACGTCGCCCGCACCGTCGGGTCGGCGTCGGTGGCCACCGCCTGGGCGAGCGCCGCCCAGGCCGCCTCGCTGACGGCCGGCAGTTCCAGCAGCGACGTGCCGGCCCGAAGGCGCCGGGCCGGTGACGGATCGTCGGCAAGCGCTGCGATCAGCTCCGGTTCTTCCAACGGAAGCCGCTCCCCGAACCAGCCGACGTCGTATCCGGCAACAGCCTCGTCCAGCCAACGCTCGTACCAGCTCAGAAAATCAGGGTCTTCGACGATGTACGGGCCGACCGGCCCCTCGTAGTCGAGGTTGAACAGCCGTCCCCGCGCCGGCCCGGTCACGACGAGCCGAGTCCCTAGGGAACATCCGTGGCTGGCTATCTGCAGAGTGCCTGGCAGGAAGATGCGGTCTTCGCTGGGCGGAACCTCGTAGCGCTCCTCCCAGTCATCGCGGTAGCGCGGCCCGGGCAGGTACGGGCTGGCCCGAGCCAGGTGCCCCGGCCGGCATGACTTGTCACACGCGTCGGCCAGACGGTGCACTTCATAGCCTGGCCCCGCGCCGCCGTCACCGAGCTCGGTGATAAACGACCGGTATGGCTGCGGAAGCGTCACCTCGTGCCGTGCTTCGAACGCGGCCACCTCAGCCTCAGTCAAAGGCGGTCTGAGCTCGAACCGGTGGTTCTCGGCACCAAACGCCGCGGGCAGCACAGGCATAGCTTGCACGGCGGCGAGCTTGTCGGCGATGCGCCCCAACCGTGCATCCACACCCTCAAACACCGGCGCAGTCTACGAACACCGTCAGACAGAAACCCCTCGCCGCCTCACGCCTGCTCACGCGGTCCGGTTCTGCCGAAGGCCGGATCACGCATCGCCAGCTGACCGAAGACCTGCGTTCGAAGTCTGTCGTTGCGAAAGGCCGGCCCGAAGCCGCAGCGCAGGCCCGGTAGTGCCGCCGGTGTTGGCCTGGTGTTGGCCGGGCCGCTGTCACAAACAGCCCAACACACCGGCCTTTGGTAGATGAGCGGCCGCCACGCCCAGCCGGCGATCGGCAACGGCCAGACCTCCCAGCCGACACGCGCCTACGCGGCGTCCGCCGTCCGGACCGCTCACACCACCCACCCCTGAAAGGGAAACCCTCATGCGCACTGTCCTGGAACAGCTGCTGGCATCAGCCCCGACTCCCGGCCCGACGCCGTCGATCAAGTCGCTGCCTGAGGTGATCGGCGGCCTCACGTCGTGGATCATCGGGATCCTCGCCGGTGTCGCGACCCTGTTCCTCACCATCGGCGGGCTGCGTTACCTCGCCGCGGGCGGCGACCCGGCCGAGGTCGAACGGGCCAAGGGGGCGCTGCGCTCGGCGATGCTCGGCTACGCCCTGGCCCTGCTCGCCCCGGTGCTGCTGGACATCGTCCGCGGGATCGTCGGTGCCTGACATGGCTCCACAACTTCCTGGCCCCGACATCGGGGACCTCATCGGCGGCTCACCCGCCCAAGCGATGCTGACCGGCCTCAACACTTTCCTCGCCGAGATCCTCCTGGATGTGCTGGGCTCGCTGCTGGACCTGCTCGGCGGAACCGTGTTCACCTCCCCGGACGTGACGTTGCTGCCACAGGTCCAGCAGGTCACGACCACCAGCGCCGGCGTCGTCAACACCTGCTACGTCCTGGCCGTCATCACCGCCGGCGCCATGACCATGGCCGGTGGTGTCGTCGCCGTCCGGCACAACATCTCCGAACTCGGCTCACGCCTGGTCGTGGCGTTCATCGGCGCGAACTTCGCCGCACCCCTGTGCTCGGCGCTGATCGACCTCGCCAACGCCCTCACCGCCGCGCTGACCCGCGACGGGATCTGGGCCCCGCAATCCCTCAACACGGTGCGGGACCTGATCACCGCGTCGCAGGCGGACCTGTCCGGGACGACGGCGTTCCTGTTCACCGCCGTCCTGGTCCTCATCGCCGTCCTCGCCGGGCTGCTGACCTGCCAGTGGATCGTCCGGTTCGGGATCCTCATCGTGCTGTGCGCGGTCGCGCCGGTGGCGTTGGCGTGCCACGGCCTGCCCGCCACCGACGGCGCCGCCCGCGCCTGGTGGCGCTCCCTGCTGGCGGCGCTGGGCACGCAGGTCCTGCAGGCGGTGTGCCTGCACCTGTGCGTCCAGGTCCTGCTCGGCCCCGGCGCCCAACTGCTCGCACCTGCCGGGTCGGGCCGGCAGCGGTCGGTGATGCACCTGCTGGTCGTCCTCGTCCTGCTCTGGGGCACCGCCAAGATCCCCGCACTGATGCGCCAGTACGTCACCCGCGGCGGCGGCGGGGGTGGGCCGCGGCTGGGGTCGTTCCTGCTGCGCACCGTCGTCCTGCACCGCGTCACCGGCCTCCTGCGCCCAGGCCGTGGCGGCGGGGGGAGGGGACCGGCGCAGGTGTTCAACATCCGCAACGTCACCTACACCCGCCAAGCCACCCCGCCCCTGCCACCCGGCCGGCCCGGCACCCCGCCCGCCGCCGGCACCGCTATTGCCCGGCCCGGCACCGGCCCCTCGCGGCAGGGCCCGGCGACACCGTCCCGCACCAGCCGGCCCGCCCCACCCCGCTACATCCCTCAAACATCCGCCGGACCCCATCCCCGCCCTCAGCCGCCCGGCGGCCCGAACCCGAGAAGGCAACCGTGAACGACCAGCACCTCGGCGCGCACATCCCCGCCGACATCGACACCCCCGACAAAGTCCTCTACGGCCTGACGTTCCGGCAGCTGGCGATCCTGGCGAGCACCGCGGCCGGGTTGTGGCTCGGCTGGCGCCACCTCGCCGTCCAGGTACCCACCCCGCTGCTCGCCGCGGTCGGCACGATCATCGCCGCGGCCTCGATCACCATCACCGTCGGACGCCGTGACGGACTGAGCCTCGACCGGTGGCTGCTGGCAGCGCTCGCCCACGCCCGGGCACGTAAACGCCTCGCCCCATCCACCGGCGACCCGCACCCGGCAGGTATGCCGCTGGTCAACACGGTCGGCGGGCACGAACCGCCGTCGGCGCTGCGTCTGCCGGCCACCGCCATCGGCGCCGACGGCCTGCTCGACCTCGGCCCCCACGGCTACGCGGCCATCGTCGCGGTATCGACGGTGAACTTCACCCTGCGCACCACCCAGGAGCAGGCCGCACTGCTCGACGGGTTCGGGCGCTGGCTCAACGCCCTGGCCTGCCCCACCCAGCTGCTGCTCACCGCCAGGCCACAGGATGTGACCACCCGCACCACCGCCCTGCACACGACCGCCACCGAGCTGCCCGACCCGGCGCTGGCCGCGATGGCGCACCAGCACGCCGACTTCCTCACCGACCTGGCCACCAGCACCGAACCCATGACCCGGCAGATCCTCGTGATCGTCCGCGACCCCAACCCCGCCCGCGCACGCCACCACGCCGAAGACACCGCCGCGGCCCTGGCCCGCTGCGGCGCCGTCTGCCGCGTCCTCGAACCTGCCCACCTCGCCGGCGTGCTCGCCCACGCCGTCGACCCGTTCCGCCCCGGAGGACTCCCGTGAACCGCCGTACCCGCCCAGTGCCGCAACCCTCCGGAGTCCACGTCCATCCCGACCACCTCGGCCTCGGCCTCGGCGTGTGCGCGTCGTTCGCCGTCGTCGGCTACCCGGCCGAAGTCGGCCCGACCTGGCTCGAACCGCTGCTGTCCTGGCCCGGCCGTCTCGACGTCGCCGTCCACCTACAACCCGTCGACCCGGCCACCGCCGCGACCCGGCTGCGACGCCAGCGCGCCAGGTTCGAATCCGGGCGCCGTATCGCCGAGGTGCGCGGTGCCCTGTCCGACCCCTACCTCGACGCCGCGGCCGACGACGCCACCGTCCTGGCCGAGCAGGTAGCCCGCGGCGCGACGAAACTGTTCCAGGTCGGCCTCTACCTCACCGTCCACGCCACCACCCAGCCCGAACTCGCCGACGCCTGCCGGCAGGTCCGCGCCGCCGCCGCCTCCGTGCTCCTGGACGCCCAACCCACGACCTTCCGCCAGACCCAGGCCTGGACTTCGACCCTGCCCCTCGGCGTCGACGACCTGCGCATGACCCGCACCATGGACACCACCAGCCTCGCCGCAGCATTCCCCCTCGCCTGCGCCGACCTGCCCCAGCCACTGCCCGGCGACCCCACGCCCGCCGGCGGGGTCCTGTACGGGACCAACCCCGCCACCGGCGGGATCGTCTGGTGGGACCGCTTCGCCCAGGACAACCACAACACCGTCGTGCTCGCCCGCTCCGGGGCAGGCAAGTCCTACCTGATCAAACTCGACACCCTGCGCAGCCTCTACCAAGGCACCCAGGTGTCGGTGATCGACCCCGAAGACGAGTACACCCGCCTGGCCCACGCGGTCGGCGGGACCGTCATCGCCCTGGGCGCGCCCGGCGTGCGCGTCAACCCGTTCGACATCCCCACCGGCGACACCCGCCCCGACGCCTACACCCGACGGCTGCTGTTCGCCCACACCGCCACCGCCGTCCTGCTCGGCTCACACGAGCTCACCCCCGCCGACCGCGCCGCCCTCGACCGGGCCCTGATCGGCTCCTACCGCAACGCAGGCATCACCGCCGACCCCGACACCTGGCACCGGCCCGCACCCCTACTGGGCGACCTCGCGGCCGCGCTGGCCGCAGACCCCGACCCCGCCGCCACCCAACTCGCCGCACGCCTGGCCCCGTGGACATCCGGCAGCCACCGGCACCTGTTCGACGGCCCCACCACCCACACCCCCGACAGCCACCTCACCGTCTGGTCCCTGCGCCACCTGCCCGACGAGCTGCGCACCATCGGCACCCTGCTGGCTTTGGACGCGATCTGGCGCACCGTCGACACCCCACCCCCGCCCGGGACACGCCCGCCGAAAAGGATCGTCGTCGTCGACGAAGCATGGCTGCTGATGCGCGACGGCGAAGGCGCCAGGTTCCTGCACCGCATGGCCAAAGCCGCCCGCAAACGCCACGCCGGCCTCACCGTCGTCACCCAGGACGCCGCCGACCTGCTCGGCACCGACCTCGGCCTGGCCGTGGTGTCCAACGCCGCCACCCAGATCCTCATGCGCCAAGCACCCCAGGCCATCGACACCGTCACCGACACCTTCGCCCTCACCGCAGGCGAACGCCACTACCTGCTCACCGCCGGCCGCGGACAAGGCCTGCTCCTCGGCGCGGCCGGCCGTACCGGCTTCCAGCAGATCGCCTCCGCCACCGAACACCAGCTGGTCGCGACTGGCTTAGAGTTCGAAGGAAATGACGACCAATATTGACCGAACTCTGGGGTGGTTCGAGCTGAGTATGGCAGGCCACCCCAGAGTTAGCCGAACATAAGGGTGCGAAACAGCCCCCTCGGTCGACAACTCGCCGTGTGCCACGAAAGCAACCGTCCAGATCCCGGCCATCGGTGATTGGCTATGAGAATTCTGAAACGCACCCTAACGTGCGGTGTAGACGGCGAGCGCCCAGGATGCGGGGGAATCCGATGGAGTGTCGGCGAGGGTGTCCAACTGGTGCCAGTGGAGCCGGAGCTGGTCCCCGTCGCGGGGCAGCCAGGCAGGATCGATGGTCTGCATGAGGTCCTTGCCGTGACTGCGGGGGCAGACAAGGTACTCAGCGCCTTGGGTATCCGGGATGTCGGCCGCGTTTCCGCCAGTACGCGTCCACGACATCTCCAGCGTGAACGCGGACATCGCGCCGCTAGTGTGCAGGACGGCGAGCCGGCAGGAAGCCCGCACCACGATTGGTCGTGAGGTCGCTGGCACCTGGACTTCCACCGAGTCCTGGGAGGTCGACTTCAGCGTGACCAAGTGGACTCGGTCGTAGGAGGCGCCGTTTACGGCAATCGACTGCGGCAGCTCGTCGGTCTTCGTGGTGGGCGGGACGGTGAACCCGATGACTAGGCACGCCACTGCGACGACCACGGCGCCGATCAGCCACCGCCGTCTGACCTCCCGCCTGATTATCATCGACCGATCCTAAGGGCAAGCCCTTCGGTTCCCAAACCCCGGCAGGCCAGCCACGGGCGAGTAACCAGGTCCGCCGTCGGCCCCCAACGGGCACCAATGGGCAGTACGGCGGAACGGACGGTCAGGCGTTTCCTCGACGCCGTCACGAAGCTGGAGATCCACCGGACTCATGATCGTCGGTGAAGAACGCTCTTAGGCCCGGTAGGTTCCGCCGCGGTCGGGACTGTTGACGGTGGCGATGTAGCGCATGGCTCCGGTGGCCGAAAGGCCGAATAGTTCGCACAGCATGCGCAGGTCGCCGCTGCTGGCGTGGGCTTCGTCGAGGATGCGGTCTTGGCGGATGAGCTGCCCGGACATGCCGAGTTGATGGTGTAGCCACCAGGGGGTGACCGGTCTGTCGTGCATCCAGCTGCGCCGGTGGATGAACAAGTGCGGGTTGATCGTGGTGGGCCAGGTATTGGTCCGGTAGTCCAGGTAGGCGGCGAGGCGTTGCGTGACCGGCTCCGCCAGCACAATGACCTGTTCGCCGATGTGCAGGCGCCCGTCGTGCAGATCGGTCAGCCGCATGGCTCGGAGCTGCCAGAGGCGGACGGCGTGGAACGCCAGCAGCGCGGCGAGCGCCGCAGTGGTGGGGTCGTCGGAGTTGAGGCTGTTGCGCAACTGCCGCAGGTCCACCGGATCGGGGACCTTGCGATCCTGTGGTGCGCTCAGTCTGGCGCACGGGTTGATAAAGACCAGCTTGCGACCCTTGAGAATCTTGAAGATCGACCGTAGTGCGATCAGGACCGTCGAGCGTTGCAAGCCGTTGGGGGCGAGGATGTTCGCGACGTCGTCGCGGCCGACCTCCCGCAGCGAGTGATGGGTGTCGGCCCAGCGGCGCAGTGTCGGCATCGCCCAGCGGATGTAGTTGTGGATGCAGGTGTGTGATCGGGGATTGCGCCGGGGTGCCGTCGTCGAGCCGAGCATCATGACGTCCATCCAGACGGTGAGCTCCTGGCGCATCGGTTCGGGCAGGTCGCGGGTGTTGGCGTGAAACCAGCGCACGACCGGTGGGGCGATGTCGTCGTCGAGCATGCCCGCCGCGGCGATGACGTCGGCGACGGTCGCGGCGGAGTGTTTGATCCGGCTCAGCTGCAGCACGTCGCTGCGGCGGATGGCCGCGCCGGGGGTGTCTTGGATGGCGAGCATGACGCGGATGCCGCGTTGCACGCGTTCGGCCTTGCTCTGCGACCAGCCGAACCGCTGGGCGTGTTCGCGGGCGACTTGGTGGAAGGCCGCTTCCAACTGTGGGTCGGGCGGCAGCGGGAATCCGTTGCGCAGTCCGGCTTTGAGGTCGCGCGGCCAGTCGAACAGCACCAGCTGCTGCCAGTCGACAGGGCGTAGCAGGGACATGTCCGGTGGGACTGTCTTCTTACGGTACGGTATCTTTCCGTGGCCCTGCTCGAAATGCCACATGCCCGCGAAGTAGAGCTGGTGCCCGTGCTTGATGGCCTCGGCGAAGGAGACGTTTCGGGTCAGCCGTCCGGCCTGTCGGGCGATCATCATGCGTTGCTTGTGGCAGAGGCGACAGTGCCCGTTGGGCAGGACGACGACCGCTCGGCTGCAGCTGGCGCACGGGCCGTTGTTCTTGAACTCTTCGAGGGCGTGGCGGCAGCCCACGCACCGCCATCCATAGGTTCGCGTGACGCCCCAGGCGAAGCAGTCGGGGCAGGAGTCGATGATCACCCGGCTTTCGGCCAGCGGTCCGGCCAGCCGCCACACGGGAGACTTCTCGCCGGGTGCGCCCGGGTGGCAGCGCGCACACAGCCCGGAGGTGTAGTAGTTCTCGCCCGATCCGCATTTGCGGCATGGCGGTGGCGTGACCGGACCGCCGGGCCAGCGCTGGAAGCAGTGGGGGATGTTGAGCATTGCCGGGGGGCGGACCCCGCACACAACGCACGTCTTGTGACGGCCGGTCATGCCGGCGGTTTGGATGCGTGTCGGCCCAGCCTCGGCTTGATGCCCGGCTTCGCTGCCGCCTCCTGCTGGGCGGGCCGGCGGGCGGCGGCCTTCTCCGGCTCGCAGATCATCAGATCCGCCGGGGTGCAGTCGAGTACCGCGCAGATGACTTCCAGGTCGTCCAGGCGGATCGACACTGGGGTCTGGGTCCACAGTGCGGACATCTTGCCGTGGCTGATCTCCAGCCCGGCTTCGGCGAGCAGGCGGCGCATCTCGGTCGACTTCCAGATGCCCTGCTGCGCTGCGCGCATACGAAGGTTCCACCGCATCAGCTCGTCCCTCTCAGCAGCAGCCGTTTCTCGGTTCGCGCGTTGGCCTGTATCCACGCCTGCTCCACATGGTGGGCGGGAACGTGGATATATCGGGTCGTGGTCGACAGCCATGAATGGCCGAGCAGTTCCTGGATCGCCTTGAGGTCCATGCCTTTCGCATACAGCGACGAGGCGCAATAGTGCCGCAGCACGTGCGGCGTCAGCCGCCCGGACCACTGCGGCAGCCACCTGGCCACCGCCGCGTTCAGGCCGTTGCGCAACGTCTGGTCACCCGGCCGCGGGCACAGCCCGGTCACCTGGTCCAGGCTGCGTTCGGCGGGTAGCAGGGGCGCGTCGAGCAGCTCGAAGTCGTCGCCGAACTGGTGTCGCACGTCGACCATCCACCAGTCCAGGAGCACTCCGACCGAGTTGATCGCCGGAACGAGGCGTGTCTTCGCGCCGCGACCTCGGCTTCCTTTGCCGAACCGGACATGCACACTGCCGTACTCGCCGAGATCCCGGCGCCAGTCACGAATGTCGAGCATGCGGGTCTCGTTCATCCGCAAGCCGATTCGCCGCCACAGCGACGCAGCCATGTAATCGCGTGCCGCAGGCAGGAACTTGCGCGCCGACGGCAACCACGCCCGCCATTGGGAGAACAACGCCTCGACGTCGTCTTCGCCGGGCGGCACCCGCGCGGCCCCGTAGTCGGCGCTGGCCGGACGGTTGAACTCGTCGATGACCTGCTCGACCACGTACCCGGTCAGCGCATGGATATCGCCCTGGTGGCGGGCGATGAGGAAGTCGAAGAACTCCCCGATGCCATACGCCTTCTTCTGCACGGTCAGATACGCCCGCCCGCTCTTGCGTTGCGCGGCGAGGAACCGGTCCGCATCGGCTGGCTTGGCCGTCCACACCGGCCGGCTGAGGAACCGGACGAACTCGAACAGCGTGCACCGGTCATTGCTGATCGTGCTGTCACAGATCCCCGCACCAACCGACGCCAGGAGGTATTGATCCACCAGCTCCTGCTCGTAGTCCGCCTCATCCTCCGCGGACCCGAGCCGACGCGGCGCATCCAGTGATCGCACAACGGCCAGTGCCACAACCAAACCCACAGATCCGGGAAATCGACAGGAAGTCATGAACATGGACAACGTTTCAGGAATCCCGACATTCAGTCAACCCCAGCAGCGTGCCAACACGCTGGCTATCTGCCCAGCTACTACAGCACTCCGCAAGTCAATCGATGACCGTCAACTGTATGCAGTTCTGACAACGGGGGCCGACGATGTCGACCTATGACCTGACCCGCTGGCTGATCGAACACCCCTGGACCGCGCTGGCCGCCGCACCCGCCCTGGCGGCCGGATGGTGGGCGCGGGCACGCCTGCTCGCCTGGCGGCACCGGCGCCTGACCGAAGGCGCCAAACTCGTGACCATCGCCGTGCCGCCGACCGTCGACCCCGCGGGCTCGGCCGCGTTCTGGACCACCGCCGCCGGGCTGCTGCGCACCAGCGGCTGGCGGCGGCTGCTCCACGGCACACCGCACCTTGCGATCGAGTACGTGTGGTCCGGCCGGGCCCTGACCGTCCACATCTGGACCCCCGGCACCGTCGCGGCTCACCTGGTCGCGACCGCGGCCCGCGCCGCCTGGCCCGGATCCACCACGACCACCACCGACCCGACCCCGCCCCTGCCGGCAGGCCACCCCACCGCCGGCACCGCACTATGGCCCACCCGCCCCGACATGCTGCCCCTGCGCAGCGAACACGACACCGACCCGATGCGGGCCCTGCTCGCCCTCGGCGCGACCCTGCACAGCCGCCAACACCTCGCGGTGCAGGTCCTGGCCCGCCCGGTGGCCGGGCGCCGGGCCGCGCACGCCGCGGCCGCCCCGACCCGGATGAGGCAACCCCCGCGCGGCACGATGCTCACCGACCCGGCCGCGTTGCTGCGGGCCGCCCTGGACCTGTTCCTGCCGGGCGGTATCCGGCCCGGCCGCTCGGACGGGCCGGTCAGGCGGGCCGACCCGGTCGCCGACCGAGACGCCAAAGCCGTCCTCGACAAGACAGGGTTCCCGCTGTGGGAGACCGCGATCCGGTACGCGGCAGCCGACACCACCGCCCGCGCCGGCACAGACCCGCTACCGCGGCTACGGACCCTGACCAAAGGTGTCACGGCCGCGTTCGGCGCCTACACCGGCCGCAACCGGCTGCGTGCCGTGCGCCTGCCCGACCCCCAGCCCGTACTGGGCGCCCGCGCACTACGACGCGGATTCCTGACCTCGACCCCGGAACTCGCCTCGCTCACCGGCCCGCCCCTCGACGTGGCCGTGCCCGGGCTGCAGCGCGCCCGGGCCAAAGCCGTCCCCGCACCGGTCGAGGTCCCCACCGGCGGCCGCGGCGTGAAAGTCCTCGGCCGGGCCGAAGCCGGCGGGCACGCCGTCGGCCTGCCGGTGGCCGACGCCCGCCAGCACCTGCACGTGCTCGGCTCGACCGGCTCGGGCAAGTCGACGCTGCTGGCCAACCTGGTCCTGCACGACATCGCCGCCTGCCGCGGCGTCGTGGTCATCGACCCCAAAGGCGACCTCGTCAACGACCTGCTCGACCGGATCCCCGCCAGCGCCGCTGACCGCCTGGTCCTGATCGACCCCGACCAGGACCACACCCCGGCCCTCAACCCGCTGTCCGGCGACGACCACGACCTGGCCGTCGACAATATCGTGTCGATCTTCGCGAAGATCTTCCAACGCCACTGGGGACCCCGCATCGACGACGTCCTGCGCGTCTCATGCCACACCCTGCTGCGCCACGCCGGCGCCGCCCTCACCCTCATCCCACCCCTGCTGCAGGACAAGCAGTTCCGGGCCCGGTTCACCCACGACCTCGACGACCCCGAAGGCCTACGCGGCTTCTGGGACTGGTACGAAACCACCCCACCACCCCTACGCGCCCAGGTCATCGGCCCCGTCCTGGCCCGGCTGCGCTCGTTCCTGCTGCGCGACTTCGTCCGCCGGACCCTGGGCACCCCCACCTCCAGCTTCGACATGGGCACCGTCCTGGACGGCGGCATCCTGCTCGCACGGCTGCCCAAAGGCGCGCTCGGCGAGGAGACCACCCGGCTGCTGGGCTCATTCGTCCTGGCCTCGACCTGGCAGGCCGCCACCGCCCGCGCCCGCCAACCCGAAGCCCAGCGCCGCGACGCGACCATCGTCATCGACGAGGCGCACAACTTCCTGACCCTGCCCCGCTCCGTAGACGACATGCTCGCCGAGGCCCGCGGCTACCGCCTGTCGATGGTCCTGGCGCACCAGCACCTGGCGCAGTTGCCGAAGGAGACCCTCGCCGCGCTGTCGGCCAACGCCCGCAACAAGGTGTTCTTCGCGTGCGCGCCCGAAGACGCCAAAGCCCTCGCCCGCCACACCGTCCCGTACCTGGACGAGCACGACCTGCACAGCCTCGACGCCTACACCGCAGCCGCCCGCCTGGTCATCGACTCACGCGAGACCGCGGCGTTCACCCTCAAGACCAGGCCGCTGCCACCGCCGGTGGGGGAGAGCACCGCCCTGCGCGCCGCGGCCGCGCAACGCTTCGCCGCCGGTCCTGAACACCGGCGCGGAATGTCGGCCATGGCCCGCCCCGCGAGCACCACTGGCACATCCGGCCCGCACTGACGGCCCAAGCGCACGCCCACCCCACGCCGACCCGCCGGGTCATCCCGCCCACCGGATCGGCCCCCGGCCCGGCCGGCGATCCGGGCGGTCAGCGACCTGCCGCCCGACATCCCGATCACCAACCCCACAACGCGCAGCCAGGAGCCCGTCATGAGCCCAACCCCACGACCCCGACATCCCCTCACGGGGGCTTCTCCTTTCACCGGGGGAGACCGCATGGACCTGACCGCGGTCACCCCGATGCTCACCGACCGCGACATCGCCATCGTCGAACTGCTCGGCGAACACGGCGTCCTGACCTCACCGCAGATCACCGCCGCGTTCTTCGGCTCACCCCACACCGCACTGCACCGCCTGCGGCTGCTGCGCATCTGGGGCGTGCTGGACCGGTTCGTGCGCTACCGGCCCGGGTTCGGCTCCTACCCCTACCACTGGGTCGCCGGCCCCGTCGGCGCCCGCTGGCTGGCCCTGTCCCGCGACGAGCCCGCGCCGAGCCTGCGCGCGGTCCGCGAGCGCCGGGACCGGCTGGCGTCCAGCCCGAAACTGGACCACCTGATCGGGGTGAACCAGTTCTTCACCGACCTGTTGGCCAACAGCCGCACCGAGCCCGGCTGCCACCTGCTGCGCTGGTGGTCCGAACGCACCACCGCGAACAGGTTCGGGCGGCGCATCAACCCCGACGGCCACGGCCTCTGGACGGTCGGGGACCGCGTGGTGGGGTTCTACGTCGAGCACGACACCGGCACCGAACAACTCGACCGCCTCGTTGCGAAGCTGGACCGCTACCGCAGGCTGCGCGCCGAGGGCGGCCCGGGGTTCCCGGTGCTGTTCTGGCTGCCGTCGAAGATCCGCGAGCAGAACCTGCACCGTCGTCTCAACGGCAAGGACCATGGTGTCGTCGTCGCCTCGGCATTCCGCGACGCCGGGCTGGCGGCTTGGCAGCCGGTGTGGAAGGTGCAGGGCAACGGCCGCCACCGCCTCGCCCTGCACGAACTGCCCAGCGACCCCGGCGTGCCCGGCCCCCTCAACCCCTCCTGAAAGCCGCTGTTGGGTACCCGACCCCACCCGGCCGCACCAGCCAAAACGCGGCCTGACCTGCACTGTTTGGTCCATGCCGTAGCGTGCGCGGCACCACCTTCACCACCATCGCACCATCCGCACAACCCGGGACCTCCGGGCCGTGGGACGGCCGTCCACCCGCTGACGCCGGTCGACACCGAGCACCCCCACGACCACCGGACTCCCGCCAGTTGAACGGCGCACCAACCCGCTGCCCGACGGCAGCACACCCACCACCCCCGCGGTGACGCTCGTCCACCAGACACCCCTGCCCGCCGCCGACAGCGGCATCACCAGGTGAGGTGTCCTCTTCCGCCGGGCCGGGCGATGCCGCCCACCCGCCAGCGGTCCCGTCCCCACGCCAGCCGGCGCTGCGCATCTGCGCTGTGCCGCCGCCGTGTGCCCGGACGAGTCCGTCACCGGTCAACCCGAGAAAGGAGTGCTGCGCTGTGCGCGAGACTCTGAGCCTGTACCGAGGACACGACTTCCTGCCCGCAACCGAGCGCCTGGCCGCGATCCCGCCGATCTGCGGCCAGGACGGCGTCCCCACCACCGACAAGATCATCCACCTGCACTACACCGCCACGTTCGGCGAATGGTGGATCACCGAACTCGACCCGGACACGTGGGTCGGGTTCGGCTACGCCCGCCTCACCGCAATGGCCGAATGCGCCGAATGGGGCTACATCCCGCTCGACGAACTCGAGGCCGCGATGGACCCGCACGGCAACATCGTCGACCGGGACCTGCGCTGGCAGCCCACCCGCGGCACCGACATCCCCGGCATCGGGCACCTGTGAACCCACCCGCGACCGGCATCGACATCATCCTGACCGACGGCCCCTGCACCCCGGACGTCTCCTACACCGGCCACCCCGACGACCTACCCCGACTGCTCGCCGAGATCGCTGTTGACCTGGCCGAGCACGGCCCGCGCAGCCCGTTCTGGAGCGAACTCACCCCGGCCCAGCGGCAGCTGCTGGCCGGCCGCACCGCCGCCTGAGCCTCACCGCACCACCCCGACCAGCCCCATGGCTGGTTCCACAGTCGACGCCCACGCCAGACGGCGGGGCGTCTTTTCATGTCCACCCACCTGGAAGGAGGGCCGCACCAGTGGCCCACGAACTGGAAGTCTTCGCCGACGGACGCGCCGCGTTCGCCACCGCCCGCCTGGACGCCTGGCACCGCCTCGGTGTCGTCACCACCGACTGCATGACCGCCGAGCAGGCCCTGACGGCCGCGCTGCTCGGCGGCTGGAACGTCCGCAAGGCCCGCCTGCAGGCCGTCGACCTGACCGGCGACGGCGTCACCGTCCTGGACGTGCCCGACTATCAGGCCACCGTGCGCACCCACCCCGTCACCGGCAAACCCGACCTGCTCGGCGTCGTCGGCACCGACTACAAGGTCATCCAGAACGAGGAATGCACCGAACTCATCAACCTCCTGGTCGACGAGGCCGGGGCGCACTTCGAGACCGCGGGCAGCCTGCGCGGCGGCCGGCAGGTGTTCCTCACCATGAAACTGCCCAAGAACCTGCACCTGGCCGGCATCGACGCCATCGACCTGTACCTGGCGCTGACCACCAGCCACGACGGATCGGCGGCGCTGCGCATCGACGCCACACCGACGCGGATCGTGTGCGCGAACACGCTGCGGATGGGTCTGCAGGCCTCGCGCGGGCACTACACGTTCCGGCACACCGCCAACGTCCGCGGCAAGATCGCCCAAGCGCGGTCGGCGATCGGGCTGATGTGGGACTACTACGAGGCGTTCGAAACCGAAGCCACCCGCATGATCGAAACCGAACTGTCCCTCGCCCGGTTCCGCAAGGCCTGCGAGCAGCTGTGGCCGATGCCCGACGACCCGACCCCGCGCACCCGCGGCTACCACACCCGCCGCACCGCCACCCTCGACGAGCTGTTCACCACCGCCGACACCCAGGCTGACATCCGCGGCACCGCATGGGCGGGACTGCAGGCCATCGGGGAGTACCTCGACCACCACGCACCCGCCGCCGACACGGCCAAGCGCGCCGAGCGGGTCCTGACGTCGGGCACCGTCGCCCGCCTCAAGCAGAACGCCTACACCCTGCTCGCCTGATCCGTCCGCGTCCGGGTCCACCCGACCGGGCCGCACGACGCACGACCGCACGACCACATCGCCTCGGGGCGCCACCCCGAGGGGTGGCGCCCCTTCACCATCTGAAGGGACCAACTCATGGCCACCCACGTACAGATCCCGGCCGACCCGGACCTGACCACGCAGATCCATGCCCTCCGTCAGGGCGCGCTCGAACTCGACGAACAGCACGCCGCGCTGAGGGCGCGGACCCGCCGCGCACTGCTCGCCGCGGTCATCGACGCCACGCTGCGCCGTGAACAGGCCGCCCGGATGCTGACCGACCTCGGCATGGTCGGGCTGCCGATGCTGTGGCAGGTGACCGCGACCGTGCCGGTGGCCTACCGCCGCCTGTACCCGGACCTGGCCACAGCGGCAGCCGGCGTGCAGCCGTTCGTCCACGACAGCCTCTCCCGCATCGTCGGCGTCGGCGTCGCGATCGGCCACCCGCACGATGTCCAGATCACGCCCGAGTACGAGGACGAGAACGAGTCGGACTATGAGGTCACGGCGACCGTCACCCTGACCGTGGCCGTCAAGGCGACCGACTACGACACCGCACTACGAACCGCCGCACGCCAACTGGACGCCGAACTCGCCGCCGCGGACAACACCACGATCAGGGCCATGCCGGGCCGGGCGAGCTGGAGGATCAGCGCGCCGGCACCGGCACCGATCGACCTCGACGTCGACGCCCCGACATGGCCGGGCACCAGGCACGCCAGCCCGCCCGACTCCGTACCCGGCACGCCTAGGCAGCTCGTGAAGGCCCGGCGTCGGCAAGCCGATGCGCACACCGGCCTGCAACACCTGCAGCAGGCGATCAGGAGCCGGGTCATCGCCGAACTGGGCAAAGGTCCCGATCGCGTCGACGACCTGGCTGTGTGGGCCGACGGGTTCCTGGCCGAGGTCGGGCTGGAGCCGCTGCCGCGGGCGTGGATGTTGTGCATCGCCGCAGCCACCGTCCTGACCGTGCCCGCCGAGGGCATCGACCAGGCCCGTGAGGCCGTCCGCGCCGCTTTCCACGACCGGCGCCGGCATGAGCGGATCAGCGTCGACGACCACTTCCTCGACACCCATGGCCAATGGCCCGCAGCCGGACAGTGGCAGGGCACCTGGGGCGAAACCGTACGGGTCTGGGTCCGTACCGCAGACGAGCACAGCGCGGCCGACGCCGCCACCCGCCTGGTCCGCAACCACCTGGACGCCCTGGCCCTGCCGCAGCTGCACGGCCACCGACTGCACATCACCGGGACCGTCCAGACCATCGACCCGGTCCTGGACCCCGCACGCGACTGACAGCACGTCCCGCAACCCTGCCGACACCCCGACCCGGGTCCGTCGGCAACCGCATCCGCGAAACGCCCCGGGACGCCCAATGCTGGCCAGCAACGCGCCCCGGGGCCTCCTTCAAGGAGGTACCCATTGTCCACTCTGCATCTACTGATCGCCACCGCTGCGGCAGCCGCGGCGTTCCTGGCCGGACACGCCACCGCCACGCCCGCACTGCGACGCACCCGCGCCGCGTACGAGCACGCCTGGCAGCTGGCCCACGTCGACGAGCTCACCGGCCTACCCAACCGCCGCCACGCACTGCCACTACTGCAGCAGCGCCTGGCCGACCGGGAACCGACCATGGTCATGCTGCTCGACCTCGACGGGTTCAAGACCGTCAACGACACCCACGGCCACGCCGCAGGCGACCAGCTCCTGCAGCAGTGCGCCGCCCGCCTCGAACACGGTGCCGCCGCCGTCGGCGGCAGCGCCGCACGGCTCGGCGGGGACGAGTTCCTGCTGATCCTGCCCACCGGGGCCGGCAACTACACCAACACCGCCGCCGACATCCTCGGCCAGCTCGAACAGCCGCTGACCCTGCAGCCCGGCCCCGACGCGACGGTCGTGCTCACCCCGCGTGCCAGCGCCGGACTCGCCCTCACCGGAGCCCACACCTGGACTCCCGAGGCGCTGCTGCACCGCGCCGACCTGTCCCTCTACCGGGCCAAGCGCGAAGGCGCCTGGTACCTGCTCCACCACGACGACACCCCCGCCAAGCAAGCCGCCGGCCGCAACCCACTCCGCAGGCGCGACATGCACCGCACCCCCGGCGGCCACCACCAGCAGCAGGAAGGACCAGTGACATGAAGCTGTACTGCCCGGCCTGCGGCGAACCCGCCCGCAACACCCCACCCGTCGGCCCCTACCCCAGAAACATCCGCGTCCCCCGCCACAGCCACCACGACGGCACACCCCTGTGCCCGACCGTGGGCGCCGACGGCTACACACCCCACTGGCCCTACCAGCGCGACCTCGACATCCGCACGCTGCGCCGGGGACGGTTCGCGATCCCGGCCCACCACCACTGCCGCGGCCCCGAAGCCGACTGCGCCCTCAACCTCGACGAACCCCACGACATCTGCGTCGCCCTGCGCCACGACGACCACCACCTGCCCCTGGGCGCACCCGGCTTCGCCCGCTCCCTCAACGCCGCCCACACCGAAGCCCTCGCCGACTGGCTGCGCACCCACACCGACGACTACCTCCACCTCGTCGACGAAACCGACCACGAACGGGCGTACCACGTCATCGCAGCGACCCTCACCTGGCTGACCGACTGCGCCGGCCACCGCGGGTTCCGCGTCCACACCTTCTGGCCCACCACCTGACCGCAGACCCCGAACAGCGAACGACCTACGTGGTGTGGCGGACTCTTCCGCCACACCACGTCCTTTCCCCATCCCTGGAGATGATCATGGTTGGCAAGGCAGCCGCTCTCACCGTCACGATCGCCCTCGCCGCACTGCTGCTGTGCCTGGCAGGACCGGCACTACTGCTCGGCGCCGAAGCTTCGCCGGCCGGCTGCGGGACGCCCGGTCCGATGGGCTGGACACAACCCGTGCACGCACCTGTCTGGAGCCGCTGGCGCACCCCGTCACGGCCACGCCACAACGGCGTCGACCTCGGCGCAGCCCGCGGCACCGCCATCTGCGCCGCCGCAGCCGGCACCGTCGTCCGCGTCCGCTGCAACATCATCCCCGCCGGCTGGGGCTGCGACCGCGACGGCTCACCCACCCAGGTCACCGGGTGCGGCTACTACGTCGACATCGCCCACCCCGGCGATCTCTACACCCGCTACTGCCACATGCTCCAGCCACCACCGGTGACCGTCGGTCAGACCGTCACCGCCGGCCAGCCGATCGGCATCGTCGGCTCGTCCGGACACAGCTCAGGACCACACCTGCACTACGAGGTCCACGACGGCGGCACCAGCTGGAACACCGCAATCGACCCCATCGCGTTCATGGCCCGCGTGGCCGTGCCACTCGGTCAATCCGACCCACATGTCCATGCTCTGCACCCGGCAAGTGCGGTCGTGGTGCCGGGCGGCCGGCCCGCTGGCCGGACCGCCGGCCACGAGGAAGAAACCTTCACACCTGCGCGGCAGGCCTTCAACACGCTGGAGCGACCGTGAGCATCGAAGCGATCAACTGGGTACTCGACGACGCACCAGACCTGCCCTCCAACCTCGTCGCCACGCTGATCGCGCTCGCCAACCACGCCGACCGCAACGGCAAAGCCGCAGCACCCTCCCAGAAACGCATCGCCGCCTACACCCGCAAGAAGCCCCGCACGGTCCGCGCCGACCTCGCCGCGCTCGAAACCCTGGGCCTCATCCGCCGCGGCGACCAGAACCACGTCGCTTTCCTGCCCGCGGACCGCCGGCCCGTCGTCTACGACCTGGCCACCGAACGCCGCAGCAACCCCGACCCCGCACCCGCCGCGCCGACCGCCGGCCGTGCCGACGCCGCGGACAACCCCGCCCACAACCGGGCGGCACCCTGCCGCCGCCCGGCGGTTCACCACCCCCGGCCCACACCGCCGGGCGGCGGCACACCGCCACCCGTACACAATTCGGTGACCAGCACAAACCCGCAACGGGAGGCGGTACACCGCCACCGAACCATAAACAAGGAGGAGGAAACCCCTCCAACGTCCGGCCCGGTCGACCATGCCGTCGAACTCCTACTCGGACTCGACGACCCATGGCGCATCGGCCAGCACACCGCCACAGCACTCGCCCCGCACATCACCACGGCCCTGGCCGCAGGATGGGACATCCAGGCCCTGACCGCTCACCTGTCGGCCAACCCCGACGGCGTGCGCTCCTACACCGCCGTGCTGCGAGCCCGGCTCAGAGATCTACCTGCCCCGCCCAGACCGCGCCGTGTTCCGCAGCCGCCACCACGGCAGAAGCCGCCGGCATGGTGTGGCAGATGTTCACCGAAGTCGCGGATGATCGCCTCGCCGGTCCACGCGGGCAAATTCGTCCGCTGCACCGAATGCCACACCGACAACGCCATCCGGGACCGCTGATCTTGGTAGCCGGATCGAACTCCAGAACCTGCTGATCCTGCTGGGACCAGCCACCGACTGCACACGCATCTGCGTCCCCGGGGCTGGAAAAACACACTCCCCACAACCATCGCAAGGTGACCGGTGCAGATCGGCCGTCGGCCTGGACCGCCAGCCTTCTAAACCGGCCTTCGACGACGAAGGCCGCAGCGACATGCGATCAAACCTCGACCGCATCGAAGCACCACGGACCTGGCTGCACACCGAGTCCAGGACCATCACGCCGCAACCGCGCACCAGCGACCAACCAGCATCCGGCAGCGGCACACCCTGCCGGGCACCTGAACGCTGACCTGCTCCCGCGGCGTCAAGAGCCGCCACCCCAGCAACACCATCCCCGGCCGTTGCCCGGCCGACCGCGCGATCCCGCGCACCACCCGGGCACGGCCGACAGCCGTGCCCGGATTCCACCAACCCGAAAGGGAGAACCCGTTGCACACCAACGACCCGAGCCCCGGTGGGCAGCCGCTGACAGCTGAGGCCGTCTACCGCCATGCCCAAGGCGGCGGCGATGAGTAGACACCGCTGCCGAGCCCACCGGCCCGGCCACCACGGCGACACCTGCATGAACGGCCCGTGCGGATTCTGCGGCACCGACCTGCAGACCACCGCCTCGAGCGAATGCCGCTCGTGCCTGCTGATCGTGTGCGAGCAGTGCGACGCCGGATACGACCCCGCCCAGGGGCCGATCTGCGTCCCATGCGCGCGACCCGGTAACGGCTGCGGCGCGGACAGCCCACCGTCGGACGGCTGGCAGCTGCACCGGCTGTGCGTGTTCCTGCTGTCGCTGACGTGCGGGCACCAGGTCAGCCTGTACGTCAACGGCTGGTACCCGGCCAGCGTGGCCTGCTGCGACCGGCTCGGCGGCACCACCCTGCACGGCCAGCACGTCCCGTACGCCTCCGGCGTCGACTACGTCCAGGTGCTATCCGAACGCTACAAACACCGGCCACCCGGCACGCCGCCAGAGCCATCCGCGATACGCGGCCGATGGCCTCGCACCGACGACCCCTACCGCTCGCCGCACCCCGGCGGCGATTCCAGCTCGGGACGGCACCCGGCCCGCGTCGGCGCCGCATGGAGCCTCAACGGCTCCACCACGCCGGCAACGCCGAGCTGCCCGCTTCCCGAAAACGCCGTCTGAACATCGGCAGCAAAAGCACACGGCCCGCCAGAAGGCGGGCCGTCCTCACATCAGAACCCGGGACGCCACGCCTCGACAACGAACGCGTCCCGGGTTCTCCAACCTCAATTGGAGAGTCCAGTGTTCACCGCCCTCGTGGTGATCGCCAGCATCTACACGGCGACCACCTTCCTCACCGGGGCCTTGACCGGCTCCGCACTCGCCACCCTGGCCGCCCGCCGCATCTTCGGCGCAATGCGCGCCCAGCTGGCCGACGCCGCCCGGCAGCTCGCCCACGACCCCCTCACCGGCATCCACAACCGGCACAGCCTGCGCACCGCGCTCGCCGACTTCGCCGCGGCCCATCCGGCCCAGCCGTTCGTGGCCGCACTGATCGACCTCGACGGGTTCAAGGAGATCAACGACAACCACGGCCACATCGTCGGCGACGAAGTCCTGATCGAGATCGCCGAACGGCTCGCACCCATCGCGGCCTTCTACGGCGGTGCCATCGCCTGCCACTGCAGCGACGAGTACGCCGCTCTTTTCCCCGTCCGCCAGCACGGCATGGCCCGCATTGCCGCCCTCCGGTCGGCCGTCGCAGCGCCGATCGAGGTCCAGGCCGACAACGGGCGTGTCTTTGTCGCACTGTCCGCCAGCATCGGCATGGCCGTCGTCGACAGCACCGACCTGTTCGAGGAGGCCGCCCTTCACAACGCCGACATCGCCATGTACCACCCCAAGCGCGGCGGAGGGAACCAGCACACCCTCTGCACCCCCGGCATGACCATGCCGCCGAGCGAGGCCCGCCGCGGCCCGCGCCTGCGCGACCTGCACCACAGGCAGGACGAGGTGAGCGCATGAACCCGCACACCCCGGCGATGGCCTGCACGGTCTGCCTGATGCCGCTCAACGTGCTCAACGGCGAGCACGTGCATCCTCGGTACTTCGACGGCGACGGGCACCGACCCGTCCCCGTCCCGACCGCCAGCCTGGACACGGTCCTGCACATGTGCGACTTCTGCGGCGACTCCAAGCCCCTGTGGATCCACATCGGCGGCGAGCAAGTGCTGCGCGTCGTCAGCGGCGGATCCGAGACGCTACAGGGATACGGCGCTGCATGGTCGGCGTGCGTCGCCTGTTCTGCCGACATCGAAGCCGGCCGCTACCAGGAACCGGCCAAACGCGCCGCCTTCAAATTCGGCCGGTTCGACGAACTGCTGTGGGTGGCCGCCTCGGCCATGCACGCACCGTTCTTCGAGCAGCTGCAACCCGGTCGCACCCTGCTCACCACCACACCGTGGCCCCCGGCCCGGCTCACCGCCGACATGATGCCCAAGGTCCGCGACCGGCTGACCGGACTGCTACGCGGCCCAGTCAACCTACCCGACCCTGTCATCGATCCCCGCCAGCGTCGAGCCCTGGCCGCACGGCTGGACCTGATCCCGATGTACTGGATCAACCACGAGTACACCGCCCAGGTCCAAGCCGTCACCGCCGACCAGCCCACCGCCTGGGTCAACGACGACCTGGTGCCCTCCGAGGCCGGACTACTCGCCTGGCCCGAACCCGTCGGTCACCCCGGCCAGCTCGCCGCCGCCTCCTGGATCGCACACGAAGACGGATGGCTGGTCGTCGGCTACCGGAGCATCGGCTCCGGCGCGGGCATCGACGAAGCCCTCATGCCGACCCTGCGGCACCAGGTCGGCTGGCTCGTGCCCATCCGAACCGAGTACATCCCCCGCGGAACCGGCATCGATGGAGCCCACCCGCTAGGCCCCTTGGCCACCACGTGGCTGTTCATCCACCAGCGTATGACCGAGACCATCGCGGCCAAGCCCGACAAGGCCACCGCCAAAGCCTACGCACGTGCCAAGCGCCCCGCACCGGAGGTCAGGATCGTGCAGATCCGGCCACGGCCCACCCCGTCAGCACGCGAAGCGACCAACCCGGTCAGCCCCGGCACCAGGGCCAAACCCGACTACCGCTTCTGGGTGTCACCACACGACCGGCAGCAGGCATACGGCCCCGGCCGCACCCTCCGCAAGAAGATCGAGATCCAACCCTTCCTCAAAGGGGACCAACACCTTCCGATCAAGCTGAGTACCACCGTCCGGGCGCTCGGCAAGTCGACCGCAAAGGACGCGGCGCAGGACACCAGCCAGGAGTGACCCGAGTATGTGGTGGTGGGCTCGGCCCACCACCACATACGCAATGCAGCACTTTCTACGTTTCATCCCCATCCCCGCGACTTGTCACCGGACAGGAAGCGTCACAACAAGCCCGCCTCACGCATCAGCCCGGCAAGGCCCGCTCCATCGGGCGCGGACAGCAGCCGCTGGCCGGCCAGGCCTGAGGACTGCGGCAACTCCGACAGCGTCGGCAGCGCGCCCGCAAGCACCGACTGGGTAGGCGATAGCCGGCGGATCGCGATCGCTGCGACGTTCGCCGGGTGACTCGCGGCGAACTCCGCATAGATACCCGGATCGTGCTGGCCGTCGTCGCCAATCAGCAGCCACCGGACATCCGGGAACTCCTCCGCCAGCCGCCGGAGGGCCGCGCGCTTGTGTTCTCGGCCGCTGCGGAACCAGCGGTCCTTGGTCGGGCCCCAGTCGGTCAGCAACAGCGGACCGACCGGGTAGAGGTGGCGCGACAAGAACCGGGTCAGGGTCGGTGCGACGTTCCACGATCCGGTGGACACGTAGATCACCGGTGCGCCCGGATGGGCATTGGTAAGCCGCTCATACAGCACCGACATGCCCGGGACCGACGCTCGGGCGAACTCGTCGAGGATGAACGTGTTCCAACCCGCTCGCAGCGGACGCGGCAGCGACGTGACCATCACGGTGTCGTCGATGTCGGAAAGGATGCCGAACCTGACGGCCGGATCGACAATGTGGATGGGCGCCTCGACCGGCTCGGCGCCCTCGGAGCCGATCCGCACGCTGCGCGGGCCCGAGGTCAGATCGGACGAGCAGGTGAAGTCGATGAAGCCGCCCCGATCAGCAAAGGCCTCGTAACGTATGCCGTTGACCTCGACGACGACGGGTGCGTTCATCACGGACAGCGTGGCGAAACTGCGCCATCCGCGAATCTTCTTCGCCCGCTTGCGTGGCTTGCTGATGCTCGGCCGGGCCAGCAGCACCCGGCCGAGGACCCGAACCCAGCCAGGGCCCCCCTTCGCTGCCAGTCCGTAACCCGGAAAGGCAACGATGGTGGGCTCCCAGCCGCGCCTACGCATCCTGCGCTCGAACGCGACGTGCACAGCATCCTCGATGCGGGCGGCACGATGCAGCCGGCGTTCGGTGATCGGCTCCAAGGTCACCTGTTCAGCCTGTCACACCGCCTGGCATGCCGGACAACGGCGTACAGCGGGTTCACGAGGGCCGTATACGAGACGGCAAGGCGGAGCAGGAGCGGTACCACGACGTCGGCAGCGTGTCGGTGAGGGGTGCGCAGGTCCGGTTCATCGACGTCGCCGGGCGAGCCGTGGATGAGATCGCGAGTGAGGTGATCGACGTGGCTCCGAGTGTTCGCCGCCAGACGGCGGCCGATTGAGCCGCATGTACCGGCGAGTCGTAGGTCTCCTCGGTTCGCTCCGCGGAGATGCCCAACCCGGCGACGCAGGCAACCAGCGCGGCATGGAAGCGGCTTTTGCTGACCTCGCCATGCCACGAGAGACCCAGCAGCCCGGACCCGGGTGGTCATGGATATGGAAGATCGTGGCCACCGGCCGCGACTACTCTCCAACTTCCCGTCCACCGTGGTCACGTCCCCGCTAAGCCCGTTCCCACCTTCGGTGACCCGACGAACCTGTGCGGCGTCGGGCTGCGATGGGAGAGTGGAGCCCGGCTCACACGTCAAATCCGAGCCGGGCGGGTACGTCACTTGACGATCGTTCGGTCTGCGCGATGTCAGCCCAACCGCAGATCGGCGGCCATTCTGGTCATGTAATGGGGGTTCATCTCGCCCCGGAGACTCTGGACTTCATCCCCAAGCTGTTTTTCCTGGTGAGCGCCCCTCTTGAGGGCGCGTTTCGGAGTGCTTCTCGGCTGACTTCTCGAAGTGTGGGCAGCCTTCGGCTGCCTGAGCAGATTCTGAGCGAGCAGGTCGCTGCTGTGGCGCCACGGAACAGAGGGTGCCCGCCGCTGGGTTCTTCGCTGCCTAGAACAGGGGTGGGGGAGCGTCGGTGACCTGCTCGCCATTACGCGACTGTGCCAGCACTGCTCGAAGGCTGCGGATGTTGTCGAACGCGGCGTTGGCGGCTGTGCCGGCGGCGTCCTGCCAGAGGTCGAGCCATTCGGAGTTTTCGGCCATGATCCGGTCGATGGCGTCTACTGCGAGTGTCGCCAGGTCGTCGGGCAGGTGCAGGCTGCCGCCGTCGATTAGGAAGTCAGGCGCGTAGGCGGAGGTGATCGGTTGGCCTCCGGTCAGCGGTGCAGCGACGATCGCTGCTGCGGCGATCGCTTCGCAGGCTTCGGAGGAGTCGAGGTAGTCGTCCTCGTCGGCAGTCTGGGTCAGTGTGACGCGGATCAGTGTGAGGCGGTCGTCTGGGCTGGCGTCGTTGAGGTCACCGCACCAGTCGGCGGCAGTGTCGTTGTCGAACGGTCCGGTGTCCCAGGTCCCCATGCTGTCCTCCTCAAGGTCAACCGCGCCGGATTGTGGCATCGGCGACCCACAGAACCATGACTGACCTGGTGGCGCAGGTCAGCGGTGGTCTGAGGCCAGCATGTAGCACCCGTGCTCCAAGCGAAAGAAGTCCTCGAACACCACTGCGTGATGGTTGGGAGCGTTGGCACACATTCGCGAGACGACGTGAGTCCGGATCGTGGACTCGCGGTATGTGCTGCCTCGCCGGAACATCTCCAAGACGACCTGCTGCACGGTGAAAGTCCGATCGGTCGATCGCGTCGCCAGGTCCCGAGCGACATCAAGTATTTCATCGCGAGCAGTCATACGCTGCACGATGCTCCGCTGCCCTGCGATCGCCAAGCCGACGTTCGGCCAAGAACGCAGATGGCACAGCCGCTGAACAAGGAAAGTCGACACGTCCGCCAACTCGAGTCCGGCTGGTCTACAACCGAAACAGATCACAGGGCGATCGGGGTACAGGCCACGACGTGTTCGATGATCTCCTCGGCCGTCCAGGACCGTCCGGCGGGCCAGAAGATCATGTCGCTGATGTGCAGACATCCGGTTCGCCGCTCCAGACCTTCCAACCACCAGCTGGTAGATCGCTCGTCCCCGCCTTCAGCGGTCAGGAGCGTGCGCACGATGTCGGTCGCGGCGTCCTTCGTGAGCGGATCAGGCAGCCGCCCGGACCTTACGTAATCGAAGTAGTCCTCGGCGGCGACGCCGAAGTTTGCCCACCGCTCCCGGACGGCGCCCGTGACCTGCTCGGAAAGCTGGAGGGCTCCGGCGGCATCATCGACCTCGGCGAGCACCTCGCCGTCGTCGGCGTCGGGAACCAGCGGCGGGAACTCCAGCAGATCACCGAAGAGCTCACCGCCGACGTCCCAGCTCAAGTACAGCACCACCCTGTACCGGCCGTTGCTGCAAGGCTCGACTGCCACCCATCGGATGCCGCGACGCTCATGGTGGAAGGCCGGGCCGAGAAACTGCTCGATCGAAACCGACCGGCGCAGGGCGCCGATCGCGAACGACTCGCTCAGGTATCGCACCGGGCGAGGCTAACCCAGTCCGAGTACTGGCTGGACCCGCGAACCGGTTTGGCGATGTCGGCTGCCTGAGCCTGTGATCACCAGCCGAGCGACTCACGGTCGTCGCAGCGAACCTGCGGCAACCGCTGGCCAGGCCGGCTTAACGCACACCGATCGTGGTGGAAGCGCCTACACAGGCGTCAGGGAAGACGCCGTGTTGTACGGCGGGTTCAAAACGGGGAATGATCACCTGATGGTGGACGTCGAACGGCCTGAAACGGACATGCTCGAAGACGCTTTGATGGCGTTGTTCGACACTGATGGCGAGGCTGCTGACTCCTTCGGATGGCTGCTCGGTGGGGCGGCAGGATCGCCAGTGGGGATCGGCGCTGTGCTGATCCGCGCGACGTCTCCGGTGACCTCGACGGAGCACCGCGACGTGCTGGTACAGGCGCTCCAGTACGCACTTACCGGCGTAGACAACCGGGATGACCAGAGCCGCGCCTACCTGGAACTACACCGAGACGTCGCCAACGCAAGCCTTGAGCTGCTGCGTCAGCGCGGGCCGGTTCCATGGCGGTCGGACGACGTCGCGCACCTCGGGGCGGGCACCGGCCTCACCCGGGCAGAGAGCGCGCTGGTGCTGGCCGGACTGCCGGTACGGGACTGGGACGACAACGAGTTTCTCGATGAGACGCAGCGATCGATCCTTGACCTGACAGCGCGCGAGGCCGAGATCGCCCGGATGGAGCTGCTCACCGTGCCCGCTGCGCACCGCGTCAAGATCCTCGACGCGGCCATGCCCGACCGGGCAGCGGCGTTGTGGCACTGCGGGCCCGACATCGGGCAACTGCGCTCCACCTGGACCGCCCTACAGGGTCGCCGCACGCCAGTACGCGAAGAACTGCTCGCAGAGCTCGGCAGCGTGATGGGCTTCCCCACCGACATCCTGCGAACCTTCACGACACCCTCGCCTGGCGACTGGCTGCACACCGACGGCGAGTGCACCACCGACCGCGGTGCCGTGGACACCACGGCTCCCCACGGGGGCGAGCCGTTCAGCGACCGTCAACTGCCCAGCGCAGCGAGCGGTCTGGCCTGGCTGGCCTACCACCTACCCGCCGGCGACCCGATCCAAGCCAACCTCGCGCACATCTACGAGCTGATCCGGCAACGCCTCCGCAACCCCAACCTCCTGATCGGCACCGTGCTCCTCCACCACGATGCGGCACCGGATGTGCTGCCACAAGGGATCGCCGTCGGACAGCGTCTTCCATCCGGGCAGACGTCCTACCACCTGCGTCCAGCGTTCATCACCGGTCCAGATGATCCCGCACTCGACATGGTTCCCGACCACAGCCCCATCTCGATCCGACTCATGCTCGACCCGGCGTTCGGCCGCATGATTCAGACCCTGGACACCGACGGGCTTCCACCAGGCGCCTACAGCCAGAACGCACTGCTGTCCGCACCACACCTCGTCGAACGCATCGCGAAGCAATTCGACCTGAACATGGCAGCCGCGTCGCTGTACCTACAGTTGCTGGCACTACCCGACCCGACAGACGGCCACCTGCTCCGCTGGAATGGCTGGGAAGCAGAACAGCTCGCAGAACTCGGGTCGGTGCTCCTACAACGACGACTGCTCGTCGGAGCCTCACGCCCGGCGTCAGGGCGTCGATACTTCATCCCAGGGCCCTGGCTCGAAAGAAGATTCGTGCCAGCCTTCGAAGCATGGAAGTCCGCCCTCTACGGCTTCGCCCCCGACCAGGAGCCGCCCTACCGCTGGACACTGGTCAGCCGTCCGGTCACCGAGCTGTTCCAAGCGGCAGCCGACCGCGTGACCTGCGGCGACACACCTCGCTAACCCGGCGCTGCAGGAGCAGGCCGGGTGGGCAGGGACGGGCCCCGGCTATCTCCAGGCACTCGCCGACGCCCCGACGTTTCCGCACGTAGACGATCAGGAGGGCGAGGTTCTCACGATCAGGAGTGGCACGGTAGCCATCTTCAGCGCGGCCACCGACGGGACCGGCGAGTACTCAGGCCACTCGTGACTGCGCGCCCGGGTCCGCCTCCGATCGTTCACGGGCCGCCCTCCGCGGACATCGATCCGGGCCTACTGCTGCAGACTGGCAGTCGCGCGTTTCGCCTCAAGGTCCGGTGGTACACCGTTCTGGACAACGATGCTGCGTTGCTCGCCGGCTCCTCACTCCGCTCTGCCTCGACGGTTTCTGACCGGCTGCCCGTCACTTTCAACGTCGTGATCGTGCCGTCCTGCGTGAGTGATCACGGCCTGGTTTTTAGCTGCGGGATTGGTGCGATCTCTGCGATCATCGTGCCGTGACCAGCAGCGCTGCTTCGTATCGGGAGTCGCCTTCGCCGTCCTTGGTGGCGGCGTGGCTGGCGCTGGGCATGGTCGACATCGACCGGGTGCCGTGGTGGGCGGCGCAGTGGCTCGCCGATGGGCATGACGGGCCAGCGCTGCGTGAGCTTGCTGGCCTTGGTGCCCACGACATCGGGGTGCATGATCTCTTGCCGTCGGCCCTGACTGAGGCGGGTGTGGATGTCCCTGCTGACGAGGTTGCGTCGGCGATGGTGATCTTCACTGATCTGGCGGCGATGTGCCTGGCCGGGCGCGCCGACGAGAGGTGGGTGGCCCAGAAGGTCGAGGAGGTCGTTAGCCTCAGCGAATACTCCTCGCAGGTCATCGACTTGCCTCTCGGGCAGGTCTACGGGGTCGATGATGCCTGGGCTGGCGGCTGGGGACCGTCGCCCGACGAACTTCGGGTCGAGGTACGCGCCGCATGCCAGGCGCAGCTCAACGCGGGCAGCCGGCCATGATCGAGTAGTGTGCGGCGGTGGCGATGAGGGCGTACCAGGAGCTGAGCACCGAGCAAGCGGCGGTGTGGGACCGCTTTTATGCACAGTTCGACTTCAGGCCCAGCATGCACCGCTTTCCGGCGATCACCGAGCCCACCCCGTCGGTCACCTGGAGCCTGAGCAGCCTCGGCGATGATCCCGGCTATACACGGCTGGACCAGCTGGTGGAGGCCGTGCACGCCGGGCTGACCGCGCTGGTCGGTGACGGGTCGATCCTGTGCCTGGACTGGCAGCACCCCAGCTACCGCGTTTGGCCCAGCCTCGTCGGGCCTGACAACATCGACCCACCCGGCGGACCAGGCTGGCCTCTGTCGCCATATCCCGACGGCGACTACTTCATCTACCTCGCGGAGGACTTCCGGTTCGGCACTTTTGGCCATCCGTGGGAGCCGTCGTTGTGCGTCTTCGGCGGCGACCTCCTGGACCTGGTCGAAGCCGAGTTGCACGAGGCCCTCGGCCAGGTCATACGCCGCGACGGCCAGCAGGTGACGGTATGAGCGAAGACCGCCAACGTGAGGCCGCACGGCCAGACTAGCCGGGCGCCGACCTGACACCGTCCGCCGCCGCCCGGCCTTGGCGGTCATGGAAGCAGCAGCTCACTGGCCATCGTGATCATGTACTTAGGGTTCATGTAGCCCCGGAGACAAACCAAACTCCAACGTCGAGGCCAGAGTGTTGCTCATCTTTGTGTCGGTGGGCGACTTGACCCCCAACATGCTCGGCCGCCGCGGTCAGGTCTCGTCCGCGAGCTGCGTGCGTTCGTCGCGCACTTGTTCGAGCATGGCCGTGTCAGACGCGAGGTCTGGGTATTCGACCTGGCGGTCGAGTTCGACGACGAGTTCGAGTTCGCTGATCGCTCGGTCGAGGTGACCGTTTGCGCGGTGGATCATCGCGAAGTTGTACCGGGCGACTGCTTCGGGACTGCCTCAACCCCGAGAGTCAACCAAACTCGGGACAGTCCCGGCATCCATGGCGGAAGTGTTCAGCCGTAAGGACAATGCCGGGAAGATAAGCGTTGCCGCTGGTAGGGCCGCGTGTGCCCGAGGCGGCTCGGGTTGATGATCAGCGCCCCGGCGTGGCGGCATCGATA
>NZ_JBEZEB010000057.1:0-53490 GCF_040648615.1 Catellatospora sp. NPDC049111 | reverse complement strand
TTGATGTGGCCACATCAAAAAAGATGTAGCCGCGGTGGACGTGGCCCCTCCGGCGGGGACGGACAGCGATCGGCGACCGCCACGGCGTGGCCCGGCCCGGGCGGGCCCTCGCGCGGTGCATCCTGTGAGCAGTCAGTTGCGCCGGGTAGTCGGCTGCGGACGGTTCGGTGGGCGCGAGCGGGCGTGAGGTGGCCGGTGTTCGGTTGGCGTGAGGTCTACGGGGGCAGGACTCCGCCGCCCGGCCGGGTCGTCGCGCCCGACGAGCGGCTGTCCTGGCCGCGCATGGTCGGCCTCGGCGCGCAGCACGTGGTGGCCATGTTCGGGGCGACGTTCGTCTTCCCGATCGTCATGGGCCTCAACCCGCAACTGGCGATCATGATGAGCGGTGTCGCGACCATCTGCTTCCTGCTCATCGTCAAGGGCATCGTGCCCAGCTACCTGGGCACCTCGGCGTCGTTCGTCAGCGCCGTCGCGGCGATCCGAGCCCAGGGCGGCGACTCCGCGCAGGTCACCGGCGCGATCCTGGTCGCCGGTCTGGTGCTGGCGCTGTGCGGCCTGCTCATCCACCTGCTCGGCTTCCGGGTGCTGCACGCCGTGCTGCCCCCCGTGGTCACCGGCGCGGTGGTCATGCTGATCGGCTTCAACCTCGCCCCGGTCGTGGCCTCGGTGTACTGGCCGCAGGACCAGTGGACGGCCCTGGTGACGATGACGTTCGTCATCGTGGTCGCGGTCGCCGCCCGCGGCTTCGTCGGGCGCATCGCCATCTTCCTCGGCCTGATCTTCGGTTACCTGCTGTCCTGGCTACTCGACCGGGTCGCCGGTCCGATCACCTCGGTGCTGCCCGGCGCGAGCGGCCCGACCACCCACGACCGGGTCGACTGGTCGGGGGTCGCCGCCGCGCCCTGGGTCGGCTTCCCGCCGCACACCACCACCGGCGCCGACGGCAACGAGGTCGCCGGCTGGCACGCCCCCGCGTTCTCGTTCGCTTTCATCCTGCTGGTGCTGCCCGCGGTCGTCGCGCTGATCGCCGAGAACGCCGGGCACGTCAAGGCGGTCGCCGAGATGACCGGCCGCGACCTCAACCCGGTCATGGGCAAGGCCATCGGCGCCGACGGCGTCGCGACCATGCTGGCCAGCTCCGTCGGCGGCTCGCCGACCACCACGTACGCGGAGAACATCGGGGTGATGGCGGCGACGCGGATCTACTCCACGGCGGCGTACTTCATCGCGGCGATCGTGGCGATCCTGTTCGGCTTCTCGCCGAAGTTCGGCGCGATCATCTCGGCCACCCCGGGCGGCGTGCTCGGCGGCATCACCGTCGTCCTGTACGGCATGATCGGCCTGCTCGGCGCGAAGATCTGGAAGGAGAACGGGGTCGACTTCGGCAACCCGATCAACCTCGTCCCGCTGGCCGCGGGCATCATCATCGCGATCGGCGACACCTCGCTGGTGTTCAGCCCGACGTTCCAGCTCAGCGGCATCGCGCTGGGCACCATCGTCACCATCGCCGGATACCACCTCGCTCGCTGGCTGGCCCCGGAACACCTGCGCGAGCAGCAGCGCCTGGAGCGCCCCTGCCCCGGCGTCGGGCTGTCACCGGCTGAGCAGCGGGGTGCTGCCGACGCCTGAGCCGCTGTGCCCGGATGAGCCCGGACCGCACCGTTTCGCTGCGATGATGAACCGGTGATGATCGACCTGTCCGGGCGCACCGCGCTCGTCTCCGGCTCCACCCAGGGCATCGGCTATGCCATCGCCGAAGCGCTGGCCCGCTGCGGCGCGCACGTCGTCGTCAACGGCCGCGGCGCGTCCACCGACCAGGCGGCGGCCAGACTGCGCGAAGCCGTGCCCGACGCGACCGTGACCGCCGTGGCCGCAGACCTGGCCACCGCCGAGGGGGCGGCGGTCATGGTCGACGCGATGCCGCAGCTCGACATCCTCGTCAACAACCTCGGCATCTTCGAAGCCAAACCGGTGCTGGAGATCGACGACGCCGAGTGGCGTCGCTTCTTCGAGGTCAACGTCCTGTCGGCAGTACGCCTCATCCGGATGTACCTGCCGGGCATGATGCAACGCGGCTGGGGTCGGGTCCAGTCCATCGCCAGCGACTCCGCGATCGTCACCCCGATCGAGATGGTCCACTACGGCATGACCAAGACCGCGCTGCTCGCCGTCACCCGGGGCTACGCCAAGGCGGCCGCCGGCACCGGCGTCACCGTCAACTCCGTCATCGCCGGACCCACCCACACCACGGGCGTGGAGACTTTCGTCGCCGAACTCGTCGGCTCAGACCTGCCCTGGGACCAGGCTCAGCGGCAGTTCATGCGCGAGCATCGCCCCCAATCGCTGCTCCAGCGCCTCATCGAACCCGAAGAGATCGCCAACATGGTCGCCTACCTGTGCTCCGACCAGGCCTCCGCCACCACCGGCGGCGCCCTGCGCGTAGACGGCGGCTACGTCGACGCCATCCTCCCCTGACCCCCTCCGCGCTGATCATGAACCTATGGCACGGCTCGACGGTGTGTCCCCGGCACAACTTCATGATCACTTCCTGGGAGGAGGTGTCGGCGGCGACCGGGCGGGTACCTCAATGACCTCATCGCGGACAAGGGGAGACATGGGCGAGCTGCAGTGGCTGGGCGCCGTACGCCACGCCGAGAGCATCGGCAACGTCGCCGCCGTGCTCGCCGAAGGCTCCGGGGCGCAGCGCCTGGACCTCGCCCCACGCGACCCCGACGTGCCCCTGTCGGACCTGGGCCGCGAACAGGCCGCCGCCACCCGCGGCTGGCTGGCCGGCCAGCCGAAACCCGACCTGGTGCTCGTCTCGCCCTATCTGCGCACCCGCGACACGGCCAAGGCCATGACCGACGGACTCGACCTGAGCCTGTCCTGCGACGAGCGGCTGCGCGACCGGGAACTGGGCATCCTCGACCTGCTCACCGCCCGCGGCGTACAGGAGCTGCACCCCACCGAGGCCGAGCGCCGCCAGCGCCTCGGCAAGTTCTACTACCGCCCGCCCGGCGGCGAATCCTGGGCCGACGTCGCACTGCGCATCCGGGCGCTGCTGGCCGACCTGCGCCGCGACCACGACGGCCGCCGCGTCCTGCTGGTCACCCACGACGTCGTCGTGCAGATCATCCGCTACCTCGTCGAAGACCTCGACGAGCAGCGCCTGCTCGACCTCAGCCGCGCCGAGGCCATCGTCAACACCTCCGTCAGCGTCTGGACCCGCGACGGCGACGGCCGCCTCACCCCGCAGCTGTTCAACGACGTCGCCCACCTGCGCGCCCGCGACACCACCCCGACCCGCGAGGAGGGCCTGCGTGCCGAACCGGTCTGAACCCGCCATCGTCACCGTCCAACTGCTGCGCGACTGGCCGCTGCCCGAGGTCGCCGGAGCCAAGGACAGCCGCGGCACCGCCCTCATCGTCGGCGGCTCCCGGCACACCCCCGGCGCGGTCCTGCTCGCCGGAGTCGCCGCACTGCGCGCCGGCGCGGGCGTGCTCCAGCTCGCCGTCGAGGAGTCCACCGCGACCGCGCTCAGCATCCAGGTGCCCGAAGCGCTCGTGCTCGACCTGCCCGAACCCCACGCCGACCGCACCCTGCCGGACCGGCTCGCCGAACTGGCCGGGCAGGCGTCGGCCGTCGCCGTCGGACCCGGCCTCGGCGACATCGACCACGCCGCAGCCCTGCTGCGCCACGTGCTCGCGGCCGCCCGACCCGAAACCACCGTGGTACTGGACGCCTACGCCCTCGGCGCGCTCAGCAAAGACCCGTCGCTCACCGCCGACCGGCCCGGCTCCTACGTGCTCACCCCCAACGTCGACGAAGCCCGCTACCTGCTCGGCGGCGAACTCGACGAAGACCTCATGGACGCCGCGGTACGCATCGCCGAGCGCTACCGCGCCGTGGTGTCGCTGTTCGGGCGCATCGCCGACCCGGACGGCCGCACCTGGTGGGAGCAGACCGGCGGCAGCGGCCTGGGCACCTCCGGCAGCGGCGACGTCCGCGCAGGGGTCGTCACCGGGCTGCTGTGCCGGGGCGCGGAGCCCGCGCAGGCGGCGTGCTGGGCGGCGTACGCCCACGCCGGCAGCGCCCAACGCCTGGCCCCCCGGTTCGGCCGGATCGGCTTCCTCGCCCGGGAGATCGCCGACGAGATCCCGGCGGTGCTCGCCGCGGTGTGACCGGCTCCCGTCAGGTCGCCGGGGATCAGTCGGGTGGGCGCTGCAGGAGCTGCCGCGACGACTGGAAGCCCAGCCGTTCGTACACCGATACCGCCCTGCGGCCGGAGTGGACCGTCACGCGGATGGCTCCCAGGTGCGTCGCATGCACCGAAGCAGCCTGCACAAGCGCCGAGCCGATGCCTTGTCCACGTTGCTCCGGCAGCACAAAGACGGTCTGGATGTCCGCGGACAGCCGGTTGGTCGCGCCTGGTCGAGGGATGCGGGGCAGGAGCGCGACCCAGGCCATGCCGACGATCTCCGCCTCGCCGACCCGGGCGACGAACGCCAGGTGCGAGTCCCGGTGGCCGACCCACCACTGCGCGAGTTCCGTGGCGAACGCGTCCACGGACCGCCCTTCCGGTTCCTCCTTGACGGTGTCCAGCCACAGCAGCCGGGCCAGCCCGCCGACGTCGCGTACATCGGCTTGATTGATCTTCACCGGGCGAGTGTGCCATGGCCGCGAAGTGCGGCTTCAGACACCTCGGGCGAATTCCGGCACCGCTTCGCCGGGCGCCACCGGGCCGGGTGGGGTGCCATCGTCCGCCCGCCCGATCTGATACCCGAGGGGTACGCGTTTCCGGACGCGTGCCCCTCGATCACGTCGTAACGTCGAGGCCATGGACGAGCAGAGCATGTCTTCATGGTGGAACGACGGGTTGTCGGGTGAGGACCGCGACGAGTGGTGCGCGGCGCTGGACACCGGCCTCGTCGGCGACGACCTGTTGATCACGCTCACCGAGGCACAGCGCGCCTGGTTGGACAAGGCCGGGACGGCGGCCGCGTCCATGGGCCCAGACCTGCAGGCATTCGTCGCCGAGGAGTGCGCGAAACGGCTCAGGTGACCGGTTCTGCGGTCAGGCTCGGAACGGTCTCGCCGGGCGCGACCGGGCCGGGCGGGGTGCCGTCGCCGAACGGACGGCCGCCCAACTCCTCACGCCCGTGCGGGGTGAGCCAACCCGACAGGTCCGGCCCGGCCGGCACCACCCCGGTCGGGTTGATGTCGCGGTGCACCTCGTAGTAGTGCGACTTGATGTGCCCGAAGTGAACCGTGTCGCCGAACCCCGGCGTGGCGAACAGGTCCCGCGCGTACGCCCACAGCACCGGCATCTCGGCCAGCTTCTGCCGGTTGCATTTGAAGTGCCCGTGGTACACCGCGTCGAAGCGCACCAGCGTCGTGAACAGCCGCACGTCGGCCTCGGTGATCGTGTCGCCGACCAGGTAACGCCGCGTGGCCAGCCGCTCCGACAGATCGTCCAGCCGAGCGAACAGCCGCCGGTACGCCGCCTCGTACGCCCGCTGCGACCCGGCGAAGCCGCACTGGTACACCCCGTTGTTGACGTCCTTGAACACCACGGCGTTGACCTCGTCGATCTCGGCGCGCAGCGCGGCCGGGTACAGCTCCGGCGCGCCCGGCCGGTGATGGGCCGTCCACTCCAGCGACAGGTCGATCGTCATCGGGGCGTAGTCGTTGGTGACGACTTTGCCCGTGGTCACGTCCACGATCGCGGGCACCGTGATGCCGCGCTCGTAACCGGGGAACCGCGCGAAGTAGGCGTCCTGCAGCCGCTCGATGCCCAGCACCGGGTCCCGGCCGTCCGGGTCCAGGTCGAAGGTCCAGCTGCGCGCGTCGTGCGTCGGCCCGGCGACCGCCATCGGCAGCGCCCGCTCCAGCCCGAGCAGCCGCCGTACGATCACCGCCCGGCTCGCCCACGGGCAGGCCCGGCTGACCACGAGCCGGTAGCGGCCTGGCTCGACCGGGTAGCCGTCCCGGCCGTCGGCGGTGATCCGAGTGGCGATGTAGCGCTGGTCACGGGTGAACTCCCCACCGGGGATCACATAACGGCCCTGCTCATCGGCGGTGTTGGCGCCCGTCGCGGTGTCGGTCATGCCGACCATGATGCCCCGCCGCACGGGATGGCGGCGAGCCGCTCACCGCCTTGGCGTCCGCCCGGCGAAGTCAACGGCCGCGCACGCCGGCGAGGTCGAGTAGACGGCACATGTCGTGGAATCCCTCCACGCACGCATCGTGGATCGCGCCGTGACGGCCGGACGTCCTGGCGTACAGCAGCAGAAAGTACGGATCGACGGTGTCCGGAGCATCGACGTGGGCCTCGACGATCTCGCCGCTTGCGCCGTCTTCGAACCGGCAGTGTTCCCCGTGCGGGTCCACGTGCCAGACCGCATCCCGAAACAGGACTGTCTCCGGCCCGCACTCGCCGACGTCTCCGGTGCGTGTCGCCTCAGCCCGTAGCCGGGCGACGAGCCCGGAGGCCGTCTGCCGGAACTCGGTGACGAGGCGGTCGAGGGCCGGCCGCAGGGTCTCGGCTTCCGCCGCGGTGACAAGCCGAAACACGGTGAGCCTCGGGCCGTGGCCCGTCGTGCCCGGCGAGGCGATGACGTGGACATCGGGCTGGAGCGCGATCCGAAGGGCCGCCGCGGTGGCCGTGGCAGTCGGCATGTCCGTCGCGTCGTCGAGGCCGATGACCAGCCGACCTCCACGGGTGACTCGCCGAGCGAGGTCGGCGGCGTCAGGCAGTCCGGCCAGGATCGCCTCATGCTTGGGTTCCACGGTGCGAGCCTATCCGGAGGACCGGTGGCCTTCTGCGGCGAAACCGGAGTGCTCGACTGCGATAAGTACGTCCATACTGGACGGACTCTGTCGTCTGCCACGAATTTCCGACAGAAGGGTTGATCGTCGGGTCGGCGAGGCGGAGCCTTCCCACGGGGCGGGCCGTATGTCGACCAGACCGGAGGACGAAAGACGATGGTCAGCGGGCCGAGCCGCCGGATCGTGGTCGGCGCAGCGGGCTACGGCAAGACGACCCTGCTGCGGGGCCTGTGCCCGCCCGCCAGGGCGCGCTGGTGGCAGGGCGGCGACGACCCGTGCGGCTTCGTCCGCGGGGCCGCCGCGGACGATGTGCGCTGCCTCGTGCTCGACGATCTGCCGCAGATGTCCGTGTCTGAGCTGCGTGAGCTGCTGATCGCGATCGAAGGGCTGCCCGACGACACGGAGGTGTCCCTGGCCTCGCGCCGGCCGCTGCCGTGGCGGCACGCCGGTCGGCCGGGCCGGTGGACCGAACTCGGCCCCGCCGATCTCGCCGGCACCGTGGACGACGTCGCTGCGCTGCTGGCCGAGGAGGGCGGCCTGACCGATCCCGACCTCGCCGCCGCGCTGCACACCGCCACCCGGGGCTGGCCCGCGCTGGTCGACTTCGCGGTGGAGGCGGTCCGGCTCGGCGGTCCGGCGGCGGGCGGGTCGGCGAAAGCCCTGGCCGTGGGCGGGTTGAACGAGTACGTCCGGACCGAGGTGCTCGGTGGTCTGCCCGACGCGGCGCGGCGGCTCGTGGCCGACGTCGGCGACCGGGTGCCGGTGACCGCCGGATTGTGTGCGGCACTCGGCCACCACGACGCCGAGGACCTGATCGCACTGTTGCGCAGGACCGGACTGCTGGTCAGAGGACCGGTGGTGCCCGGTTTGCCGGACGACGACCATGTGGTGCCGGTCATTGCGCAGGTGGCGGCCACGGAACGGGGCGAACCGGAAGGGCGGCCAGACGCTGCGGCGGCGTGGTACGACCGGCATGGTCCGCCGGGTGCTGCGGCGCGGGAGCACCTGCGCGCCGGGAACCACGCCGGGGCGGCCCGGGTGCTGCGCGAGCACGGCGACCGGATCATCGCGGCCGGGCAGGCCGCCCTGGTCACAGAACTGTTCGCGGTGCTGCCCGAACCTGAACACGACCACCGGCTGATGCTGTTGCATGCCGACGCGCTGCGGACGGCCGGGGACCTGGAGGCCGCCGCCCGCGCGTACGACGAACTCGGCGCGGGGCGGTCCGAACTGGGCGCCGGCCTGGCCTGGCGGGCGGGCCGGGTCGCCTACCAGCGCGGCGACGCCCGGGGTGCGCTGGACGTGTTCGCCCGGGGCGACGAGCGCGGCGACACCGCCGACACGGCCCTGCTGACCGCCTGGCGCGCCCACGCGTTCCTGCTGGCCGGGGACACCGACAGCGCGGTCGCGGAGGCGCGCGAGGCGGTGCGCCGGGCGGTGCGCTTCGGCGACGACGCCGCACTGGCCACCGCGTACCTGAGCGTCGCGCTGTCGCTGGCCGTCGCCGGGGACGCCGCTGGCAGCGAGGAGCACTTCGCGCTCGCGCTGCCGATCGCGCACCGCACCGGCGACGTGATGCTGCTGACCCGCATCCACACCAACCGCACGTTCCAGCACCTGCAGTCGGCGCGTTATCCGGCGGCGCTGGAGTCGGCGCGGCTGTGCGCGGCGTACGCGCAGGCGGCCGGGTCGCCGAGCCTGCAGGCGATCGCGCTGGGCAACGAGGCCGACGCGCTGGCCATGCTCGGCCACTACGACGAGGCGGTGCGCCGCTACCGGGCGGCGATCGGCCACTACCAGCGCTTCGGCTCGCGCCGGTTCGCCGGTGCGGTGCTGGGGCTGGCGGAGCTGTTCCGGCGGCGCGGCTGGCGTGAGCAGGCGCGTGCCGCGTACGAGCAGGTGGTGCAGGTCGCCTCGGGCACCGGTAATGCGCATGTGCTGGTCCCGGCGCTGGCCGGGCTGGCCCTGGTGCTGCTCGGCGATGACGTGAAGACGGCCGCGGGGCACGCCGATGCCGCCGCGGACCAGGCCGGGCCGGAGCTGTCCGGTCCGGCGCTGCTGGCCCAGGGCTGGATCGCGCTCAGCCAGGGCGAGGCGGGCCGGGGTGCGGACCTGGCCACCGAGGCGGCGCGGGTGGCCCGTGCCCAGGGCGACCGGGCGGGCCTGGCCGACGCGCTGGAGTTGCGGGCGGCGGCCGAAGACGATCCGGGGCGGGCTCGTGCCGCGCTGCGGGAGTCCCGGGCGATCTGGGCCGAGGCGGGGGCCGAGGTCGAGGCGGCCCGGATCGCCGTGCTGGCGAGCCGTACGCCGTGGGCGGGGCCGGACGAACGGGCCGACGGGGTGCTCGGCGAGCAGCGGCTGGCGGCCGCGGACGCGCTGGCGGACCGGATCGGCGGCGGATCGGGTGCGGCGGTGGACCGCCCACCGGTCGTGGTGCGGGCGCTGGGGCGGTTCGAGGTGGAACTGGCCGGGCAGGTCGTCCCGGCGTCGTCGTGGCAGTCGCGTAAGGCCCGTGACCTGCTGCGCATCCTCGTCGGGCGGCGCGGGCGGCCGGTGCCGCGCAGTGAGCTGAGCGAGCTGCTGTGGCCCGACGGCGACGCGCAGCGCACCGGGCATCGGCTGTCGGTGCTGCTCAACATCGTGCGCGGGGTGCTCGATCCCGGCAAGGCGCATCCCGCCGACCACTACCTGGCGGCCGACCAGGGCAGCATCGCGCTGAACAAGGCCACCACCGGCGTCGACGTGGAGGACTTCCTGGAGCAGGTGGCGCGGGGACGCCGGCTGGTAGAGCAGGAGGCCCTGCCGCAGGCGCGGCTGGTGCTGCTGGCCGCCGACCAGCTCTACCGGGCCGACGCGTTCGAGGACGAGCCGTACGCCGAATGGGCCGGCCCGCTGCGGGAGGAGGCGCGGGCGGCGTACCTGGCGATGCTGCGGATGCTGGCGCACACCAGCCGGGCGGCGGGCCAGCCGGGCGCGGCCGTCGGCTACCTGCTGCGGTTGCTGGAACGGGATCCGTACGACGAGCGGGCGTACCGATCGCTGGTGCGCACGCTGGTCGCGGGCGGGCAGCACGGCGAGGCCCGGCGCGCGTTCGACCGGTACGCCGAGGCGATGCGCTCGATCGGCGTGCGCCCGCCGGACCGGGACCTGCTGGTCCCCGTCCGGCGGGCGGCAGCCCCCCGCTGACCCCTCGATCAGTGGAAGGTGCCGATGCGTGCGCCGACAGTCGTCAGCGACGGGTCCTCGGCTGGACCTATCAGGCTCGCCGTCCGGGCCGGAGTGCGCAGGGGCAGGCCCGGCAGGACGGGAACACGGTCTGCCCGCGAGATGCCGTCGCCGAACGGCAGCAGCCGGAAGCCGTCGAGGTGGCTGCCCAGGCCGGTCACGATCGCGCCGATGCCGAACGTCCACCCGAGGGTCATCGGCATGAGGGTGGCCTGTTTCGGCCAGGTCTGACCCGTGACCGGTATGCCGGACGCCCGGTAGCGGTTGACCAGCGCTCCCGGCGGTTCCGCGACGGTGTGGCAGATGCCGTACACGGTCAGCGCGCCGGTGCCGCCGCTGCCCGAGACGTGCACCGTGGCCTGGGACAGAGTGCCGTCGGGTTGCAGCTCGTCGAGCCGCCAGTCGTCGACGCGCCGGTCCATCGCGAACCCGAATCCCAGCATGATGGCCGGCTCAGGGCACACCACCTCGATGGAGCTGCCCTGCATGGTGGTGTTGGCGACGCGGGTCGGCGCGACGATGGTCCGGGCGCAGATGACCTGCGCGACGAGGGAGAATGCCGCGGTGCTGTCGCTGCGCGGTCTGGCGGAGACGGTGGCCGAGCGCAGGTCGGCGGCGGGCTCCAGCCGGGTCAGTAGCACGCGGCCGTCGCTGCCGTTGCTCCAGCCGCCGACAGCGAACACCCAGGAGTCCTTCGGGCAGGCCACCACGACGGTTTTCGGGTCGGTGTCGGTCGAGCTGATCTGCGTGACCAGCGTGACCAGGGGGTCGGGGAGGGCCGCCGCCGGCGCTGCCGGGGCGAGCACGGCGCCGAGCACGACGGCCGCGACGATCACGCGCATGGTGGGTGCTGCCTTCACCGCTTGCTCCTCTCGTGGCGGTCCACGGCGGACGGCCGTCTCCCATCATCGGGACGGGTATCACGGTGGCGTCATGGTCGCCGGAAGGCCGACAGCCGGGCGCGGTGATGCGGCACGCATCGGCGTGCGAGGACGTGTCGCGAGAGGGCGACGCTCAGGCCCGTACGGTACCCGGGCGGGGATCCTGGTGCGCCGGGGCCGCGGCGTCGTACAGCGAGTAGCCGCCTGCGTCGGCGCGTTTGGCCTGGTACATCGCGAGGTCTGCGTGGCCGACCAGCTCCACCGGGTCGGTGCGGCCACCGGGGGTGCTCAGGGCGACGCCGACGCTCGCCCCGACGCGCAGCCGCTGGTGCGCGACGTGCATCGGCTTGGCCAGCGCGGCGGCGATCCGGGCGGCCACGGCGGAGGCGTCACGCGGCCCGTCGACCCGGTGCAGCATCACGGCGAACTCGTCGCCGCCGAAGCGCGAGGCCAGGTCACCGGTGCGCAGCTGGGCGGCGATCCGGTCGGCGGTGACCGTCAGCAGCTGGTCGCCGGCGGCGTGGCCGAGGGTGTCGTTGATGTCCTTGAACCGGTCGAGGTCGAGGAACAGCACCGCGACCGTGGCCCCTTCGGCGTCGGCCATCGCCAGCCGCTGGGTCAGCTGCTCCATGAACAGCCGGCGGCTGGCCAGCCCGGTCAGCGCGTCGTGGTGGGCCTGCTGCATCCGTACGACGGTGTTGGCGTCGGTGAGGGCGAGGCTGACGTTCTGCGCGAACGCCCGCAGCGTCTGCACGTCGGACTCCTCGTACACCCGGTCCTTGTCGCAGGACGCGACGACGAGCGCGCCGGTCACCACGCCGCTGTCGTGCACGGGCGCGCCCATCGCCGCGCACACCGGGCCGCGTCCGAACCGGCTGACCGCCTCGGTCGCCGCGATGCCGCCCTGCCGCACCACCACGTCGCCGGCGGTGATCGCCTGCAGTGCTGTCGCGGCGTCGGCCAGGTCTGCGGTGAGCGCGCTGCCGGGCAGGATGCCCGTCGCGTCGGCGCCGGAGGCGAGCCGGGCCCGTTCGGTGTCGTTCTCGTCGCGCAGCCAGAGCAGGCTGATCTCGTCGCCGAGCAGGTCTCGTGCGGCCAGGGTGATGGTGTCGAGGATCTGCTGGAGGTCGTCGCGGCGGGCGATGGCGCGCTGGATGGTGAACAGGTGTTCCAGCAGCCGCTGGCGCTCCTGCAGCGATTCGCGGATGGACTGCTCGGCGGCGAGGGTGCGCAGCATGGTCAGGGTCAGTTCCAGCAGCCGAGCCATACCGCGGATCAGGTTCTGCTCCTCGATCGCGAACGGCTCGCCCCAGCGGGCCAGCACCAGGTGGCCCGGTTTGCTGCCCTCCCACGCCGCGGCCGCCACGCAGCAGCGACCGACGCCGGGCACCTCCAGCCAGTCCTGTTCGTGCAGGCTCACCGCGACGATGTCGTCGTTGGGCGCCGCTCCGAGCGGGAACCCGATCGACGCGGCGACCTTGCCTTCGAAGACCACGGCCGCGACCTCGGCCTCCAGGGCCTGCGCGGAGCGCTCGACGGCGTGCTGCACGGCCGAGGCCTCGTCGGTCGACGACGAGACCACAGCCATCAGCTCGACGAGCTGCTGGATGTGCAGCGACTCGGCCGAAACCGGCATCTCAGCTCAACGCCAGCACGGCGAGGGTCTGGTTGTGGAACCCGTCGATGCCGTGGTTTCGGGCGATCTCTCCGTAGGTGTAGAAGCCGGCGTAGGGCAGCGCCCCGGCCCAGCGGTCCAGCCGCGCGCCCTCGCGCTGGATGCCGTCGTCGCCGATCACCGCGCGGATCGCGGCGCAGCTGAAGGTGAGCATGCCCAGCGGCGGGTTCCCTTCCAGGCGCGCCAGCGCCTCGCGGCAGGCGTCGTCGGTTGCCTCCAGGATGGACTGCTCGTCGCCGGTCATCACCCAGGTCAGCCCGCCCGGGTCGATCGCGCCGCCGCCGCCGATCGACCTGCCGACCAGGTCCACCTCGGTGGACAGGTTGCGTGCCTCGACGCCGCTGCGCCGCTGCACCCCCAGCGGGCGGGACAGCGCGAACTCGGTGAACGCGGCCGGGTCGGTGTACGCCTCGGGCGGCGCGTCGAGCCGTTCCAGGTAGACGTCGAGCGCGGGCCGGTCGTCGAGGGTGTAGACGCGGCCGTCGATGCTGCGCGTGACGATCATCGGCTGGCCGACGGTGCGCCAGCCGTGCTTGACCGCCACCGCCAGCGGGGCCTCGGAGGCGATGGCGACGCCGATCACCGCGTCGGTCAGCACCTGGCCGTCCTTGAACAGGTAGGCGCCGCTCATCCGCCAGCCGTCGGCGGCCGCGCCGCCGAACAGCGGGACGCCCGCGCCCAGCGCCCGGTAGCAGCCGCGCACGATGCTTTCCTGGTCGCGGACCAGGCCGTCGGTGAGCAGCATCAGCACCTTGTGCGGCAGGTCCACGCCGCTGACGCAGCCGGCCACCTCGAACCCCGCGTCGCCCTGCCGTCCGGTGACGTCCGTGGCCACGGTGGTCCGGATCTGGAAGCCCGCGCCGCCGAGGGCGGCCACCGTGATGGTGCCGTCGGCCGGGCCGCCCGGCCCGATCTCGCCGTGGGTGGTGCAGCCGACCACCGGCACCCCCGGCGCGGCTTCGGCCAGGCCGGCCAGCACGGCCTGCGGGTCGTGGGTGATCGCCGCGAAGGCGATCAGCAGTTTGGGCTCGGGCCCGGTCATCGCGCCGCGCGCGGCCTCGATCGCCGCCGACCCGGAGTCGGTCGCGTGGCTGCGCCCGACCCCCATCCAGCGCCTGCCCGGCTCCTGCTCACCGGAGACGTCCACCGCACCTCCCCGCCACACCACCGATTAGTCGATTTTCTCCAGAATTACGCTACTACGCCCGCTCGCGTGCCGGGACTGCTGATACGGCTGGTGCGGTTGTGCACGGATGCGGCCCGGCCCCGGAAGGACCGGGCCGCGTGCTCAGAGCCGGTGGGTGCGGAAGAACTCCCACATCAGGTCGGTGGCGTTCACCCCGGCCTCCGGGTCGGCCAGCGAGCCCCGCTGCGCGCCCGGCCAGCTGTGGCCCATCTGCGGCAGCCGGTAGACGACCACCTCGCTGCCGTCGGCGCAGGTGGACAGGCTGCGGGTGGCGCCGTTGGGCAGTTTCGGGCCCGCGGCCGGGGCCGCCTTGCAGGACAGGCGCTCCTGCCAGGCCGTCAGGCCGGACTCGAACGCGCCCGCGTGGCGGTCCTGGCCGCCGACGAACGTGATCACCGATACCGGCCGGGTGGGGCGGAAGTCGGCCCGGGTGGCGCTGCCGCCGCTGAACCCGCCGCTGACCGGTGCGATCGCGGCGAAGACCCCGGGCATCTCGACGGCGATCCGGTAGGCCATGTCGCCGCCGTTGGAGATGCCGGTCGCGTAGATCGCCTTGGGGTCGGCGTGCCAGCGCTCGACCAGCCGGGCGACGAGCTTCTTGATCAGGCCGACGTCGTCCTCCGAGCCGCAGCACGACAGGGCGTTCATCCCGCCCGAAAAGCCCTCGGGATACAGCACCAGGAAGCCTTCACGGTCGGCCTTGGCGCTCATCCCGCTGGTGGCGGCGATGCCGTCGGCGTCGCCCGGGAAGTAGTGCATGGCGACGACCAGCGGCAGCGGCTTCGCCCCGTCGTAGGACGGCGGGGCGTGCACCACGAAGGAGCGGGTGTTGCCGTTCCAGGGGATGGTCAGGCGATGATCGCCGGGGGCGGGCGTCTCCACGGGTTCGGGAGACGCCGCGGCCGTGGCGCTCGCCTCGGCCCGGCCCGGCGGGTCCGCGTCGCAGCCGGCCACGGTGGCGGCGAGCAGGGCGACGACGGTTATGGCGTGGCGTAGCTCAGACATGGCGGCGAGCCTAGTCCGGACCATCCATGTACGACGGTCCCGTCGCCGACACCAGGCAGGACACCGCGGGTCCGCGGGACGGCGCCCCGCGGACCGCGCGATGTCAGTAGAGGCGTCCGGGCCGTGGCGCGGGCTCGGGCCGCCAATCCGAGGGGCTGGTGCCGGGCGTACGGATCAGCCGCAGCCACAGGAACGGCTGCAGCTCACCCGCGGGGGTGTAGTGGTGCTCGCGTTCGACCTGCGCCACCTGGAAGCCGGGGAACTGCACCGCCAGGCTGTCCTGGTTGAAGCGGGCCACCGGCAGGCCGGAGCAGGTCTCCGGGCCGGCCTCGGAGAACACGCCGATCACGATGTGTCCGCCGGGCGCGACGGCGGCGTCGACGACCCGGCGGTAGCGGTCGCGGTCGGCCGGGTCGGTGAGGAAGTGGAACACGGCGCGGTCGTGCCACACGTCGTAGTGTCGCAGCGGCGCCCAGGTGAGCAGGTTGCGGTTCATCCAGTGGGCGGCGCCGGCGCGTGCGCCGACCCGCTGTCGGGCGGCCTCGAGCGCGGACGGGGCGACGTCCAGCACGGTCACGTCGGTGTAGCCGCGTTCGAGCAGCGCGTCGACGAGGGTGGAGGCGCCGGCTCCGACGTCGATGACGGAGCGGCCAGGGCCGGCTGACTCGACGAGCCGCAGTGACATCGCGGGCTCGGCTTGATACCAGCTGACCTGGTGCGGTGCGGTGCGGTGGTAGACGGACTGCCAGTGCTCGGCAGGGTCGGACGGGCGTGACACGCGATCAGATTGCCACCGCCGCCCGGTGAGACGATCACGGACCACCAGCTGATCATGGACGCCGATGTGTTATGAGCCCACGCCGCCAGGGTCGTTACAGCAGCCGAGCCAATGTCGCCACCGCGGCCGCCAGCTCACCGGGGGACTGCGCGGCGTACCCGAGCACCAGGCCCGGCGGGCCGGCCGTGCCCAGGCGCAGGTCGGACAGGGCCAGCGGGCCCAGCCCGGCCTCACGCGCCCGGGCGGCCAGCGCACGGTCGTCGACCCCGGCGGGCAGCTCGGCCACCAGGTGCAGACCCGCCGCGATGCCCGACACCCGCACCTGCGGCAGGTCCCGGCGCAGCGCCCCGACCAGCGCGTCGCGACGGCTCCGCTGGGCGCGGCGCGCACGGCGCAGGTGCCGGTCGTAGGCGCCGCTCGCGAGCAGTTCCGCGAAGGCGAGCTGCTCCAGTGCCGAGCCGCCCATGTCGGCGTCGCACTTGGCCTGGCGCACCGCGGCCAGCCAGCCGGGCGGCGGTGCGAGCCAGCCACGCCGCAGGCCCGGCGCGAGTGCCTTGCTGGCCGAGCCGACCAGCGCCACCACGTCGGGCGCGAGCCCCTGCAGGCAGCCGACCGGCTCGCGGTCGTAGCGGAACTCGGCGTCGTAGTCGTCCTCGATGACCAGGCCGCCGGTGCGCCGCGCCCAGGCGATCAGCTCCGCCCGGCGCTCCGGGGCCAGCACCACGCCGACCGGGAACTGGTGTGCGGGCGTCACGAACACCGCCCGCGCGCCGCCCAGCGCGGACACCAGCAGTCCCCGCTCGTCGACGGGCACCGGCCGCAGCCGCAGCCCGTGCGCGCGCAGGTGGTCGCGGATGCCCGAACTGCCCGGGTCCTCGACGCCCACCTCGTGCAGACCGCGTGCGGCCAGCACCCGGCCGAGCAGGCTCAGCGCCTGGGCCGCACCGGTGGTGACCACGATCGCGTCGGCGTCCACCCGGGCCGCGCGAACCCGGCCGAGATAGCTTGCGAGTTCCGCGCGCAGTCGCGGCACCCCGGCGGGGTCGGTGTAGTCCAGGTCGCTGTCCAGGGCCGTGGCCAGCGCGCGCTCGTACGCCCGGCGCCACGCGGCCCGCGGGAACATGCCCAGGTCCGGCACCCCCGGTCGCAGCGGCGCGACTCCGGCAGGAGCGGGCGCGGGCGGCGTGTGCGCGTGTCCGGCGACCTCGGCGGCGGGCGCGACGACGGTGCCGGAGCCGCGGCGGCTCGTCAGCCGCCCCTCGGCGACCAGCTGCTCGTAGGCGTTCACCACGAGCCCTCGGGACACACCGAGGTCCGCGGCGAGGTCACGGCTGGACGGCAGCCGGGTGCCCGGCGGGATGCGCCGCCCGGCGATGGCCTCGCGCAGCGCCCCGGTCAGCCGTTCGCCGACGCCGGGGCGGGTCCGGTCCAGGTCGACCAGCGCTTCGAGTACCGCCAATTGGTCCTCGATTCGATGCCGCAAGTGGCCCTGTCTGGGATACCAATGCAACCATAGCGTCAGGTACGTGAACCGTGACAGCCTCACCGGAGCGGCCCTGTGCACCTTCGGCATGATCATCCTCGGTGGTTCGTTCAGCCTGAGCCGCCTCCTGCTCGACTACCCGATGCTCACCGGCCAGACCATGCGGTACGCGCTGGCCGCCGCCCTGCTGGCCGCGCTGCTGCGGCTGTCCCCGCGCCTGCGCGGCGTCCCGGTGCGGCCCGGCCGCCGCGACCTGCTGGTGCTCGCCGGAGTCGCCCTGTTCGGCCTCGCGCTGTTCAACACGCTGCTGCTCATCGCGCTCGAACACGCCGACCCGGCTGTCGTCGGCACCGTCGTCGGGGCCGCCCCGCTCGGCCTCGCCCTCACCGGCCCTCTCCTGCGCCGCGAGCGCCCCGCCTCCCGCCTCGTGGCGGCCGCGCTGATCGTCGTGGCCGGCACCGCGCTGGTCCACGGCACCGGCGCCGCCGACACCGCCGGCACCCTCGCCGCCCTGGGCACGCTCGTCTGCGAGGTCATGTTCTCCCTGCTCGCCGCCGTCGTGCTGCCACGGCTCGGGGCGGTACGGGTGTCCGCGTGGAGCTGCGCCCTGGCCGTCCCGCTGCTCGCCGTGGCGGCCCTGGTCTTCGGCGAGGCGGGCCGGCTGCGCCCGCCGACCACCACCGAGACCCTGACCCTGCTCTACCTGGCAGTGATGATGACCGTCGTCGCCTTCCTGGCCTGGTTCACCGGCCTGCGCAAACTCGGCGTCGAACGCGCGGGCATGTTCACCGGCGTCGTACCCGCCGCCACGCTGATCGCCGCCTCCCTCCAGGACCGGACCCTGCCGGACCTCACCCAGGTCCTGGGCGTACTCATCGTCGCCACCGGCCTGGTCCTCGGCGCGACGACCCCGGCCGAGCGGCGCGCTACCGCCCCGCGACGATCTTGCGCGAGTGGCCCCGCCGCCGTCCGATTTGGGCGTGTCGGGGGGCACATCCACGCAAGATCGTCGCTAGCGGATCTGGAGGGTGCCGCGCATACCGGAGGTGCCGTGGTACAGGCAGGGCATGGGGTAGGTGCCGGGCTGGGTGATGTCGACGGTGACGGTGTCGGTCGCGTTGCCGTTGATGTTGCCGGTGCCTGTGGCGGCGGGGATGCGCAGGGCGATGTCGTGCGGGGTCAGGCCGACGTTGCGGAACGTCAGCTCGATCCGGCCCGGCCGCGCTGAGACCACCTGCGGGGTGAGGCGCAGCTCGTCGTCCACGGTGATCTCGATGCGCTGCACGCCGTCAGGCCCTTGGGTGGCGGCCACCGCGGGCGCGGCGGTGGCCGCGGCGGGCGGCGTGGCCGCGCCCTCGGCGTCAGGGCCGCCTTCCAGGCCCCACAGCGCACACCCCGACACCGCCAACGTCGCGGCGACCATGCCGGTCACCGCCAGCAGGCGGAGGAGAGCGCGCAGACCGGGCGACGTCGCTGGGAGCAGAGGAGAAGATGTCATGCCGGATCGTCTCCGAAAAGGTCCTGGCCGAGGTGGCCGCCGGGGGTGACGCCGTGCGGCATCGCGAACAGGGCGCTGGTCTCGTGCCTGATGAAGCGGTTGAGGGCGTCGGTGCCGGCCAGGCGCTGCTGGACGGGGATGAAACCGCGCCGCGGGTCGGCCTGCCAGGCCAGGAAGATCAGCCCCGCCGCGTCGCCGTCGCTGTACGAGTAGCCGCGCCGCAGCATCGCCGCGCCGTTGTTGAACGCGGGCGTGGCCAGCCGGATGTGCGCGTCGGCGGGGATGGCCAGGGCCCCGTCGGCGGTGGTCGTGCCGAAGTTCGCCGGGGTGCGCTCCGCTCCGCCGCTCAGCGGCGCTCCGGTGTCCTTGCGCCGGCCGACGACCCGCTCCTGAGCCTCGCGGGGCTGGGCCTCCCAGTCGTCGAGCAGCATCCGGATCCGCCGCACGACCAGCACCGACCCGCCGCGCAGCCAACCGGGGGCGGCCGGGTCGGTGACGTACACCTTCGCGGTGAAGTCCTCGTCGGTGGGCTGCGGGTTGTTGGTGCCGTCGAGCTGGCCCATCAGGTTGCGGCCGGTCGCGGCCGTGGGCGTGACACCGGGACTGTTGTTGAACCCGTCGAGCTGCCAGCGGACCCGGGCCTGCGGTGCCGCCAGGCGGGTCAGCGCACGCGCGGCACGGAACGCCACGAGCGCGTCGTCGGCGTGCACCAGCAGGCACAGGTCGCCGTCGCTGTGCGCGGCGTCCAGCTGCTCGCCGGGGAACGCGGGCAGCGGCGTCAGCTCGCCGGGCCGCGCGGCGGCAGGCAGGCCCGCCTTGCCGAACAGGCTCGGCCCGAACCCGACCGTGACGGTCAGCGACGACGGGCCCGCGCCGGTGACCACGTCGTCGCCGGTGTCGCCGAGCGGCAGCCCCTGGCTCAGCTGCGCGGCGGCCTGCGTCCAGCGCCGCAGCAGGCCCTGCAGCCCGGCCCGGTCGACGCCAGCGGCCAGGTCGAACGCGACGATCCGCAACCGGGCCTGCGGGCGGGCGGGGGTGGTGATGCCCGCCTGGCGCTCGCCGTGGAACGCGATCCGGGTCGCGCCGACGCCGGACAGCGGTTCTGCCGGGGGCCCGGCCTGCGGCGCGGCAGGTTCGCCCGGCGTGCCCGCCACGATGCCGCCGGCCGCGCCGAGGATCGCGCCGACCCCGCCCGCGGCCAGCGTGCCCGCGAAACCGCGGCGACCCACGGTGGCGACCTCGGCCTGCCCGGTCCCCGCGTCGTCACCGGTCCCTGCGGCGTCACCGGTCCGTGCGGCGTCACCGGGCGCGGCGGCGGCCGCGGCCCGAGTGGCGCGGGCGCCGAGCACCACCGGGGGTGCCTCATCGTGACCTGCCTTGCCGTCGGGCTTGGCGGATGCGACGGACCGCGTGGCCGGGTCGGCCTCGACACCTTCGGCGTGTTCGGCGGGCGCTGAATCCGCCGGTGCGTCGGTCGACGCCACGGCGGAAGCGGTGTGGCGGGATGCGGGCTTGAACCGTCGCCACAGCAGCGGGCCCGCCACGAGCAGGCCCGCGCCCAGGCCGACGACCAGGGCGACGCCGGCGCGGTTCAGGTCGGCCGGCAGCGCCGACGGGGCCGACGAGCGCCACCACACGGGGGCGTCGTCGAGCGCCATCATCGACGACAGCAGCCCGCCGACACCCATCGCCACGAACCCGAGAAACGTCGCCTTCCGGGCGATCAGCACGGCCGCGACCAGGCCGAACGGCCAGATGAGCAGCCCGGTCAGGCCGTCGCCGAGGAACGCGCTGAGCCGTTCGGGCACGTTGCCCGTGGTGACCAGCGCGATGCCCGCGGCGTGCAGCACGTCCGCGGCGATCAGTGCGCCCAGCGCGGCCGCGACCAGCGCGTGCGCGCGGCGGGTGAACACCGCGCCGACGACCAGCAGCGCCGACACTGCGGTGAGCAGGTACCAGGGGGTGGGGGAGGGGCCGGGGACCCAGTCGAGGGAGCCGGTCGCGGACAGGACAGTGCCGTCGTAGTCGAGGTCGACGTGCCAGTCGGAGATGCGGTGCGGTGCTGTCGGCGCGGCGGCGACGGCGGTGGGCAGGGTGGTGAGCATCCAGTGGATGCGGTGGTCGTGCCAGCGGTGCACGGTCTCGCCGGAGATCTTGCGCCAGCGCGGCGGTGCGGCCGGGTCGGCGTCGGCGGGCACGGTCGTGCTCGCGAACCGGTCGGCGTTGAGGTAGGTGGCGGGGGAGCTGTCGTTGAGCCAGACGCCGTCCGGGCCAATCCGGGCGTACGGCTCGTCGCTGTAGCCGCGTACGACGACCTCGCGTGCGGTGGTGTTGCGCAGTTCGAGGCGGGAGCCGTTCTCGACCACGGCCAGGCTGACCCCGGGCACGGCGGGCGACAGCGCCGACAGGGTGGTGGCGAAATTGGTCGCGCCGACCCCGCCCACCTCGTGCGCCCACGCCCCGCCCGACGGCAGCAGCGCCGCCACCACACCGGCGATCACCGCGAGCAGCCAGCGCGGCCGCGACGCCTTCACCGAGATGTCCACAATCCTCCCCATCACCGCACCTTCGCCGAGCGCGGCCGGTGGCGCGGCTCGGTCAGCGTTGGTCGGCGCTCGGCGGCGTCCGGTTCCCGGGTGTGCCGGACTTCTCGGCATCGGTGGCGGGCGATGGCCGCACATCCTCCTGCCGGTCGGACAACCGCGGCCCGGCACCGGACGTCCCATTCATGGTTCGTCTGGTCCACGGGGGAGGTTTCGACCATGAAGTCCGGTTGCCGATCACCTGTGCGCCCGTTCGGATCGCCTGCCGCCCAGCCGAAGGGTCACCTATGAGAGATCGCATCTGGCCGCCGTGGTCATGGTGGTCGCCGTGTCGTCGCTCGCGGGATGTTCGGCCGATACGCCGACGGCCACCGGCGGCCCGCCGCCCTCGGCCGGAGCGCCGTCCGCCGAGGCGTCGCCGAGTCCCGCGGGCAAGTACGTGACGGAGATCGGTTCATGCCTGGATGTGCCCTACGGCCAGCCGTACGCCGTGCGTACCCCTGCGCTCATGCGGGACTGTGACGACAGGCACGACGCCCAGATCGTCGGCGGCGGTGCCTTCGACGCCGCCGGGGTCACCGACGAGGTGCTGGCCGCCGCCTACGCCACGTGTGACGGGATGGCGCGGGCGTTTCTCAAGGAGGACTGGCGCAACGGCCGACTGGAGATCAAGGTGGAGCGGCCGTCGCCGGCGGCCGCGCGCAGCGGTGAGCGCTGGTGGGAGTGCCTGCTCATCGGGGACCCGTTCAAGAAGCTCGAAAGCACATTGGCCCACGGCCTTCCCGCCGACGTGCGTTTCACCTGTGCGCAGGTGCTCGGAAGCGGCGACGACCTGGCGCTGTCCGACGTGGACTGCGCCACCCCGCACGAGGCGGAGTTCGCGGGCGCGGTCGTCATGCCGGTGGGGACGCCGTTTCCGCGGGTGCGTGGCCCATATCCGATCCGCGACGCGTGTCGCAAGGTCGTGGCCGCGTTCGTCGGGGTCCGCACCGAGCAGGTCACCGTGCACAGCCAGCTGATGCGATCCTGGGAGGCCTGGCCAGGGCTGCGCGACGTGCGCTGCTATGCCTACTTCGCGCCGAAGAAGATGACGGGCTCGGCCAAGAACACCAAGGGTGTGGGCGTGCCCTGGTGACGCCGGCGTCCGCTGCCGCACCGGCTGACGTGGCCCGTCAGCCGGTGCGGCCCGTCGCGGCGGCCAGCGCCGCCACCAGGCCGCGCAGCACGGGCCACGTCCAGCGGCCCATCAGGCTGATCTGCAGCCAGTTGCGCTCGCGCAGGTAGCCGCTCTGGTACGCGAGCAGGTAACCGGCCCGCTCCAGCCGCGCGCCGACCTCGGCGGCCGGGAGCGGGCCGGGCAGCGCGATCGTGACGATGCCCGGCGCGGCCTCCTCGCGAGCGGCGACGACGGCCAGCCCGAGGCGGCGCAGCCGCCCGTCCAGCCACCTCGCGGCGCGGGCAAGGCGGGCGTACCGGTCCGGCCAGTCGGTCACCGCCAGCGCCGTGTCCAGGGCCGCGACCAGGTTCGACGACTGGGTGTACGCGATCCCGCCGGCCTCGGCGTAGCAGCCCAAGTCCAGGTAGCGGGGGATCGACCCGGGCGACGGCCGGGGCAGCTCCCGCAGGAACACCATCGACAGCCCGGGGTACCCGCCGAGCGCCTTGCCGCTGGTGCCGGTGGCCAGGTAGGCCCCCGACAGGTCCACCGGCAGAGTTCCGACCGAGCTGATCGCGTCCACGCACAGCCGCACCCCGGCGTCCGCGCACAGTCGCGTCAGCCGGGGCAGGTCGATCAGCTGCCCGGTCGAGGTCTCGCAGTGCACCGTCCACAGCCAGCCGTCGGCGGGCAGCGCGGCGACAGCGTGCTCGATCGCCGGCCAGGGCAGCGGCGCGCCCCACGGCCCGGCGAGCACCTCGTGGTCGAGTCCGGCCCGCGCGGCGTGATCGGCCAGCCGCTGCCCGAACTCGCCGTACGCGAGCACCACCCCGGGCCGGTCGAGCAGCCGCAGCTGGGCGGCGACGGCGTCGTTGGCGACGGTGCCCGAGCCGAGCAGCAGCTGCGCGTGGCTGACCTGCACGAACGACGCCAGGCGGCGGTGCAGTGCGTCCACGACCGCCTGGTGCTCGGGGGAGCGGTGGTATGCCGGGGGCCGGGCGAACGCGGCGGCGACCTCGGGCGCGACCGACACCGGCCCCGGCAGCAGGTTCTCGGCCTGCCCGGACGTGTCGGCCCCGGACAAGCCGGTCCAGGTCTGGCGGCGGCCGTCCTCGATGGTCAGGTACATCGGCTGGAACTGGGCGCCCGGTGCGCCGGTGAGCGGGCCGAACGGCACGCAGCCCATGCGCCGGTACATCTCCAGCGCCCGGGTAGTGCCCGACAGGACGGCCAGGTCGCAGCCACGCGCCGCGAAATGCTCCGCGATCATGGCCAGCAGCCGGGGCAGGATCGTGCCCCGCCGGTAGCGCGGGTCGACGGCCAGCAGCCGCACCTCCACCGGTGTGCGCCCGGGCGGCAGGTGCCCGTCCAGCCCGGCCAGCTTGCCGTCCAGCGAGAACGGCCGCGCGGTGCGCCCGCAGACCATGCCGACCACCTCGTCGCCGTCCAGGCACACGGCGTAGGTGTTCTCCGCGTGGAAACGGTCGACCAGCAGGCCCTGCGGGTTCGCCACGTGCTGGGGGATCTCCCCGGCGAAGGTGCGGTGGTTGAGCCGGTGGATACCCCGCTCCTCCACCGCAGAATCGGCGATCTTGTATGTCAGGGCGTCCGGCATCCGGGCAGGATACCGCCCGTTGGCCCATCCGTGCCGATGTGGACACCGCGCCCACCGGGCGCCCCGAAGCCGACGCGGGGCGGCGGACTCACCGGCACAGCCGCGAGCAGCCCGTAACATCGCGACGGTGACGGATGATGTGACACCTGCCCGGCTGCCCGACCGGCTCGCCATGTTCCTGGTCTTCTTCGCCAGCGGCATCGTGCTGGTGCTCGAAACGGTGTCCCTGCGCCTGGTCGCGCCCTACCTCGGCCTCAGCCTTCAGGTCACCAGCGCCGTCATCGGCGTCTCGCTCGGCGCGATCGCGTACGGCGCGTGGCTGGGCGGCTGGCACGCCGACCGCTACGACCCGCGCAGCGTGCTCGCCCCGCTGCTGGGCCTGGCGGCGCTGGCCGTCGCGGGCACCCTGCCGGTGGTCCGCTGGCTCGGCGAGGTGCTGCGCGGCACCGAGGTCACCGTGGTCCTGGCGCTCACCGCCGTGACCGTGTTCGTGCCGATCATGCTGCTGTCCGCGGTGCCGCCGATGGTGGTCAAGCTCCAGCTCGGCGACCTGGAGCAGACCGGCCGCGTGGTGGGCCGGCTGTCCGGAGTGGGCACCCTCGGCGCCGTGACGGCGACCCTGGTCACCGGGTTCGTCCTGGTGGCCGCACTGCCCACCAGCGTCATCATGATCGCGGCGGCGGTGCTGCTGGCGCTCGCCGGGCTCGGACTCGGGGTCTACCTGCGCCGCGTCCGGCGAGATCCGGACGCGACCGCGTCCCGCATGCCCACCCGGGTCGCCGTCGCGGCGCTGCTGGCCACCGGCACCGGCCTGTCGGTGCTCGCGCCCGACCCGTGCGACGTCGAGACGGCATACCACTGCGCCCAGGTCACCGTGGACCCGCTGCGCCCGGCCGGACGCGTGCTGCACCTCAACGCCGCCGAGCACTCCTACGTGGACCTGAACGACCCGACCCGCCTGGAGTACGCGTACACCCAGTGGATCGGCGTCGTCGCCGACCTGGCCGCCCCCCGCGGGCAGGCGGTCGACGCGGTGCACCTGGGCGGCGGCGGCTTCACCGTGCCCCGCTACCTCGCCGCCACCCGGCCCGGCAGCCGCAGCACCGTTTTCGAGATCGACGGCGGCCTGGTCGAGCTGGCCGAACAGCGCCTCGGCCTGCGCCCCGGCCCCGACCTGAAGGCCGTGGTCGGCGACGCCCGGATGCTGCTCGCCGACCTGCCCGACGCCTCCGCGGACCTGATCGTCGGCGACGCGTTCGGCGACCTCGCGGTGCCGTGGCACCTCACCACCCGCGAGATGATGGCGCAGGTCCGCCGGGTGACCGGCCCGGACGGGGTGTACGCGCAGAACGTCATCGACGGCCCGCCGACCCGCTTCATCCGCGCCGAGGTCGCCACCGTCGCGGCGGTCTTCCCGCACGTGGCCCTGATCGCCCCGCGTGGCGCGCTCGACGGCCGTGAAGGCGCCAACTTCGTCGTCGTCGCCTCGGCCCGGCCGCTGCCGGTGCAGGCGATCGCGGCCCGGCTGGCGATGCTGCAGGAGCCCGTCGCGGTGATCACCGGCCCGGAGCTGGCCGCCTTCACCGGTGACGCCGCCGTGCTCACCGACGACTACGCGCCGGTGGATCAGATGCTGGTCCGCGTGTCCTGACCCCGGCGTCGAGAGCGCTGCGGCGGGTCAGGCGTGGGTCTCGTGCTCGTGGCCGACGTGGCCGGGCGGTTCGAGCTGGAACGTGGAGTGCACGACGTCGAAATGCCCGCTGATGCACAGCTGCAGCGCGTCGAGCAGCTGCGGCGCGTGGCCGTCGGAAAAGCACTCGGCTTCCACCACCACATGCGCGGTCAGCACCGGCAGACCCGAGGTGACCGTGTACACGTGCAGGTCGTGCACGCCCACGACGTGGTCCAGGCCGGTGATGTGGGCGCGGATCTCGTTCACGTCGATACCGGCCGGGACGGCCTGCAGCAGCACGTCGGCGGCCGAACGCAGCAGCTTAAGCGCCCGCGGCACGATCACCAGCCCGATCACGATCGACACGATCGCGTCCGCCTGGGTGTACCCGGTCCAGGCGATGACCGCGGCGGCGACGATGACCCCGACCGAGGTCGCGGTGTCCGTGGCGACCTCCAGGAACGCCCCGCGCATGTTGAGGCTCGCGTCGCGGGCCCGGTACAGGATCGCGATGCCGATCGCGTTGCCGACCAGGCCGATCACGGCGAACAGCGCCATCCCGCCCGGGTGCACGTCCGCGGGCACGAACAGCCGCCGTACGCCCTCGATGAGCACGTACACACCCATGCCCGCCAGCACCAGGCCGTTGATTGCCGCCGCGAGCACCTCCGCGCGGGCCCAGCCCCAGGTGCGCCGCTCGGTCGGCGGCCGGGCCGCCAGCACCGCCGCGCCCAGCGCCAGCGCGACTCCGCCCGCGTCGGCGAGCACGTGACCGGCGTCGGCCAGCAGCGCGAGGCTGCCGGTGACCACCGCGCCGACGACCTCGATCACGAAGATGACCAGGGAGATGACCAGCACCGCCGCGAGCGCCCGGCGATGCCGCCCGGTCGCGGTGACCGCGTGGCTGTGGCCGTGTCCCGAGCCCATGGCTCACACGCTAGTCGTCGGTGCGGATCATTCCACTGAGCCGGCCGACTTCCAGGTGGGAGATGTCGCCTTCGTTGTCCATCGCGGCCTCCAGCAGCATCGCCGGCGAGGTTGCCGTACACGGGTGCGTCGGCGGGCGCGTCCAGCAGGCGTCCGCCGCCGTGGCTACGGCCGCTCCCACTGCTCCTTGGTGATCTCGTACCGTACGCTGCCATGCTCGGAGCCCTCGATCGCCGCCATGTCCGGGGGAGTGGGCACGGTGTCCACGAGCCTCATCGAGAGCTTCTCCATGATGTTGCGCGAACCGTTGTTCACCGACATCGTCCGAGCCCAGACCATGCGCACTCCGAGTTCCGTGAACGCCTTGCCGAGCAGGGCCCGTGAGCCCTCGGTGGCATAACCCCTGCCCCAGGCGGCCTGCCGCAGGCGGTAGCCGAGTTCGACTTCGTCCAGTGGGCCTTCCGCCAGAGGGCGCAGGATGAACCAGCCGATGAACGCGCCGCCGTCCTTCTCGTGCGCTGCGAACAGCCCGAGGTCGCCGCCCCACTTCTCGTAGCCGGCGAGGATGTTCGGGATGTGGCGCTCGCGGACGACCTCCGGCGCGGTCGGAATGCCGCCGGTCAGGTAGCGCATCACCGCCGGGTCGCTGTCCAGCTCGATCAGCAGGTCCGCGTCATCGGCGGTGAAATGGCGCAGGGTCAGGCGCTCGGTCTCCAGGTAGGTGTCCACAAGGTGATCATGCCTGAAACAGGTCGGGCGGCCCAACGGCTTTCCTTGGCGGCTCAGGGCACGGCCATTAGAGCCGGAACCGGCCTGGACGGTTCTGTCCTGACACCACCTGTAGCGGCGCGGCGGCATCGGCTGCACAGCGGCTTCACTCCTTGCTGGCCCCCTCGGCCGCGCCGCGGACGAAGTACCGCTGGAAGATCACGAAGATGATCGCGACGGGGATGGTGGCCAGCAGTGCCGCGCCGAGCTTCAACGGATACTGGGTGCCCGCGCCCAGCGACCCGCTGACCAGGTTCGCGATGCCGCGGGGCAGGGTGAACAGCTGCGGGCTCTGCACCGCGACGACGGTGTGCGGGAACTCGTTCCAGGACGCCTGGAACGACAGGATGGTCAGAGTGATCAGCGCGGGCCGCGCCATCGGCAGGATGATCGACCAGTAGGTCCGGAACACACCCGCCCCGTCCATCCGGGCGGCTTCCTCCAGGCTGGGCGGCACGGACAGGAAGAACTGCCGCATGATGAACACCCCGGCGGCGTCGACGAGCAGCGGCAGCACCAGCGCGGTGTACGTGTTGTAGATGCCGAGCTGGTTCAGGACGAGGAACTTCGGGATGAGCAGCACCACGCCCGGCACCGCCATCACCGCCACGATCATCGCGGTGATCGCCCCGCGGCCCCGGAAGCTGAGCCGGGCCAGGGCGTATCCGGCCAGCGAGTCCAGGAACACCCGCCCGACCGTGATGAGCAGCGTGACCAGGATCGAGTTGCCGATCCACAGCGGGAACGCGGTGCTGTCGAAGATCTTCGTGAACGCCGCGGTGGTGAGCGGGTCGGGCACCGGCGAAAGCGGGTGCGCGGCGGCGTCGGCCTCGGTCTTGAACGAGTTCGCGGTCTGGATGACGAACGGATACAGGAACACCAGCGCGAAGAACACCAGCACGGCGTACCCGAGGAAGGTCCCCAGCAGCGCCCGCAACCCCTGGGCCCGGCCCGGCGGGCTCACGTCGTGCTCCTACGGCGCTGCCACCACCGGCGGCGCGGCCGGGGCTCGTCGCGGTCGCGCATGATCCAGCGCTGGAGCAGCGTCATCACCACGATGATCAGGAACAGCACGAACGAGATCGCCGCACCGACGCCGTACTCGAAATCGCTGAACGCCGTCCGGTAGGACAGGTAGGCGGGGGTGAGCGTGGTGTTGGCGGGTTTGCCCTGGCTCATCACGTAGATCTGGTCGAAGACCTGCCACGTGCCGATCAGCCCGAGGGTGACCACCAGGAACAGGGCCGGCTTGAGCATCGGCAGGGTGACGTGGCGCAGCCGCTGCCAGGCGTTCGCGCCGTCGATCAGGCTCGCCTCCTCGACCTGCACGGGCACGTCCTGCAGCGCGGCGAGGAAGATCAGCATGAAGGTGCCGCTGGTGGTCCAGACGACCAGCATGATGATCGTGGACATGGCGACGCTGGGCCCGGCCAGCCACTCCCACCAGGACAGCCCGAACGGTCCGCCGCCGGTGAGCGCGGCGGGCGGGTTGTCGACGTCGACCAGCCCGAGCCCGTCGAGCAGCAGGTGCAGCAGGCCGCGCGGGTCGGCGAACCAGGCCGGGCCGCTGATGCCGAACATGGCCAGCAACGCGTTGACCGCGCCGGAGTTGGCGAACAGGAACAGGAACACCACGCTGATCGCCACCGAGCTGGTGACCGACGGGAAGTAGAACGCGGTCCGGAAGAACGACGTGCCCTTGAGGAAGCGCTGGTTGACGACCAGGGCCAGGGCCAGGGCCAGCAGCGTCTGCGCGGGCACCGCGACGGCGACGTAGTACAGGTTGTTCCGGATGCTGATCATGAAGTTCTCGCGGGTCAGCCCGTCTTCGGTGAACAGCTCGGCGTAGTTCTGCGCGCCGACGTACGGCACCCCGGGCGCGAAGGGGCTGCCCTGGCCGTTCCAGCCGCTGACGCTGACCCACAGCGCCATGCCGATCGGCAGCACCAGGAACAGGCCCAGGATCAGCAACGCAGGGGCGACGAACAGCCACCCGGCGGCCGCCTCGTTGCCCCGGATGCCGCCGCGGGATGGCTCAGCCACGCAGCGCCGCCGTCATGTTGCGCTGCAGCCGGCGCAGGATCGCCTGCGGGTCGGCCACGGCCAGGCGCTGCAGCTGGGTGTCGAAGTCGGACAGGACGTTGCCCATCTTCGGCGCGTTGACCGGCCCTTGCGCGTGGTCCGCGCCGTCAAGGAACGCCCGGTCGGCCGGGAAGGCCAGCAGGTAGCGGTCGCGGGCGGTGACGACCGACGGCATCACGCCGTACGCGGACGCGAAGGCGAGCTGCTGGTCCACGGCCGTCATCGCCTCGACGAACGCGACGGCCTGGCTGCGGTACGGCGTCCGCGCGGAGATGCCCCAGCACGTCGTGAACGACATCGTCCCCTCACCGGCAGGCCCGGCGGGCAGCTCGTGCACCGTGTACCGCACGTCCGGGTAGTCCCCGGCGAGCGCGCCCTTGATCCAGTTGCCCTCGATCGTCATCGCGGCCAGGCCCCGCCCGAACGCCTCCCCGGCCCAGCCGGTGTCCAGCGCGCTCGGATAGCGGGCGAGCCCGGCCCGCAGCAGCTGCTGCACGTACGTCAGCGCGGCGGCGTTCTGCGGGCTGTCGGCGGTGGCCCGGGTTCCGTCAGGGCTGATCAGCCAACCGCCGGCCTGGACCAGGAACGCCCCGATGCGCTCCACGGTGTCGCCGAGCGCCAGCGGCGTGATGCCCCGGGCCGCGATGCGTTCGGCGACCGCGGTCAACTGTGCCCAGTCGCGGGGCACGTCGGCGGCCGTCAACCCGGCCCGTGCCCACAGCTCCTCGTTGACCTGCAAAGCGAGGGTCGCGAAGTCCTTCGGCGCGCAGTAGAAGCGCCCCTGGTAGGTGAACGCCTGCCGCAGCGTCGGATAGAAGTCGCCCGCCGCCGCCAGCCCGTCGGCGTACGGTTCGAGCGCGCCGACGCTGGCGAAGTCGGCGAAGCGGGCCGCATCGACGTAGAACACGTCCGGCGGCGACGAGCCCGCGAACGCCTGGCCGAGCTGCTGGTCAAGGTCCTGGGCGGGGATCACCGTCACCGCGTTGCCGCTGGCCGCCGCCCACGCCGCGGCGGCGTCGGTGACGGCCTTGGTCTCGGCGGCCCCGGACGAGCCGATGAGGATCTGCAGGTCGGCGGGGCCGGTGCGCTGGGGGACCGGGCCGGGTGCGGCCCCGCACGCGGCCAGCGCGAGCAGGCATGCCGCGGCCAAGGCGCGCAGCCCCGCTCGTACCATCGACCGCCCCGCCCTTTTGCCCGCTATGCCGGACTTAAGGGTAGTGTGTGATCATGGCAGCGGGGCTTCACCAGCCACCGGCGTGTGCGCAATCGTCCGACCGGCACCTCCGGAGCGGCCGTGACCTGCGGATATGGCGGTCACGTGGTCGGCCGGGGTCAGGCTTGCGCACCCACCAGGTCCGGAACCGGTTCCGGGCGTGGCACGGTGGCGAAAATGTTCGTCCGGAACCACGACGGCAGCGCCCGCCGCAACGCCTGCGGACCCTCGATCGCCAGATCGCCCCGGCGCAGCCCGTCGGCCCAGGACTGCTCGCCCAGCCAGACCCGGATCATCCCGCGCAGGCTCGCCGTCACCGTCACCGCCACCTCGTGCCCCGGGTCGTCGTCGCAGACGTCGACATCCTCCGGCGTGATCACCAGCCACCAGTCCCGCAGCGGCCGCGCCACGTCGTGGAACGCGAACCGCAGCACAGTGCGACCACCCGGAGTGGCCGCCCGGTCGACGTGGCGGCGCATGTCCCACAGCAGCAGCTTCGGATCGAGATCCTGGTCGCCCAGCTCGCCGATCCAGCGCACACCCCACGCGCCCAGCGCCACCACGATCGGCTCCAGCTCCCGCCCGGCCGGGGTCAGCAGATACTGCACCTCGGTGTCGCTCGGCCGCCGCTCCACGACCCCGGCCGCGACCAGCTGCTGCAGCCGCTTGGACAGCAGTGTCGGCGACATGCGCGGCAGGCCCCGGCGCAGCTCGTTGAAGTGTCGGCTACCCGCCACCAGCTCCCGGACGACCAGCAGCGTCCAGCGCTCGTCGAGCAGCTCCATGGCCTTGGCCACCGGACAGAACTGGCGATACGACGCTCCCATGACCGCCACCGTAGGGCGTGGACGCGGGCCGGTACAGATCCTGTACTGGTCGGACATCGGTCACCGTTCCTAGCGTGAAGTCACCAACACACGAACAGGAGCTCCACCATGACCGCACCGAGCGACGCCGATCGCGCGCTCAAGTCCAAGCACCGAGCGATGTGGGCGCTGGGTGACTACCCGGCGGTCGCCAGCGAGGTCATCCCCGAACTCGGCACCGTGCTCGCGAAGGCGAGCGGCGCCGGACCCGGCGTACGCGTGCTCGACGTCGGCGCCGGATCCGGCAACGCGGCGATCCCCGCCGCGCTGGCCGGGGCCGACGTCGTCGCCAGCGACCTGACCCCGGAGCTGTTCGACGCCGGCCGCCAGGTCGCCGAGCAGCGCGGCGCGAAACTGAGCTGGGAGCAGGGCGACGCCGAGGCGCTGCCGTACGCCGACGGCGAGTTCGACGTCGTCATGTCCAGCGTCGGCGTCATGTTCGCCCCGCACCACCAGGAGGCCGCCGACGAGCTGGTCCGGGTGTGCCGTCCGGGCGGGACGATCGCCCTGGCCAACTGGACCCCGCAGGGTTTCATCGGGCAGATGTTCGCCGTGATGAAGCCGTACGCCGCACCGCCGCCGCCCGGGGCGCAGCCCCCGCCGCTGTGGGGGAGTGAGGAGCACGTCGCCGAGCTGTTCGGCGACCGGGTCACCGACGTCGTCGCCGAACGCCGCACGGTCCGGGTGGACCGGTTCGCCGACGCGGAGGAGTTCCGCGACTTCTTCAAGGCGTGTTACGGCCCGACGATCGCGGTGTACCGCAACATCGCCGACCAGCCGGACAAGGTCGCTGCCCTGGATGAGGAGCTGGCCGAACTGGGCCGCCGCAACGACCTCGGTTGGGGCGCGATGGACTGGGAGTACCTGCTCTACACCGCTCACCGGGCGGCCTGACCCGGACCGGGAGGTGGTCTTCGAGCGGACGGTCGGTCAGGCGGTGATCCCGGCCTTGACCGCAGCGCCCTCGATGACCACCTCCAGGCAGTCGCGGAACAGGTCGTCCACGGTACGGCCCGGTTCGAAGTACTCGGTGACTGCGGCGACCACGGTCGGGTACTGCTCGGCGTAGGCGGCCATGTCGAAGTCCTTCAGCGCGTCCGCGTCCGGGCGGGGGGCCTGCTCTTCGAGGACGTGGCCGACCGTGAAGCGCTCGACGGTCAGGACGATCACGCGGGCCTGCCGTAACGGGATGTCGTGCGCGACCAGGGTGCTCATCGCCAGTTCCGAGATCGCGGCCATGGTGCGGGAGAGCTGGGAGGCCGAGACGACCCGGGCGCCGTCCTTGTGGGCGAGCAGCGCTCGGCGCAGCCGCTCGGCCAGGCCGGTCAGCCAGTCCTGCCAGGGCTGATCCGGTTCGGGCGGTGACATGTCGCCGAACTCCTGGTCGAGGATCGCGTCGGCGATCGCCGTGACCAGGGTGGCTTTGTTGGGCACGTGCCAGTAGAGGGTCGGCGACTGCACGCCCAGCCGCGCGGCGAGTTTGCGGGTCGTCACGCCGTCGAGACCGTCGGCGTCGAGCAGCGCGACGGCCTCGGTGACGATCCGCTGTCGGTCCAGCGCCAATTCGGTACCTCCGCCGCGTCACTCTATCAGTGCTAGAGTTTCTCTATCACTGATAGAGAAGGCGAGCTGAGTATGTCGGACGAGCACTCGTCGCGCGGCCTGCTGCACCGGGCGACACATCTCATTCCTGGAGTTCCCGCGCATGAGGAGCGGCCGACCGGTCATCAGGGCACGGCGGTCCACGGCCGCACGAGGCCGGGCAGCGGCGGAGCGGCCCGTCCTCCGCTGAACCGAAGGTGGAACCACTCGCCCGGTCGCCCTCCCCGGTTCATGGCGGCCTGGCAGCGTCGGGTCGCGGCGTTCTTCGGCCAGGAACTGTGATGCGGGCGGTGTTGCGGCGCTAGATCGGCTGGCGGAACCGGTTGGCCGTGTGGTGCGCGGCCAACCGGTTCCAGCCCTGTGCGGCTAGCAACCGGGTGGCTCAGGGGAGATCGGCAGCGCGGGCGTCGAGGCGCTGGGCTGAGGTAAGGCCGCGTCGGCGGTACGCGGCGAGGTGCGCACGCATCGACGTGACCGCCTCGCGGGTGCGGGCGGAGCGAATGCCGGTCATGCCGTCCAGCGCGGTGTTCCAGGTCTGGCACGCGGCTTCGACGTTGCCTCGGGCGCATTGGACCTCGGCGAGGTCGGCCAGGGTGAGCGCGTGGATACGCGGATGGGTGGCCGGGTTCCAGCAGCGGGCGGAGCGTCGTAACTGGTCCTCGGCGGCTTTCAGATCACCCATCGCTTGAAGGGCCTTGCCGGACTGATTGGCCAGCCGGGCTTCAGCAGGCCCGCCCAGCGAGGCCCACTCCGGAGCCGCGTCGCCTCGGCTGCGGTCGAGCAGCCGTTCCGCGGTAGCCAGCGCCGAACGCGCCTGGCGGGTGTCGCCGTCGCCGGCGTGGGCCCGAGCGGCGGTGAGCCAGAAAAGGCTTTCGGTGTCGGGGTCGGTTCGGCCTTTGACCCGCGTGAGCGCCGCGTCGGCGAGGTCGACGCAGTGTTCCCGCCGCCCGAGGTCCATCGCCTGGTGGGCGAGGATGCGCAGTCCGTACGCGGCATGCGCGTGCGGGTCGGCCTCCGCCGCGAGCTGGTAGGAGTGCAGGTAGTAGCGCTGCGCCAAGCCGGGCAGGCCGAGATCATGGGCTTTCCATCCGGCCAGGTACGACAACTGGGCCGCGGCAGCGAACATCGACCGGCGCAGTGTGTCGGTGGCGAAGGTGCCGCGGAGATATGCGGTGACGTCGGTCGTGAGGTATTCGACGACGGCGGTGCGGGCATGGCCGCCGCCGAGGCGCTCGTCGGCGGCGTTGAACGCCGTGGTCATCTGCCGTACGGCGTCGATCTCACCTTGGCCGACGGTGACCGTGGGTCTGCTGCGGGCGGCGTGGGCGCGTTCGGTGATCTCGGGCTGGCGCAGGGGCAGCAGTAGCGCGGCGACCGAGTACGCGGCGCCGGAGATCAGGGTGCGGCGGTCCACGTCCGCTCGTCCCAGGTGCGCGACGGCCGCCACGGGGTTCGGGGCCAGGGTAGCCGGGTCGCAGACGCGTTCATCGCCTGAGCCTAGCCCGAGAACGGCGATGAGCACGTTGTCGCGCCGTGTTCGACGGCCGGGTCGCTGCCGTGCATGGTGGGCGGGCTGACCTGGGTAGGACTATTCCGTCGAATGATTCGGGTTCGCCTGTGCTCTTGGATGAAGGTGAATCCTGGCATCGACTCGATCAACGTGCGATGTGCCGCCGGAGTGCCAGTGCTCGGCGGCGATGAGTGCTGGCCAGCCGAGAAAGCGCTGGTGCAGCGTGCCCGCCGCTGTGGAGCGTAAGTCCTGGCAAGCTTCGACGAAGAAGCCAGAGAGGTAGACCATCAGCGAGACGGAGCATCATGGTACTGCGCGATCAGCTGCCGCTGGCGAGTCACGCATGGCCAGGCGGTTCCGCAGCCGGCACAGGTCCAGTCGGGCCGGATTGGTAGGTGCATCGACATCGAATGTCCGTTCACCTGTCGCGGTGGAGTTTCGCAGCCTGCTGCTTGTGCTCATGACGACTCCTGGTCGACTAGTGATCAACGCGCTGTGACATCAGATTGGTTATTACCTTTTCACTGTCCTGTTTGGTCCGTCAACCCTTGGCGCTAGATTGGTTAAGATGTTTCCGCGGGAAGGGTGAGCCGACGTGCCCGGACAGCCGAAGTACCAGCGCATCGCCGACCAGTTGCGCCGCCAGATCGACGACGGGGCGTTACCGCCTGGTGCGAAACTGCCCACCGAGGAGGAACTCCAGTCCACATACGGCGTTTCCCGTCCGACCGTGCGTGATGCCACCGACGTGCTCCAGGCCGCCGGTCTCGTTGAACGCCGTCCAGGCCGTGGCGGCGGCGTCTTCGTACGCGAGCGCGTGATGATCGAGGCCTACGCGTGGCGGGATGACCAGCCCATGAGCACCACCTCTGAGGCCGACCTGTTCTTCCGTACCGTCCGTGAGCAGGGCCACGAACCTAGCCAGGAGTTCTCCACCCGCGTCGAACCAATGCCCGCCGACTTCGCAATCTTGCTGCACGTCGCCACCGGCAGTACCACGGCCGTCCGTCGGTGCCTGAGGTTCGTCGACGGCGTGCCGCACTCGATCCAGGATTCGTGGTACCCGCAGTGGTTGTGCGAGAAGGTTCCGGAACTTTTCAGCCCGCACAACATCGCCCAGGGCACGACACGGTTGCTGGCTGAGCGCGGTTACCACCAGGTCGCCGCGCTGACGACCACGAGCGCCCGCATGCCCACTCCGGTCGAAGCCGCTCTCCTGCAGATTCCCGTCGCGGCCGGCACGCCTGTCCTGCATAACATTCTCACGGGTTACACCGCCGACGGGCCGCTGCGCATCTCCACCGCGACCTTCGCCGCAGACAAGGTCCGGCTCGTCTCCGCGCATGGCGACATCGACACCATCACCAGACACCGTCGATGATCATCCGGCGGGCACGGACGTCCGACATCGACACCATCCTCGACTGGCGTACCCAACGCGCTGCCTGGCTGGCCACGCGTGGGCACACACAGTGGCAGACCCCATGGCCGCGGTGGGCGGTGGCCGCCGCGATCCAGGCGGGGCAGACCTGGCTGGCCTACGACGGCCACGCGCCGGCGGCGTCGATAACCCTGACCGCGTACACCGACCTGGACAGGCTATGGAAGTCCGACCGCGCTCCCGACGCCGATACCCTCTGGCACCCGGCCGACGACCCCGCCAATGCCTTGTACGCGTCGAAGATCATGGTGCCGCTGGAGCGCTCAGGCACTGGCCTTGGCTCTGAGCTGCTCGACTGGGCATCTGGACGCGCCTACGACGCAGGGGTGCTCTGGCTACGCCTGGATGCCTGGACCACCAACACGCGACTGCACGCCTACTATGACGCCCTCGGGTTCGACCACGTCCGCACCGTCACTACCCGTGCCTCCGGCGCCTGCTTCCAGCGCCCCGCGCAGCCATACGACGGCACGCGGCTCGAAGAAGATTGATTGGGACTGCGTGAGCTGGCCAAAAGCTCAGTCATGGCGCTCACGCCGGCAGGCCCTTAGCCACGGCCGGGGACAGGAACTCCACCCGGTGCGACACCAGCAACGGGTCCTTCGCGGCGTGGAACGCGGTCACATGCTCGGCTGTCTCGTGTGCCTGAAATGCCGCGTCGTCGGCGTAGACCTCGTAGAACACCCGTGCCAGCGGCTCACCGGCGATCTGGTGCGTCGCGTACACCAGCGTTCCCGGCTCTTTCGCCCGGATCTGCTCCACTGCCTGCGCTGTCAGCTCGTCGAACCTGACCGCTGACTCCTCGTCGCGAAGGTCGAACCGCACTACCAGGGCGAACATCGTCACCTCCAAAGCCATCGCCGGACCGGGCCGCACCACTGGTGCGGATGGCCACGGTAATGCGGTTCGACGCCGCGGTCACCTCGACGCGTGGAAGGTCGGCGGAACCGTGTCGTTGCCGTCGCCCGCCGACCCGTCGGTTAGGCTGGCAGTTCGGCCGGAACCGCCTGTGGCGCCGCCGGGACGGAGGCGGCGTGGGAGCACGGCTGCAGGAACTCGGCTGGCGGCAGACGCCGATGGGCGTGATCAGCCTGCGCCGCCGCTGGGACCCCATGTTCAAGACCGACGTCTACGAGGTCAAACTCGACGACGACTTCCTCATGTCCAGCCTGTTCACCGTCGCCGAGGAGGCCGTCGCCGAACTGGCGCTCGCCGAACTCGACGGCACCGGCTTCGACGTCGCCGTCGGCGGCCTCGGCCTCGGCTACACCGCCCTGACCGTGCTCGCCGACGACCGGGTGAACTCCCTGCTGGTCATCGACGCCCTGTCCGACGTCATCGCCTGGCACGAGCAGGGCCTCATCCCCGCAGGCACGACCCTGTCCGGCGACCCGCGCTGCCGCCTGTCCGAAGGCGACTTCTTCGCCCGCTGCGCGTCCCCGGACGGCCTCGACCCGCACCGCCCCGGCCGCCGCTTCCACGCGATCGTCGTCGACATCGACCACTCACCGAGCCACCTGCTCCACCCGAGCCACGCGAGCTTCTACGAGCCCGCAGGCCTGCGCCGGCTGGCCGAGCACCTGCACCCCGGCGGCGTGTTCACCCTGTGGTCCAACGACCCGCCCGAGGACCAGTTCACCGCCCGCCTGGCCGGGGTGTTCGCCGACGTACGCGCCGAGGTCGTCAGCTTCCCGAACCCGCTGCAGGACCGCGAGTCCACCAACACCGTCTACGTCGCCAAACGGCGCTGACCCGCCCCGGCCGCGGTTGACGCCGTTCCAGAGCGGCGTCTACGGTACGGCGGACAACTGAATACCTCGCCGACTGAACCACGGCGGGAGAGGCCCGGCACGACTGGGCCGCCGAAGGAGCAACTTCTCCCCGGAATCTCTCAGGCCCATGTACCGCCGTGGCGAGGCGAACTCTGGAAAGTCAGGATGAAACAGTCCTGCGCCCACGGTGCAAGCCGCGATCCGCGGTGAAGCTCTCAGGCAGCGATGACAGAGGGGGAGGCCATCCACCACCGGTGCCGCCTGTGCGGCACCCGGACCAGGGAGCCTCCCGTGAGCGCCGTCGCGTCGCCGACCGCTGCCCACCCCAGTCCCGAACGGGACCAGGCTGGGCATGACCAATCTTCCCCCAGGCAGACCGCCCTGCACGACGTACACCGCAGCCTTGGTGCCGTCCTGACAGAGTTCGCCGGCTGGACCATGCCGCTGCGTTACGGCAGCGAGACCGCCGAGCACCACGCCGTCCGCCAGGCCGCCGCCCTGTTCGACCTGAGCCACATGGGCGAGATCGAGGTCACCGGCCCTGGCGCGGCAGCCATGCTCGACCACGCCCTGGTCGGCCGCCTGTCCGCCGTCGGCGTCGGCCGCGCCCGCTACACGATGCTGTGCGCCCCCGACGGCGGCGTGCTCGACGACCTCATCGTGTACCGCTTGGAGGAGCACCGCTACCTGGTCGTCGCCAACGCCGCCAACACCTCCGTCGTATCGGCCGCGCTGGGTGAACGCGCCACCGGGTTCCAGGCGCTGGTCCGCGACGTGTCCGCCGACTGGGCGCTGCTCGCCGTGCAGGGACCGCGCTCGGCCGACATCCTGCGCGCCGTGACCACCGCCGACGTGGACGCGCTGCGCTACTACGCCATCGACCCGGCGGTGCTCGCCGGAGTCCCGGTGCTGCTGGCCAGGACCGGCTACACCGGCGAGGACGGTTTCGAGGTCTACTGCGCGCCCGGTGACGCCGCCGCGGTCTGGGCCGCGCTCACCACGGCCGGAGCCGGGCACGGCCTGGTCCCGGCGGGGCTGGCCTGCCGGGACACGCTGCGGCTGGAGGCGGGCATGCCGCTGTACGGCCACGAGCTGACCGCCGAACGGACCCCGTTCGAGGCGGGGCTGGGCCGCGTCGTCGTGCTCGACAAGCCGTTCGTCGGCCGCGACGCGCTGGTCGCCCGTGCCGAGACCGGCCCGGCCGAGCTGCTGGTGGGCCTGCTGCCCGCCGGGCGGCGCGCGCCCCGGGCCGGCTATGACGTGCTCGACCCGGACACCGGCGTCCGGATCGGCACCGTGACCAGCGGCGCGCCGTCGCCGACGCTGGGCCGCCCGATCGCGATGGCGTACGTGCCCGCCGACCGGGCCGCCGTCGGCACGGTGCTCGCCGTCGACATCCGCGGCAGCCGCGACACCGTCACCGTCGTCGACCTGCCCTTCTACCGCCGCCCCGCTGGAGGCCACGCGTGAACACCGTCCCCGAGAACCTGCGCTACACCCGCGACCACGAGTGGCTGTCCGAGGAGGATGTGCCCGCGGTCGGTATCACCGCGTTCGCCGGTGAGGCCCTGGGCGACATCGTCTACCTGGAGCTGCCCGCTGTCGGCACGTCCGTGACGGCGGGCGAGCCGTGCGGGGAGGTCGAGTCCACGAAGTCGGTCAGCGAGCTGTACGCCCCCGCCGACGGCGAGATCGTCGAGGTGAACCCGGCGGTCGCCGACGATCCGTCGCTGGTCAACTCCGACCCGTACGGGCAGGGCTGGCTGTTCCGGCTGCGCCTGACCGGCGAGCCGGAGCTGCTCGACGCGGCCGGGTACGCCGCGCTGATCGGTGCGGAGGCCAGCCGGTGACCGCGCTGGACGCCCCGCTGGAGGAGTTCGACCCCGAGGTGCACGCGGCGCTGCGCGCCGAGCTGGGCCGCCAGCGCGACACCCTGGAGATGATCGCGAGCGAGAACTTCGCGCCGCTGGCCGTGCTGCAGGCGCAGGGTTCGGTGCTGACCAACAAGTACGCCGAGGGTTACCCGGGGCGGCGCTACTACGGCGGCTGCGAGCACGTCGACGTGGTGGAGCAGCTGGCGATCGACCGGGTGAAGGCGCTGTTCGGGGCGGGCTACGCCAACGTGCAGCCGCACTCGGGCGCGCAGGCCAACGCGGCGGCGATGATGGCGCTGATCCAGCCGGGGGACACGATCCTGGGCCTGGACCTGGCGCACGGCGGCCACCTCACCCACGGCATGCGGATCAACTTCTCGGGCCGGCTGTACCACGCGGTGGCCTATCACGTGTCCGCCGAGGACGGCCTGGTCGACCTCGCCGAGGTGGAACGGCTGGCGCTCGAACACCGGCCCGCGCTGATCATCGCGGGCTGGTCGGCGTACCCCCGGCAGCTGGACTTCGCCGCCTTCCGCAAGATCGCCGACCTGGTGCGCGCTCGGCTGATGGTCGACATGGCGCACTTCGCCGGTCTGGTCGCGGCGGGCCTGCACCCGAACCCCGTGCCGTACGCCGACGTCGTCACCACGACGACCCACAAGACGCTGGGCGGGCCGCGTGGGGGAGTGGTGCTCACCGATCACGAGGACGTCGCCAAGAAGGTGAACAGCGCGGTGTTCCCCGGCCAGCAGGGTGGCCCGCTGGAACACGTCATCGCGGCGAAGGCGGTCGGTTTCAAGATGGCGGCGAGCGCGGAGTTCGCGCAGCGGCAGCGGCGAACCCTCGACGGCGCGCGCCTGCTCGCCCAGCGGCTGTCCGCGCCCGACGTCGCGGCGGCGGGGGTGTCCGTGTTGACCGGTGGCACGGACGTGCACCTGGTGCTGGTGGACCTGCGGGCGTCGGAGCTGGACGGGCGGCAGGCCGAGGACCGGCTGCACGGCATCGGCATCACGGTCAACCGCAACGCGGTGCCCGGCGACCCCCGCCCGCCGATGGTCACCTCCGGGCTGCGCATCGGCACCGCCGCGCTGGCCGCCCGCGGGTTCGCCGACGCGGACTTCGCCGAGGTCGCCGACATCGTCGCGCAGGCTCTGCTGCCTTCCTTCGACGAAACCGCGGCGGGCGGCCTGCGAGCCCGGGTGTCCGCGCTGACCGCCGCGTTCCCGCTGTATCCGGCGCTGTGAGATCCGCGCCCTGTCCCGGCACCGCCACCATCCGAGCGGTGGCGGGGCAGGGCGCTCAAGCATATCTATGTAGAAGTCTTTCGCCGTGTCAGTGATGTTGGTTGAATAGTTTCACTCTCGTTCGTCGACACCCCCTGACGGAGAATCAGTGAGACTTCCCCTCGCCCTGCGCTCGGCTGTCGCCGGGCTCGCCACCGCCACCCTCGTCGTGCTCGGCCCCGCCGCGCCCGCGTCGGCGGCGACGACCATCGTGGACAACGCCACCGCGGGCGGCTTCACCGCCAGCGCCAACTGGGGCACCTCCACCTGGTCCGCGCAGCGCTACGGCGCCGACTACCGCTTCGCCACCCCGAACACCACGGCCAGCGACGCGGCCTGGTTCACCGCCACGATCGCCGCGGCCGGCCCGCACACGGTCGAGGTCTGGTATCCGGCCGACGCCGGCTACAACAACGCCACCCCGTTCGTCGTGGCGACCAGCGGCGGCAACCAGACGATCGTGGTCGACCAGCGTTCCAACGGCGGACGCTGGGTCAGCCTCGGCACGTTCAACCTGGCCGCGGGCACGCACAGCGTGGTCGGGGTGAGCCGGTGGACCAACGGCACCGGCTACGTCGTCGCCGACGCGATCCGGCTGACCTCCACCACCGGCAGCCCCTCGTTCTCCCTGCCGTTGGCCAAGAGCGCCCTGCCGCGCAGCGAGTACGACGACCCGCACCACGACTACCCGGCCATCGACCTGCCCGTCGGCACCGGCACCCCGGCGTACGCGGTCCGCGGCGGCACGGTCGTGATCATCGACGACAGCTCGTGCGGCCGCGGCGTCAACCTGACCGGGGCGGACGGCAACGTGTACACGTACTGCCACTTCTCGTCGTGGTCGGTGGCCAACGGGGCGACCGTCGTGGCGGGCCAGCAGGTCGGCCTGACCGGCAACACCGGCAACTCGACCGGCCCGCACCTGCACTTCGGCATCCGTACCGGCAGCACCCGCCGGTGCCCGCAGAACTTCCTGCTGGCGCTTTACGACGGCGTCACGCCGCCCGCCGCGACCAGCCTGCCGACCACCGGCTGCTTCTACACCAGCCTGACCTCGGCCACGGTCCAGCCGCTCGGCTGACCACCCGGCCGGCGGAGCGCTCGTGCGAGGGCGCTCCGCCGGCACCGGCTCAGAAGAAGCGGAAGTACAGGTACGGCACGCAGATCGCCACGGTGATCACCGTGACGATCAGGCCGTACTTCGTGAACTGCCAGAACGAGATCGGCTTGCCCGCGCGTTCGGCGATGCCGAGCACGACGACGTTGGCCGACGCGCCGATCGCGGTGGCGTTGCCGCCCAGGTCCGCGCCCAGCGCCAGGGCCCACCACAGCACGTTGCCCTGCGGCGTGCCGTCGGCTTTGACCAGGTCGGCGACGATCGGGCTCATCGTGGCGACGTACGGGATGTTGTCCACGATCGCCGACAGTGCCGCCGACGCCCACAGCAGCAGCATCGTGGCACCCCACAGCCGGCCCTCGACGGCATCGACGGCAGCCGCCGAGATCGTGTCGATGACCCCGGTGTTGACCAGCGCGCCGACCATGACGAACAACCCGGCGAAGAAGATCAGGGTGTGCCACTCGACGTCGCGGGCGATCTCGTCCGGGTCCAGGCGCGACGCCGCCAGCAGCAGCAGGCCGCCCACGATCGCGACCACCGCCGGTTCCAGATGCAGGACCGTGTGCAGCATGAACGCCGCCAGCACCGCGGCCAGGAAGACCAGGCTCACCGCCAGCAGGCGGGGGTTGCGGATCGCGTCGCGTTCGCGCATCGCCATCACCGCGGCGACCTTGGCGCTGTCGGAGCGGAACGCGTCGCGAAACAGCCACCGGCACAGCCCCAGGAACACGATCAGCAGGATCACCACGACCGGGGCCAGCACGTTCAGGAAGTCGTTGAACGTCAGCCCGGACCGGCTGGCGATGATGATGTTGGGCGGGTCGCCGATCAGCGTGGCGGTGCCGCCGATGTTGGACGCCATCACCTCGGCGATCAGGAACGGCGCCGCGGGCAGCCCGAGCCGGTCGCAGACGAACAGCGTCACCGGCGCCACCAGCAGCACCGTCGTCACGTTGTCCAGCCCCGCCGACGCCACCGCGGTCAGGACCACGAGCAGGACCATCACCGGGTACGGCCGCCCGCGGGCGCGTTTGACCGCCCAGATCGCCACGAACTCGAACAGCCCGGTGCGCCGCAGCACCGCCACGATCAGCATCATGCCGATCAGCAGCATGATCACGTTCCAGTCGATGCCCGACTCCGGGGAGAAGAACGCGTGCTCGGCGTCGGTCGCGCCGATCAGCAGCATCACCACCGCGCCGCCCAGCGCCGCCGCGACCCGGTGCACCCACTCGGTCGCGATGAACACGTAGGCGACCGCGAACACCGCCACGGCCAGCCAGGCCTGCGTGCTCATGCCGGCACCACCCGGTCGAGCAGCCCGTGCAGCGTCACCGCGCCCAGCAGCCTGCCGCCGTCCACCACCGCGACCAGCGGGCTGCGGGTGCGCGCCATCAGCGCGGCGAGCTCCAGCGCGGTCGCCTCCGGCCCGACCACGGGCAGCTCGTGCGGCTGCGGCGGCATCAGCTCGCGCACCGTACGCCCGCCCAGCTCGCGGACGAACACATCCGCTGCGGCCTCGTCGACCAGGTGGGTCAGGTTCGGGTCGTCCTGGAAGTACGACGGCACCGCCAGGCGCAGCACCTGCGTGGCGGGCAGCACGGCGAACGGCGCGCCCGCGTCGTCGACCACGATCAGGCCGGGCAGGTCGGCGTCGGCCAGGATGCGGGTGGTGTCCAGCGCGGGCGTGGACAGGGTGACGGTGGGGTAGGGCACCACGAGATCGGATGCGCGCATGGCCGGTGCTCCTGTTCTGGCGGACGGCTGATACCGATGCCGACCAGACTTCCCGGCGCTCCTGGGGTCAGCCTAGCCGATCACCGGCGGCCCGGTCCGCGGCACCGCGCCCGACGCCGGTGACACGGGTGCGGCCCCGTTCTATAGTGGACCCTCGTCCATTCACGACGGTCTGTGGAGGCCCGGCCATGGTGATCATCGCACCGCCCACGACGGCCGTGGACGCGCTGCCGCCCCGGCCCCGCCGCACCGCCGGCCTGCTGGCCCGCCTCGGCTGGGAGGCGATCCTGTTCCTGCTGGTCGCCGTCGCCGCGATCGTGGTGGTCGTGCAGAGTGATGGCGACGCCTTCGGCCGCGGCCTGTGGCTCAACCTCGCCTCGATCGGCCTGCTCGCCAGCGCGTTCGCGTTCTCGCTGCGCACCGGCAACCCGAACCTCGCCGTCGGGGCGCTGGCCGCGCTCGCCGGAGTCGTCTACGCCAAGCTCGTCCAGGCCGACTGGCCAGGAGTGCTCGCCGCGGTGACCGCCGTCGCCGTCATCCTGCTGTTCTGCCTGATCCTTGGCGTGATCACCGGACTCACCTCGGCACCCGCCTGGGCGGTGTCGCTCGGCGGCCTCGCCGTCGCCCAGGGCATCGCTCTCGGCTTGTCCGAGGCGCAGGGCATCCCGCTGCGCGACGGACCGTCCGCCGAATGGACCGTGTGGGCCTGGGCTGCGCTGTTCGTGATCGGATCCCTCGTCGGCGGCGCCGCGTTCCAGGGCACGGCGCTGCACCGGTTGCTCGTCGTCGCGCGGACCGACGGCGAGGTCCCGCGTTTCGCGGGCAAGCGGCTGGTCGGATCGGTGCTCGGGTTCGTCGGCTCGGGACTGCTGGCCGCGCTGAGCGGCGTCGTGCTGGTCGGCTACCTCGGTGGGGCGTTCGCCGCCACCGGTGACCGCTTCCTGGTCGCCGTCGCCGCGGCACTGCTCGGCGGCGTCAGCGTCTTCACCTTCCGCGGCGGCGTGGCGGGCACGCTGCTCGCCACCGCGCTGCTGGTGCTTGGCGACACCGCGCTGCGCCTGGCCGACGCGCCCATCTGGCTGACCTTCGGCCTGACCGACGGGATCGCGCTGCTGGTCGGGGTCGTCGTCGGCTGGGGCCTCGACAAGATCGCCGGACCTGCGCAGTCGGTGAGCTGATCCGGGCGGTTCAGAACACCGACCAGCCGGTCAGCGCGGCGAAGTGCTCCAATGCGCGCCCTCGGTGACCATCGCGACGATCCTCGCCTCGGCGTCGGTGAGTGCCAGCGGCCCGGATCCTGTCGGGCCGGTGGTCGAGACCGGTGCCGACGAGGCCGGGCGGCGGGCCGGCGAACCGTGGGCCGGCGAGCCGGCCGGTTCGGCCGTGATACGCGCCGCCGCAGCCCAGCCCGGAGCGCCCGCCTCGGCGAACACCTGTTCGGCGAGCTGCTGGGCCGCCCGTGCCGCGGACCGGTGCCTGCGGCGGCGTTCGGCGGCGGTGAGGGCGATGAGGCTGCGGCCGCGTTCCATCGGCATGCCCAGCGCCGCGAACTGCTCCTGGGAGCGGCGCAGCAGCGCCACCGCGTGCGCGCCGTCGCCCACGGCGCAGCGGTGCACCCCCTCTGCCCGGTCCAGGGCCGCCAACACCCCGGCCCGCCCCAGCTCCGCTGCGATCTGCCGGGTCCGGGTGATCAGCTGGTACGCCCCGGCGGTGTCCCCGGCCCCGGTCAGCGCCTCGCCAGCGCAGCAGCGACGGGTCGCGCACCTGCTGCTCGGCCTCCAGTTCGCGCACCCGGCACAGCGCGTCCACGGCCGCTCCGGCGTCGCGCCGGGCCAGGTGCACCTGGCCGGTGATGTGCCAGGCCCGCGCCAGGTAGATCTGGTCGTGCTCCTCCGCCGAGGCGCGCACCGCCCGGTCGGCGTACCCGGCGGCGGACTGCGGCGTTCCGGCGGCGAGTTCGGCCAGCGCCGCGGTGTACCAGCTCGGACCGGGGGACAGGCCTGCCTGCTCGCTGAGCCGGACCGCACGCAGGGCCCGGGTGCGCGCGGCCTGGCAGCGTCCGGTGCGGACCTCGACCTCGGCCAGGCAGCGCAGCAGGTCCACGACGTCCTCGGCGATCCCGGCGGCCTCGACCACGGGCAGCATCGCCAGCAGCCCGGCGCGGGCCTCCGCTGCGGCGAACCCTCAGCGAGGTTGGCCCGCCAGGCCAGGCGCAGCTGCACCGCGGACAACCCGCTGACCTCCACCGCCTCGGGCAGCGCCGCGACGTCGCCGGCGGTGACCGTGGCCGCGTCGCACTTCTGCGGCCAGGAGCTGCGCCTGGAACTGGTTGCGCCGAACGGCACGGGGTACCCGCAAAGGCGGCGACCACCGGCGCGTGCACCAGCTACCAGGGCGGTTCGTACACGGCGGCCGGGGTGTCCTCGCCCGCCGCGGGCACCTGGCGGCTGCGCGCCACCCACACCCGGTCGTGGAACTTCGGCTCGCTCAACGGCTGGTCGATCACGCTTTGACAGCCGCCCGGCGTCCCTGCCCCCCGTGGGGACGCCGGTTGTCGCAGGCCCGCAGTGGCGGGACCACCCGGGTCGCGCGGAGTGGATCCGCGCACCCGGGCCCCGCCACCGGCCCGCGTCAGATCACGAGCACTCGAGGCACACGTCCTTGCCGGCCGCCGCCCGCTGATTGCGGTGGCGGACCAGGAAGCACTTCGTGCAGCGGAACTCGTCCGCCTGCTGGGCCACGACCGGCACGGTCAGCTCTTCGTCGAGCTGCTCGCCGCCGGGCAGGTCGTAGGACTCGCTCTCCTCGACGTCCACCGCCGAGGCGTTGGGCGCATCACGCCGAGCGCGCAGCTCCTCGAGGCTGTCTTCCTCGACGGCGGGCGTGCGGGGCGTGTCGTAGTCGGTGATTGCCATGGTCTTTCTCTCCCCCCTCGTGACGCACCGTTGGAACACCGTCACTGTGGTGCCTATTCCATACCCGCCGATGTTGTTCCGCGTCACATCTCGGCAGCGGCGGGGTGTTGCAGGTTCAACGCCGGGGCCGCCGTTTCGGTTCGCGATTGCGAGGGTCTTCTTTCCGGCCCTCGCGAACCGCTCGGACGGCTCCGAGAACGGCGTGGTGGCAACGGTGCACGGCATCCCGCGGCCCCCCGGACAGGGGTGCGGCAGGCGGAGGAGACGAGCTGGATCCCCGCTCCCGCCGGCGCCCGCGGCCACCACCGCGTGCGGGCGAGAGTGTAGCCGTGATCTAGGTCCTCGATCGTGGAATCGTCGAAGATCGGCGCGTCGTCACACGGTGGGTGATCTGGGCCACGATGACCGGTTGGGGGACATGCGGCGAGGTTAGCCGCCGGTTACGCGGTCATCTGGTGAATGGCGTATTCATTCCCGCGCGGGGCGTTGTCGGTGCCGCCCGCCGCCACCGTGGCCCGGTGGCGGCGGGCGGCGCGGGTCACGACGTCGGCTCGCCCGAGGGCGCCGTCAGGGTGACGCCGGTCGCGACCGGCACGCCGAGGTTAGGGGTGCCGTCGGCGTTCCAGGTGATCTTCTGGACCCGGGTGGAGCGGTTCATGTCGCAGCCGCCGCTGGTCGAGCTGTTCGCGTGGTACACGATCCAGTCTTCGGTGCCGTCGGGCGACTTGAAGAAGCCGTTGTGGCCCGGCCCGTACACGCCGTTGGCGTTGGAGCGCTGGAAGACCGGGTTCGGTGACTTGGTCCACGACGACGACAGCAGCGGGTCGCCGGTGCCGTTGTAGGTCAGCATGCCCAGCTTGTAGTCCGGGGTGGAGCAGTGGCTGGCCGAGTAGATGATGAACGTCTTGCCGTTGCGCTGCAGGACCTCGCCGCCCTCGGCGACCGCCCCGCCGACCGTCTCCCAGCTCAGCGTGGGGGTGGTCAGGATGCGGCGGGTGCCGCTGGCCGTCCACGGGTTGCTCATCGGCCGGATGAACAGCGGCTGCGAGCCGTTGTAGAACGTGCCCAGCAGGTAAAGCTGGCCGTTGAGCTGCAGGATGCCCGGGTCGAGCTCCCAGGTGTTGTTCTGGGTCGGGTCGAGCAGGTCGGCCTTGAAGCTGTACGGGCCCATCGGGTCCGTCCCAGCGCTCTCCAGCACGTGGATGCGCTGGGTGCCCAGGTTGTACGGCTCCTGCCCGGCGGTGTAGTAGAAGTACCAGCGCAACCCGTTCGGGCCGTTGAGCAGGTGGAACTCCGGGGCCCACATGGTGCCCGCGCCGTTGGGGTTGGTCAGGTTGAACAGCACCTGGTCGGTGGCGGTGGCCAGGCCCCGCATGGTGGTCGCCCGGCGCATCGTGATGGTGCGGTTCCAGGTGGTCGTGGCCAGGTAGTAGTAGCCGTTGTAGTACTGCAGCCACGGGTCCGGGCCCTGCGCCTTGATCGGGTTGGTGAAGGTGTTCGTGCCACCGCCCGAGGTGACCGTCCAGCTGAACGTCGCGCTGCCGCTGACGCCGCCGCTGGTCGCGGTCGCGGTGACGGTGTATGACGCCACGGCCGTCGGGGTGCCGCTGATGACACCGGTCGAGGAGTTGATGCTCAGCCCGGCCGGCAGGCCGCTCGCGGTCCAGGTGTAGCCGCCCGAGCCGCCGGACGCCTGCAGCGCCAGCGACGTGGACGTGTTCACGGTCGTCGAGCGGCTGCCCGGGTTGGTGACCGTGACGCCGGTGCTGTCGGTCACGTACGACGGCAGGCGCCACACCCGGCTCGTTACGGTGCTGCACGGCAGCTGCACGAGGCCGGTGTTGGCCGCCGACGAGCCGCCGCTGGGCACGACGCACTTGCCCGAGCCGACCGAGATCACGTTGAACGTCTTGTCGGTGCCGCTGACCGTCACCGGCGACAGCCGCCAGCGCTGGTTGGCGTTGCTGTGGCACGGCCACTGGATGATCGTGGCGTTGTCGGCCGTCGACGCGCCGTTGACGTCGACGCACTTGCCCGACGTCGACGTGGCGATGGTGTAGGTGTCCGTGGTGCCCGACACCGGCGTGAAGGTGAACCGCTGGTACGTGGCCGAGTTGCAGACCTGCTGGGTGAGCTGCACCAGGTTGGCGGAGTCGCCGTTCGGCAGGGCCGCGCAGTTGCCGCCGTTTTGATTGACGGCGGTCGAGCTGAACGTGACGATCGCAGCGGCGGGCTGCGGGACGAACAGCGTCGCGGCCACGATGGCGGGCACGGTGAGCAGGGACAGTAGTCGGGAGCGTGTCATGTTCGCGTCCTCCGGGTAGGGGCGGGCTCGGTGGGACGCCGCCATGGGCCGCCGCGGCGCACGCCGTCTCCCCGGCCGGCGGGACGCGCCGTGGGGGAGCCGTGCCTACCCGGTCACCGCGGGAGCTGGTCGGTGCCTCACCTGTTCAGGGGGTGTCGATGGTGGCGTGTGCCCGCCACCGCGGGATGCCGGCCTGGGGGAGTGGTCTCCTCTCGACGGGGTGCATCGACAGGTGCCACGATGAACTACGAAAACCTTTTCGGCAACGGCACGCCACCCAGGGCGAAAACCTTTCGGGATCAGGTGGTACGGATGCGCAGCGACTCGTACGTCGGCACCAGCACCCGCCGCGCGGGAGCCCGCGACACCACCTGCCACGGCCGCCCATCGGCGGTCAGCGTCTCCAGCAGCCGGGTCAACTGGACCCGGGCCACCGCAGCGCCCAGGCACAGGTGCCGGCCCGCGCCGAACCACAGCTGCCGGGTCTCGGGCACGTACTCGCGCGTGATGTCGAACGGCCCGGCCTTGTTGTCGGCCACGTAGGTCAGCATCATCACCCGGCCGTCGCGGCGCAGCCGCCGCCCGGCGATCTCGGTGTCGCGGGCGATGTGCCGCCCGATCACCGGCGCGGGCGTGGTCACCCGCAGCCCTTCGCGCACCGCGTTGGCGGTCAGCGCCGGATCGGCCAGCAGCCGGTGCTGCTGCCCGGTGTCGTGCAGCAGCGCCGCGGTGCGGGTCTGCGAGGACGCGCCGGTCTCGGTGCCCGCGATCACCAGCAGCGTGGTCAGCCCTTTCGCCAGGTCGAGCCCCAGGCGCAGGCCACGGCAGCGGCCCAGCAGGGTGTCCGGGCCGCCGGTGCGGTAGGCATGCTCGACGCCGCCGGTGATCGCGTCGACCAGCCCGCCCGCGCGCGCGATCACCTCGGGCGCGAGCGCCGTGGAGGCCTGGGTGCCCAGGGCCAGCGCGGCGAGCCGCTCGGCGGTGCCGAACAGGGCGAGCGCCGCGTCGTCATCGGACACCGCGATGCCCAGCAGGTCCGCGACCGTGTACGCCGACGTCGTGCGGACCACCGCGGCCAGGTCCACCTCCTCGCCCGCCGCCAGCCGGGCGCGCAGCCGCGCGTGGTGGGGGCCCTGCACCCGGTCGACCAGCCGGCGGGCGTTGTCCTCGGTGAACAGGTCCCGGGCCAGCGAGCGCAGCTCCGCGTGGCGTGCCCCGGCGAAGAACGACGAGAACTCGGTCCCGAACAGCTGGCCCCACAGGTCGCCGACGCCGCCCTCGCCGACCATGCTGAACGCGGGATCGTTGAGGATGCGCCGGGCCAGCACCGGGTCCGTGACCACCCAGCCGAGCCGGGGCAGCCGCACCAGCGGGCCGAGCGCGCGGCCGACCGTCAGCAGCGCCCACAGCGCCGGGTTGCCCGCCCGCAGCAGCCGCGCCTCGTGCCTGCGGGCGTGTGCGTCTTCCGTCACCGGACCGTGAAGCATTTTCGCCCTCCGACTACCGTGCACAGATGGTAGGCCATGCCGGACCGCCCGTGATCGGGCGACCGGCCGTGCAGGAGGTGTGATGAGAGCCAGGATCGTCGGGGTGGAGGCGCACCTGCCGCCAGCGCTGGTCAGCAGCGCGCAGGTGGAGCGCCGCATCGCCGAGCACAGTCCCGGGTTCGTCCCGCACGCCTCCATCGTGGAGCGGCTGACCGGCATCCGGCACCGGCACTACGCCGCCGACGACGTGCAGGCCTCCGACCTGGCCGTGGCCGCCGCGGACAAGCTGCTGGCCGGGCACGGCCTGGCCGCCTCCGACGTGGACCTGATCGTCTTCGGGTCGGCGTCGCAGGACCTGATCGAACCCGCCACCGCGCACATCGTGGCCGCCAAGCTCGGCGCGAGCTGCCCGGTCTTCGACGTGAAGAACGCCTGCAACAGCTTCCTCAACGCGATCCAGCTCGCCGAGGCGCTGATCGTCGCCGGCCAGCACCGGCGGGTGCTGGTCTGCTCCGGTGAGGTGCCGTCGCGGGCGATCCGCTGGCAGGTGCGCGACCGCGCCCAGTTCATCGACGCGTTCGCCGGGTACACCCTGTCCGACGGCGGGGCGGCGATGCTGCTGGAGGCGGCCGCCTCGGGCGGGATCTTCCACCGCCGTTTCGCCGCCGACTCCACCGCCTGGGACGTCGGCACCCTGCCCGCGGGCGGCACCATGCGCCCGCGCGACCCGGACGCGACGTACTTCAGCGGCGACGGGCGGCGGCTGCGCGACGTGTTCGTCCGCAACGGCGCCCGGCTGTTCCTGGAGGCGCTCGGCGACACCGGCCTGACCTGGGACGACTTCGCCGTCGTGGCCGTGCACCAGGTCGCGTTGCCCTACCTGGAGCAGCTGCGGGCGGGCCTGGGCATCCCGGCCGACCGGCTCGTGGTCACCCTGCCCGAGCACGGCAACCTCGCCAGCGTCACGCTGCCCCTGCAACTGGCGACCGCGATCCAGGACGGGCGCTGCGGCCCCGGCGACCGGGTCGCGCTGATCGGCCTGGCCGGCGGGGTCAGCCTCGGCGTCCTGTTCGCGGAGCTGTGATGGGCCACCAGCTGTGGGTCGTCATGCCCGCGTACGACGAGCAGCGCTCCATCGGGGCGACGCTGCAGCGGCTGACCGAGCAGACCGACGGCGCGTTCACGGTCGTCGTGGTCGACAACGGCAGCACGGACGCGACCGCGGAGATCGCCGCCGGGTTCGCCGACCGACTCGACCTGCACGTGATCACCGAGCCGGTGAAGGGCACCGGGGCGGCCGCGGACACCGGCATGCGGTACGCCATCGCCCACGGGGCGACGCTGCTGGCCCGCACCGACGCCGACTGCCTGCCCGCGATCGGCTGGACCGCCGCGGTGCGCCGCGGATTCGACGCCGGGCTGCGCATGCTCAGCGGCCCGCTGCGCCCCCGCGCCGACGAGTTCCCGCTGCGCTGGTGGGAACGGCGGCTGCTGCCCGCGGTGGTGTCGATCGCGGCGACATTCGGCCGGTTCCGGCCCGGCAACCGCGACGCGGCCTACGTCGGCCCGTACGTGATGATGCCCGGCTGCAACCTGGCCATCACCGCCGAGCTGTACGAGGCCGCGGGCGGCTTCCCCCGCACCCGCATCGAGGACGTCCACGAGGACCGGGCACTGGTCAACCGGGTGCGCCGCCTCACCGCCGACTACGGGCTGCGCCGCGACGTGCTGGTGCATGGGTCGGTCCGGCGGCTGCGCGCGTACGGCCTCATCGGCACCCTGGCCTGGTACGCCGACCACCGCTACACCCCGGACCGGGTGGACATCCGGTGAACCCGGGCACCTGGGAGCGCCGGCTCTACCGGCGCGCACACCCGTTCGCGTACCCGCTGCTGCGGCTGCTGGCCCGGCGCGGGCCGGTGGTGCGGGTGCCCGGCCTCGGCGTCGTCGTCAACGACGCGGCCCTGGCCCGGCAGGTGCTGCTGGACGGCGACACGTTCCGCAAGGACGGCCCCGGCTCGTCCGGCGACCTGTGGACCCCGATCCTCGGCCCGTCGGTGCTGCTCAACATGGAGGGTCCGGCGCACCGGTCACTGCGCGGCAGACTCGCCGAACTGTTCACCCCCGGCTACGCCGACCGGTTGTGCGCGCAGGTGTTGTCCGGGCCGCTGGCGGCGTTGTCCGGGCGGCTCGGCCGCGGCGAACCCGTGGACCTGGTCGACACCATGCGGGTCATGGCGGGCGCGGTCATCTGCGCCGTCGTCGGGCTGGAGTCGCGGTCGGAGGACGACCACCGGCAGATGTTCCACCGCGGCGAGCAGATCGTGTCCATGGTGACCCTGCGCACCCGCACCCTGTCCCCGGCGCAGGCCCGCCGCGCCCGCGAGGTCCTGGAACCGGTCGGTGAGATCGCCGCCCGCGCCTACCGGGCCGGTGACGAGGCCACTGTGATGGGCCGGATGCGGGCGTTGGGCATCTCCGAGGAACAGGCGCGCGGCGCGGCGGGCGCGTTCTTCCTCACCGGCACCGAGACCGTCGCGACCCTGGTCCCGCGCCTGATCGCGCTGCTGCACGACGCGGGTCGGCTCGACCGGGTCGCCGCCGACCCGGCGCTGCTCGACCCCGCGATCGACGAGGCGATGCGGGTGAGCACCCCGACCCCGATGATGCTGCGCAGCGTGCACGCCGCGACGGCGATCGGTCCGGTTCCCGTCAAGCCGGGCGACCGCGTGCTGCTCGCGACACACAACTGCTGCCAGGCCTACGGGCCGTTCGACCTGGACCGTCCGCACCCGCCCGAGCTGCGGCGGCTGTGGTTCGGCGCGGGCCCGCACTTCTGCATCGGCTACCCGCTGGCCATGGCCGAGATCCGGGCGGTCGCCGCGACCGTGCTGGCCGCCGCGCCCCTGCGCATCGTGCGCCGCCGCGCGGCCCGCGGCGTGCTGATCCCCACCTACCGGGAACTGGTGGTGAGCCGGTGAGGCCGCTCTCGCGAAACCGCCCCTGCAGTTTCGGGGAAACTGCAGCAAAAGCGCGGGCGCTT
>NZ_JBEZEB010000056.1:0-54108 GCF_040648615.1 Catellatospora sp. NPDC049111 | reverse complement strand
ACTCCGGGCGGCCAAGCGATCCGGCCTCCACCCGAGCTCTTCAGCCCCGGTGTTTTTGTCCGTTCCTCGCTGGCAGAGAGAACATTACGCGGCCCCCCGACCCGGATGCAAATCGGGGTCGGTTGTCGCCGGTCACATCGCTCCGTCCGCCCATCTTAGCTGGTCACACGGCCTCGATGTCGGGAAAGGAGTGTTCCCGAAGGCCCCGTGGGGGCAGAATCCAACCGTGAGAGTGACCGGGGACACAGCGTTGGCCGCATTCGCCGACGAGGTGCTGCCCTGGCTGAGGACCGAACCGGTCCGCAACAACCAGCTGCTGACGCTGCTGCAGTCGCGGATGGACGGCATCGTCCTGCCCGAATCGGACCTGCTCATGCTGCGGGTGCTCGGCGAAGGCGACACCCTCGCCGGGGTCGCGGTGTGCCCACCGCCCTTCGCCATGCTGTTGAGCGAACTGCCCGAGGGAGCGGTGCCCGTGCTGGCGGAGCACCTCGCCGAGCACGCGCCACAGGTGCGGCGGTTCACCGGGCTCCTGGACCACGCGCAGCGGCTCGCGGTGGAACTGGCCGGACGCACCGGTGGCCGGGCCGCGCTGCTGGCGTCGTACCGCATGTTCGACGTCGAGCGGGTAGTCCCGCCGGCGGGGGTGGCCGGGCGGCCGCGGGAGGCCGCGGCCGCCGATCGGGATCTGCTGGTGGCCTGGTCCGGGGCGTTCCAACGGGAGGCGCTGGCGGATCACCCGCACTCGAACCCGGCCGCGCCGATCGACGGCCGACTCGCCCTGGGCGGGCTGCTCTGGGTGTGGGAGGCCGGCGGGGAACCGGTCAGCATGGCCGCGATGACCGCGCCCGCAGCGGGGGTCGTACGCCTGAACCTGGTCTACACCCCGCCCCGCCGCCGCGGGAACGGCTACGCGGCCGCGCTCGTCGCCGCGGTGAGCGCGGCCGCGCTGACCGCGGGGCTGCGTCCGACGCTCTTCACCGACCTCGCCAACCCGACCAGCAACAAGATCTACCAGGCGATCGGGTACCGGCCGCTGCAGGACACCGCGATGTGGGAGGTCGCCTAGGCCGACACCGGGGCCGGTTCGCGGTGGGCGATCTCGGCCGCGCGCAGCCTGCCCGCGGCCAGCGCGACGATCGCGATCAGCCCGGTCACCAGCGCGAACGAGAACGGCAGCGAGGTGGCGTGCGCGATCCCGCCCATCAGCCCCGGCGCGGCCAGACCTGCGCCGTACGACACCGTCGCGACGCCCGCGATCGCGTGGGCGGGATGGTCCCCGGTGTGCCCCGCGGCGCTGAACGCGAGCGGGACCACCACGGCGCAGCCGAGACCGATCATCCCGAAGCCGAGCACCCCCACCAGCGGCGTCCAGGCGGTGACGACCAGCAGCCCGCCGGCGATGCCGACGATCCCGGCCACCCGCACCGTGCCGACGGCGCCGAAGCGCCGCACGACCGCGTCGCCCACGAGCCGGCCACCGGCCATGGCGAGTGCGAAGGCGCTGTACGCCACCGCGGCCTGCCCCTCCCCGGCGTCCAGGATCTGACGCAGGTAGACGGCACACCAGTCGGCGGTGGCCCCCTCCGCGAAGACGGCGCAGAAGCCGACGAGTCCGATGATGAGCACCGGTCCGCGCGGCAGCGAGAACCGCGGCCCGTCGTCGGAGACCGGCACGGGCGCGTTCGGCAGCAGCCAGCGCCCGGCGGTGACGCCCACCACGGCGAGCAGCACGCCCATCACGCCGAGGTTCACCGGGGCGCTGACGCCCAGGTACGCGGCCCCCGCCCCGATGCCGGAGCCGATCAGGCCGCCGACCGACCACATGCCGTGCAGGCTGGACATGATCGAGCGGCCGAGCCGCCCTTCGACCTCGACGCCCTCGGCGTTCATGGCGATGTCGGAGGTGCCCGCGGCCGCACCCGCGAGCAGCAGCATGCCCATCAGCGCCCACTGACTGGGCGCGAGTGCGACCACACCGATGGCGATGCTCCACGCGGCGATGAGGACCCGGGTGGTGGTACGCCCACCCCAGCGCTGCACCAGCCGCCCGGCGAACGGCATCGTGCTGAGCGAGCCGACCGCGGGCATGATCAGCGCCAGGCCGAGCGCGCCCTCGCTGAGGTCCAGGTTCTCGGCGATCCACGGGATACGGGACGCGAAGCTGCCGCTGACCGCGCCATGCACCGCGAATACCGTCGCCACCGCCCAGCGGGCCCGCGTCACCACCGAAGTCACAGACGGACCTTACGTCCCGCCATCCCCCGAAACCACCCTCGGCGTCACCGCACCGGTCAGAGGGAGGCGAGCACCAGGGCGGTGGCGGCCAGGCCGAGGCCGGCGAACTGGATCCGGCGCAGGCGTTCCTTGTTCACGGCCAGGGCGAGCAGGACCGTGCTCGCCGGGTAGAGGGATGCGATCGGGGCGACGACGCTCAACTGTCCCTGGTGCGCCGCCAGCAGGTAGAGGCCGTTGGCCGCGATGTCGAGCGTGCCCGCGACCGCGGTCAGCGCGAGCACCCTTCCGCGCAGCAGCAGCGTGCCGCCTACCGGGCGGAGCAGCAGCAGGCCGACCGGGATGGAGGCGAGCCGGGCGGCGGCCAGCGGCCACATGCCGGCGCTCTCCCCGGCCTGGGCCAGCAGCAGGAAGAAGATCCCGAACATGGCGCCGGAGGCCAACGCCAGCCCGATCACGCGCGGGCCGGTCGCGCTCGCGCCTTCTGCGGGGCCGAGGCTGACCAGCGCGATCGCCCCGATGGCGCAGACCGCCCCGATGAGCGAGGCGGCGGCGGGCCGCTCCCCGAGCAGCAGGCCGCCGATCAGCGGCACGAGCGCGGAGGTGACCGCGGTGACGGGGGCCACGACGGCCATCGCGCCGCTCGCCAGCCCTTGGTACAGCAGGACAATCCCGAAAAGTCCGGCAATCCCGGCCGCCATGCCCCATCCCAGCGCCGACACGCCGAGCCGACCCGGGACCAACAGGAGGAAAGCTGCGATCATCGGTATCGCGCACAACTGCGATACCACGGTCACCGAGTACGAATGGCCACGCACGCTCGCGGCACCCTGGACGGCCTTGCCGCCGCAGAAGTCGGCGGTGCCCCAGACCAGGGCGGACGTGCCCGCAAGCAGGATAGAGATCACGACGAGTTCGTATCACAGTATTGACCGCAAAGGACAGCGCGTTGACCGATACGACGATCGAACGGGCCCGATCCACCGCACGCGGCGACGGTTCGCACGCGCCCCGGCCCCGGCATCTGCCCCTTGACGAGATCAATGCCGCGGTGGCGCTGCACGTGCGCGCGCTGCGGGCCGGCCGCGGCTGGTCCCTGGACGAGCTCTCCGGCCGGTCCGGGGTCAGCAAGGGCATGCTCGTCCAGATCGAGGGCAGCCGCACCAATCCCAGCGTCGGCACCCTCGCCCGGATCGCGGACGCCTTCGGGGTCACGGTGGCCCGCCTGCTCCAGCCCGCCGCCGACCGCACTGTGCACCTCAGCGAGATGGACGACGCGCCCGTGCTGTGGCGCGGCGGGCGGGGCGGCACGGGACGGCTGCTGCGCGGCCTGAACGACCCGGACTTCGTGGAGCTGTGGGACTGGCGGTTCGCCCCGCAGGAGCGCTATGAGGCCGAGGAACTGCTACCCGGCACGCGGTGCATGGTGCACGTGCTGGTCGGGCAGATCGCGGTCACTGTCGACGGCGTCGACCACCCGGTGGGTGTCGGGCAGACCCTGGACTTCCGGGCCGACCGCGCACACTCCTACCGCAACGCGCTCGACTCCCCCGCCCGGCTGGTCATGATCGTGGCAATGCCCCCCGGCGACTTCGACCGCCGACGCGGCTCGCTGATCGCCCAGCGCTGAGCCCGATCCGCTCGGCTCGACCGCCGGGTCCCGCCCCGATACGACGAAGCGCCGTCCCCCGAGGAGGGACGGCACTTTTCGCGTCTTCAGGCGGTCTTCTCCTCGCGGTGGTGACGCGCCCGGCGGCCGGTGCTGATGTCGCGCCGCGGCACGATGGTCGGGTAGACCTTCTCCAGCACGGTGTCGCGGGTGATCAGCACCCGCTCGGCGTTCGGGTCGCTGGGCACCTCGTACATCACGGAGAGCAGGACCTCTTCCATGATGGCGCGCAGGCCGCGGGCGCCGGTGTTGCGCAGCATGGCCTGGTCGGCGATGGCCTCCAGGGCTTCGGAGTCGAAGTCGAGCACCACGTTGTCGAGCTCGAACAGGCGCTGGTACTGCTTCACCAGGGCGTTGCGGGGCTCGGTCAGGATCTTGACGAGCGCCTCGCGGTCGAGGCTGCGCACCGTGGTGATGACGGGCAGGCGGCCGATGAACTCGGGGATGATGCCGAACTTCAGCATGTCCTCCGGCATGACCTTGGCCAGCACCTCGTCGTTGGTGCGGTCGGAGACCGCCCGCAGGTGCGCGCCGAAGCCCAGGCCCGAGCGCGCGGTGCGCTGCTCGATGATCTGCTCCAGGCCCGCGAACGCCCCACCGCAGATGAACAGGATGTTCGTGGTGTCGATCTCGACGAAGTCCTGGTGCGGGTGCTTGCGGCCGCCCTGCGGCGGCACGTTGGCCCGGGTGCCTTCCAGGATCTTCAGCAGCGCCTGCTGCACGCCCTCGCCGGACACGTCACGGGTGATCGAGGGGCTGTCGGACTTGCGGGCGATCTTGTCGATCTCGTCGATGTAGACGATGCCGGTCTCGGCGCGCTTGATGTCCCAGTCGGCGGCCTGAATGAGCTTGAGGAGGATGTTCTCGACATCCTCACCCACGTAGCCGGCCTCGGTCAGCGCGGTCGCGTCGGCTATCGCGAACGGGACGTTGAGCATGCGGGCCAGGGTCTGCGCGAGGTGCGTCTTGCCGGTGCCCGTCGGGCCGATGAGCAGGATGTTGCTCTTCGCGACCTCGACCGCCTCACCGCCCCGGGTGTGCGCCGCCTCGGCCTGCAGCCGCTTGTAGTGGTTGTAGACCGCCACCGCGAGCGCCTTCTTGGCGCCGTCCTGCCCGACCACGTACGAGTCGAGGAACTGGCAGATCTCCATCGGCTTGGGCAGCTCTTCCCAGCGGACCTGCTCCTCGCCGGCGAGCTCCTCTTCGATGATCTCGTTGCAGAGGTCGATGCACTCATCGCAGATGTAGACGCCCGGCCCGGCGATGAGCTTCTTCACCTGGCGTTGCGACTTGCCGCAGAAAGAGCATTTCAGCAGGTCGCCGCCGTCGATCCGTGCCACCTACGACTCCCCCTGCCCCTGAAGCGGACGAACATCGTGCCGCACGAAGACGGCGCGACATCGGTTCTGCCTTGACGTTACCTGTTGTGAGCCGGTTTGCGGCGTCCCCACCCCGCCTACCGCTGAACCAGATTCTGACACGCCACTGTGACACCGGTGTGGTGCCGTCCACCTGTTGGGGTGGACGGCACCACGAGCAATCAGCGAGCGCCCGCCATCAGGCTCTTCTTGCGGCTGGTCATCACGGAGTCGACCAGGCCGTAGTCGAGCGCCTCGGCGGCCGTGAGAATCTTGTCGCGGTCGATGTCCTTCTTGACCTGCGCCAGGTCCTTGCCGGAGTGCCGAGACAGCATCTCCTCGAGCTGGGTGCGCATCCGCATGATCTCCCGGGCCTGGATCTCGATGTCCGAGCCCTGCCCGTAGCCACCCTCGGTGGCCGGCTGGTGGATGATGATGCGCGAGTTCGGCAGCGCCAGGCGCTTGCCCGGCGTGCCCGCCGCCAGCAGCACCGCCGCGGCGCTGGCCGCCTGGCCCAGACACACCGTCTGGATGTCCGGGCGCACGAACTGCATGGTGTCGTAGATCGCGGTCATCGCCGTGAACGAGCCGCCGGGCGAGTTGATGTACATGGTGATGTCACGGTCGGGATCGGCCGCCTCCAGCACCAGCAGCTGCGCCATCACGTCGTTCGCGGACGCGTCGTCGACCTGCACACCCAGGAAGATGATGCGGTCCTCGAACATCTTGTTGTACGGGTTGGTCTCCTTGGTCCCGTACGACGTGCGCTCGATGAACGAGGGGATGATGTAACGGTTGCTGACCTCGGCGAAGCTCGGCTTCAGGTTTGGAAACATCGTTGAACTCCTTCAGTTCCCGACCGGCACGGCCTGCGCCGAAGTGATCACGTGGTCGATGAAGCCGTACTCCTTGGCCGCCTGCGCGTTGAACCAGCGGTCACGGTCGCTGTCGGCCTCGATCTGCTCCACCGGCTGGCCGGTGTGCTGGGCGATCAGGTCGATCATGAGCTTCTTGGTGTAGATCATCTGCTCGGCCTGAATGGCGATGTCGGCCGCGGTGCCGCCGATGCCACCGGAGGCCTGGTGCATCATGATCCGCGCGTGCGGCAACGCCGAGCGCTTGCCCTTGGCGCCCGCGCACAGCAGCATCTGCCCCATCGAGGCCGCCATGCCGAGCGCGATCGTCGCCACGTCGTTCTTGATGTACTGCATGGTGTCGTAGATCGCCATGCCGTCGTACACCGAGCCGCCGGGCGAGTTGATGTAGAGGTAGATGTCGCGGTCCGGGTCTTCGGCGGACAGCAGCAGCAGCTGCGCGCAGATCCGGTTGGCGACCTGGGTGTTCACGTCACTGCCCAGGAAGACGATGCGCTCCTTGAGCAGGCGGTTGTACACAGAATCGTCGAGGCCGCCGGCGATCGGATCGGAACCCCGCGCAGATGGAACGTGCAGCTCGCTCATATCGGCAGCCTTTCTCGTTGTCCTACAGCGACCCTAACCGCTGCCACTGACCGCAGCTTCCCCGAGATCGGCGTGTTCGCTGTCAGCGCACCCGGCCCCGGCATGAACGCAGAAGGACCCGCCCACGGTGGTGAACGGGTCCCTCTCGATCTTCACATCAGTGGTTGTGGCCCTCGTGGTCACCGTGGTCGTGACCCTCGTGGCCGTTGTCCTCGCGCAGCGAGTCCAGGCTCAGCACCTCGCCGGCGGTGTCGGTCATCACGACCCGCTCCATGACCAGCGCCAGCGCCTTGCCCCGGCGCACGTCGCCGTAGACGGCGGCCGCGGCGCCCTGCTGGACCAGGCGGTCGTAGTACACCTGCGGAGCGACCCCGGCGCGCTGGGCGCGGTGCACGATCTCGTGGCCGTACTCGTCGTCGCTGACCTCGACGTTCTCCGCCTCGGCGATGGTGTCCAGCACCAGCTGGATCTTCACGCCCTCGGCGGCCGCGTCGGCGAGCTCGGCGTCGATCTGCTCCTCGGTCTTCTCCTCGGCGGCGAGATACTCCTCCAGGCTCGCGCCCATGCGCTCGAGCTGCTCGACCATGGCGGCCTTGCGCTGCTCGACCTCGTCGGAGACGACGCCCTCGGGGGCCGGCACGTTGGCCTGCTTGACCAGCTCGGCGAGCGCCTTGTCACGGGCCGCGTACAGCTGCTCGACCTTCTTGACCCGGGTGATCCGCTCGCGCAGGTCGCCGCGCAGCTCCTCCAGGGTGTCGAACTCGCTGGCCAGACCGGCGAACTCGTCGTCGAGCGCGGGGAGCTCCTTCTCCTTGACCGTGCGCACGGTCACCTTCACGTCGGCGTCGCGGCCGGCGAACTCGCCGCCCACGAGCTGACTGGTGAAGGTCGCCTCCTCGCCGGCGGACAGGCCGACGACGGCCTCGTCCAGGCCCTTGAGGAGCTGGCCGGAGCCGACCTCGTGGGAGATGTTGTTGGCGGTGCCGCCCTCGACCTCGGCGCCGTCGACCGTGGCGATCAGGTCGAGCTGCACGTAGTCACCGGTGGCGGCGGCGCGCTCGACCGTCTTCAGGGTCGCGAAGCGCTGGCGCAGGCCGTCGACCTGCTCGTCGATCTCGGCGTCGGCGATCGCCAGCGGCTCGACCTCGACCTTGATGGCGCTCAGCTCGGGCATGGTCAGCTCGGGGCGCACGTCGACGTCAGCGGTGAACTTCAGCGGCTGGCCGTCGGAGAACTCGAGGTTGTCCACGGCCGGGCGGCCCAGCAGCTTGACCTCGTGCTCACGCACGGCGGCGAAGATCTGCTGCGGAATGGCCTCCTCGATCGCCTCCTGCAGCACGGCGCCGCGGCCCACGCGCTGGTCGATGACCTGAGCCGGGATCTTGCCCTTGCGGAAGCCGGGGATGTTCACCTGCGCCGCGATCTCCCGGTACGCCTTCTTCAGGCTCGGCTCGAGCTCTGCGAACGGCACCTCGATGGCGAGCCGCACTCGCGTCGGGCTCAGAGTCTCGACGGTGCTCTTCACTGGCGTACTCCTTGGGATCTTTCGGTCGTTTTGACGGGCCTTCGCACTGTACTGCTCGGCCACGCCGCGTCATGAGGCCGGTCCGACACGCGGACACGGAGCCCGGTCGAGTGTAGGCGAATACCTGGTTGGCCCCTGGCATCGGGCCGCGGTTCTCGGCGGATGTCACACATCTCGGGCGCGGCACCACCATAATATCCAGCAAAGCAGACAAACTGGGCGGGTTGTCCGGGGAGGGGTCCGCCGTGCCACCGATCGATGCGCCAATGCTGCTCGCCACCGTGCTCGTTGACGTCGGCGGGCCGCTGCTGAGCCTCACGCCCGCCGCCGACCTGCCGCCGCGCTCGCTCGCGGCCCCGCTCGTCACCCTGTCGGCCGGCCCCGCCGACGGCAAGGAGGCGGCGCTGCTGGGCGCGGTCTTCTTCGCGCTGCTCACGGTCGCGCTGACGGTATGGCTGCACAAGAAGATCAGGCCGGAGCGACTCACCCCGGCCAACGCGCACCTGGCCCACCAGGACCGGCCCACGCAGCCCGGTGGAGCCCCATCCGCCTGATCGAACAAAGCCCCACCGGGGGTCCGGGCCACACCGCCGCGCCTTGCACCGGCCCCGCCGAAGGCGCCGGTCCAGGAGTGTCAACGGCTCGGACGAACGAACCCCGGTGCACTCCCGGACCGGCTAGCGAGGGGCGAATCGTCTCCCCGTCCCTGGCTCCACGGTAGATCGGCACAGGGGTCGGCAGGGGGCAAATGCCGAAAATGATTCACAACAGGACACGGTTATATGGGTGTGCGACCGGGTGCGAAGACCGCATACACTTCCGGGGGCGCCGGTCACCGGCGCAACGGGGTGTAGCGCAGCTTGGTAGCGCACTCGCTTTGGGAGCGAGGGGCCGTCGGTTCGAATCCGGCCACCCCGACCAGCCATGGTCCGGCACGTCGACCTCGCCGACGGACCATGCTGACGGGCCGCTAAACTAAGGGCCGCGCGGGCGTAGCTCAATGGTAGAGCTTCAGTCTTCCAAACTGACTACGCGAGTTCGATTCTCGTCGCCCGCTCCACGGACGAAGGCCCAGGTGCTCGCACCTGGGCCTTCGTCATCGGCGACGTCAGGCGGCCGGCGGGACCTCGTCGGCCGCCGGGCGGGCGTTGTACACGATGTCGCCGTGACCGGCCCAGATCACCACGCCCGCGCGGTGCGCGCGGGCCCGCTCGGCGGCGGCGAGCAGGTTGCCGACCCGGAACCGGAGGTAGTCCTCCGACCGCCCCGCGGCGGCCGCCACGTCGGCCAGGTGCTTTCCGATCAGCTCGCAGTCGGCGACCAGCTCGTCGAGTCGCCCGAAGTCGACCCACACGTCCCCCTGGGCCAGCCCGACCACCACCGTCGCGCCCAGGGCGCGCACCGCCGGCGAGCCCCAGAGGGTGTGCCGGGTGTCGTCGTGCCCGACGAGGTCGGACTCCTCCGGCGGGGTGGTCAGGATGACGAGGTTGCCGGAATCGTTGCGCAGATAGACGTCGACCGAGATGCTCACCAGCGCAGCAGACCACACCCGTGGCCTGCGCTCCAATCACGACTCACGCCATAGAGCGACGTCCGTACGGCCCGCCGTATCTGTCCGGACGGTCCATTCCGGAGTCGGTCAGGCGTTGCAGAGACGGCGGTGGGCGTTCTCGTCGGCGGCGGCGCCGCAGCGGTAGGGCGAGCCGAGGATCCGGCGCAGGTGCTCGGTGAGCGGGATCAGCTCGAGGACCCCGGGGGCGAACACCCGCACCCGGTATCCGTCGCCGACGCGGGGCAGTCCGTCGAGGCTGTCCGGCACGACCGTCGCGCCGTCGTCGCCGGTGTAACGGAAGCCCGTGTAGACCAGGTGGGGTGCACCGGGGCTCAGGTCCACCTTGAGCGTCGCGGTGGCCGTGCAGCGGACAGGGACGTCGATGCCGCGGCACGGGCCGAGGTCGATGCGCTCGATGGCCTTGCCGTCGGGCTCGATGGTCAGCTCGGCGCCGTGCACCCGCCAGGTGCCGACATACGGCGCGAGCCCGGGGATGATCGCCGCGGGCGTCGAGGCGGGCGTGCCGCTCGGCGTCACCGGCGCGGCGAGCTGCGGCCCTGCCACGACGACGGTGCCGACGCCGGTGGGACCCACACCGGCGGTGGGATCGGCGAGCAGCCCGCGGCCGAGCGCCACACCGCCGCCGAGCAGCAGCACGCCGAGCGTCGCGGCCAGCGGATACCGCAGTCCCACCCCGCCCTCCCACGATCGGACGAACTCCTCCGGGTCAATCCACCCTAGTTCCGCCCGATTCATGGCATCCGACAAACGCAAAGATCGCCGTTTCCGGTCCGGATCCACGGTCCAACCGCAGATCCTGACCCGAAGCGGCGATCTTCATCCGGCGGCCGCCCGAGCGGTCGGTCTCAGCCGGGGACGTGTCGCGGTGTGGGACGGGGCCCGGTCAGCGGACGCCGCGCAGAAAGTTCCAGGCGTCGATGACCCAGTCGATGGTTCGCAGGTACTGCACGCCGGCGACGACCAGGAAGAGGCCGGTCACGGCGTGCGACAGCCAGGCGCTGCGCCGGGTCCGCCCCATGAGCTTCTCCAGCACCACGCCGCCGACGAGCCGGGACAGCGCGAACAGGCCGACCGCCACCACGAACACCAGGAACAGGGCCAGGGTGGCCGAGGCGTGGTCGCTGTCGCCGCCCGCCGAGGCGGCCCACAGGCCCCAGGAGACCAGCAGGAAGATCGCTCCGGCGACGCTCCACCGGCCGCCCGCCTTCAGCTGCCGCATGCGTACGCCGAACGGCACGTCCGGGCGCTTGAGGTGGCCGGACGTGACGATCTGGCCCGGCGCGAGCGTCGGCTCGAAGGAGACCGTCTGCTCCACCTGGCGCTGGGCGGGCACCGCTGCCACACCCGTCTTGAAGTCCTTCTGGCCCGGACCGGGCTGCTGGGTCTGCAACGCCTCGGTCGGGATCTCCTGCGTGCGGTCGAAGCGCAGTTCCTGCGTCGGATCGGTCCCCTCAGTCACGCCCGACATGCTAGCCGCCTGACACGACACCGCCAGCCGAGTATCGCGGCCGGCCGAGTTCACCCGATAGCCTGACGGGATGCAGGAATACGAGCGCCGGAGGCACCGTGGCCGCTCCGACGACGATGACGACCACGACCTCGAGCGGGGGCTGCGCGGGCTGATCGGGCCCGGCGCGTCGCAGATCAGCCTGTCCGCGGCGCTGCGGGCGCGCGACGCCGCCCGGCCCACGGCGGAAGACCTGGCCCGCGCCGAGGCCGAGCTGGAGATCGTCCGCCGTGGTTGGGTGCCGCGCGATCCGCTGCGCTGACGCCGCCGGAATCGCCCGAAACAGTCGGGAATCCGTCAGTTGGGCAGCGGGGGAAGCTCGCCGGTCTTCTCGTACACGGCGACCTCCTCGATGCGCCGGGCGTGCCGCTCGGCCTGCGAGAACGGGGTGCTGAGGAACGCCTCCACGATCGCGGTGGCCTCCTCCAGCGAGTGCTGGCGCGCGCCGATGCCGACGACGTTGGCGTCGTTGTGCTGGCGGGACAGGGTGGCCGTGTCGATGTTCCAGGCCAGCGCGGCGCGTACGCCCGCGATCTTGTTGGCGGCGATCTGCTCGCCGTTGCCGGAACCGCCGATCACCACGCCGAGGCTGCCCGGGTCGGTGACCACGCGGTGCCCGGCGTGCAGGCAGAACGAGGGGTAGTCGTCCTCGGCGTCGTAGGCGTGCGCGCCGACGTCGACCACGTCGTATCCCTTGGCCTGCAGCTCGGTGACCAGGTGGGCCTTCAGTTCGAAACCGGCGTGGTCCGCCGCGAGGTAAACGCGCATGGTCAAAGTCTGCCAGCCGGACCCGCCGGCCGCGCAGCGGACCCGCTTGCCGCCGCAGCCGATCGGGGCGCGCTCCGCACCAAGGTCTTTCGACTTGCCAGGAACTGGGCGAATACGGGACCAAGATACGCACAGGTGCCCGGCAAGTCGGACGATCACGGCGCGGCCGGGCCGACGACCCGCATTGCCCGCCCGCCGTGCGCGCTCCCGCCCGGCGTCCCGTCAGCGCTGCTCAGCGTGGGTGGCGCGTTAAGAAGGGCACCTTCTACATCGCGGAGCGATGTGAAGGTGCCCTTCCTTTCGTCAGAGCTGGGCTACGACGAGGCCGGCGCGGGCCTTGGGGGTGAACCAGGTGCTCTTGCGGGGCATCTTCTGGCGGGCCAGGTTGACCTCGACGAAGTCGTCAACGGTGACCGGGGCGATGAGCACGGCGAGGGCGGCGCGGCCGGCGTCGACCTCGCCGGTCAGCCAGGAGGCCGGGTAGTCGCCGCCGACGTAGGTGATGCGCTTGTCGCCGGGCTCCAGGTCGAGGGCTTCGCCGAACAGGACCCGCTCGACCAGAGCGTGGTCGATGTTGTCGACGACGGAGCCGGCAGGGTCGCGGGGCAGGGTGACCGCGTAGGAGCGGCCTGCCGCGTAGAGGTGGATCACGCCGCCGGTGGCGGGCACGTCGGCAGTGCCCTCGGCGACCTGCGCGCCCGCCTTCTCCAGGCGGGTCAGCAGTTCCTCGACGGTGACGTCGAGCTTGTGCACCAGGCGGTTGTAGGGCTGGATCGCTACCGAGGCGGGCGTGGTCACCACGGCCAGGAAACGGGCGAAGCCGCCGGTCTGCGCGGCCAGGCTGCGGTGGTTGCCGTCGGCCACGACCAGGTCGCCGCCGCCGGCCAAAGCGACCAGCGCGTCCGCCTGCGGGCCCGCGGGCAGCGGCCAGATCGCGTGGGTACGCCCCGACGGGTCCACGTCGGTCGCAGCCGGCTCACCCGCCTGGGCGACCGCTTCGGCCAGCGCCGCGTGCAGCTCGTCGCCGCGGCCGGTCTGCAGCAGCAACACCGGCGACAGCAGGTGGCCCAGCGCCTGGGCGAGCGCCACCCGCTCGCGCACCTTCTCCAGGAAGACGTCCTCGTTGCGGATCACCAGGCCGGGCTCGTCGGCGCTGGTGGAGATCTGGTCGGTGTCGACCATGCACCAGAGGCCGTACGCGGCCGAGCCGTCGGGGGCGGTGATCGCGTAGAGCACCACCACGTCGTGCGCTGCGCGGTACGCCCCGGCGTCCTTGGCCTCGGCCAGCCGCGACACCGCGTCGGGCAGCGCGTCGGCGAAGGACTTGCCCAGGCTGTCCGGTGCCCGGTGCGGCATCTCGACGGCGAGCGCGCTACGCGGGTTGGCGGTGATGATCTCGGTGATCTCGGCGTCGTCGGCGAACTCGTCGTAGTTCTGCGCGCCGGTGGCTCCCGTGGTGAGCCAGGCCGTGTGGATCGGGTGTACGACTGTCACGGCTGCTCACGCTACCGGCGTCCACCCGCTGGGACGGCGTGGCCCCGTGGGGCCACGCCGTGGCAGGCGAGGTCAGCGGCCGATCATGAACCCGGCGGGCGAGGCCCCGACCAGCACCGGCTCGGCGAGGAACGCCGCGATCTCGGCGGGCAGATCCGGCTGCCAGGTCGCCCACCTGCTCTCCTCGACCGTGAAGCACGAGGTGCCCAGGCTGTCCGTGACGGCCTGGGCGGGTGCGTCCAGGCGCCAGGGGTCCGCGGCGACGTCCGCCATGTCTGTTCTCCCGACTCGTCGGTGAAGCGGTGATGTGGTCCACTTCACCAACGAGCGGGTGGGCGGAAAAGGTCGCCCCGGCGCGGTCGGCCGGTCGGCCGGACCTCAGTCGAAGATCGGACCGAGGTCGCGGCTGCGCTTGAGCTCGTAGAAGCCGGGGATGCCCGCGACCAGCAGCACGCCGTCCCACAGCTGCCCCGCGGCGTCGCCCTTCGGAGCCGGGGTCACGACCGGGCCGAAGAAGGCGATGCGCTCGCCGTTCGGGCCGGGCGCGTGGATCACCGGGGTGCCGACGTCGGTGCCGACCGGCTTCATGCCCGCGTTGTGGCTCTCGACGAGCAGGTCGTCGTGCACCGTCTCGGTCGCGGCCGCGGCCAGCGCGGGGTCGAGCCCGGCGTCGGTCAGGGCGGCGGCGTACAGCTCCGGGCCCAGCTCCTGCTTGCCGAGGTGGATCCGGGTGCCCAGGGCGGTGTAGAGGTCGCGCAGCACGTGGTCGCCGTACTTGCGGGCGGCCGCGATGCACACGCGCACCGGGCCCCAGCCCTTGGCCATCAGGTCCTGGTACTGCTCGGGCAGGTCACGGCCCTGGTTGAGCACGGACAGGCTCATCACGTGGAAGTCCACCTTCACCGGGCGGACCTTCTCGACCTCCAGCAGCCAGCGGGAGGTCATCCAGGCCCACGGGCAGATCGGGTCGAACCACATGCCGACCGAGGAGGGGGATTCGCTTACAGGGGTCATGTGGTGAATCATGACGCGGCGGTTTCACTCCGGCGCGTGACCTTAGCCACGCCTCTGGGACACAATGTGAAACAGTTACTTCGCGCCCTCACCCGGGACGTGATGAAAGACTGCTCTGGGCAGCGCCACTGCCCCCCATGCTGCTCACGACCGCAGCCGACAGGAGTTAACACGCCGTGACCGGTACGCGCAATCTCTCCCAGACCGAGGCCGCCGACAGGGCCCGGCTGCTGGACGTCAACTCGTACGACATCTCGCTGGACCTCACCGACGGGGCCGGCAACCCCGGCGACGGCACCTTCCGCAGCGTGACCACGGTGAAGTTCACCGCCACGCAACCGGGTGCGGGCACCTTCATCGAGGTCGCCGCGAGCAAGGTCCTGCGCGCCGAGCTGAACGGCGCCGCGCTGGACACCAGCGCCTGGACCGCCGAGACCGGCCTGGTGCTGCCGCAGCTCGCCGAGCAGAACACGCTCGTCGTCGAGGCCGACTTCCCGTTCTCGCAGCAGGGCCAGGGCCTGCACCGCGCGGTCGACCCCGCGGACAAGGAGGTCTACCTCTACAGCCAGTTCGAGACCGCGGACGCCCAGAAGGTCTTCGCCTGCTTCGACCAGCCCGACCTGAAGTCGGTCTACACCTGGCACGCCGTGGTGCCCAAGCACTGGAAGGTCGTCTCCAACGCGCCGGTCGGCTCGGTCACCACCGAGGGCTTCGGCAAGACGGTCCACTTCGAGCAGTCGGCTCGCATGTCGACGTACGTGACCGCGCTGTGCGCCGGCCCGTACCACGAGGTGCGCACCACGCACGACGGCATCGACATGGGCGTCTACTGCCGCGCCTCGATGGCCGAATACCTTGAGGCCGACGAGCTGTTCGAGATCACCAAGCAGGGCTTCGACTTCTTCCAGGCCCAGTTCGGCGTGCGCTACCCGCTGCCGAAGTACGACCAGCTGTGGGTGCCCGAGTTCAACGCGGGCGCGATGGAGAACTTCGGCTGCGTCACCCACGCCGATGCGTCGTACATCTTCCGCAGCGAGGTCACCGACTTCGAGCGCGAGCAGCGCGCCAATACGATCCTGCACGAGCTGGCCCACATGTGGTTCGGCGACCTGGTCACCATGCGCTGGTGGGACGACCTGTGGCTGAACGAGTCGTTCGCCGAGTGGGCGTCGCACTGGTGCAACGCCGAGGCGACCCGCTTCTCCGACGCCTGGACCACGTTCCTGTCGGTGCGCAAGAACTGGGGCTACGGACAGGACCAGCTGTCCAGCACGCACCCGGTCTACTGCGACATGCCCGACGTGGACGCGGTCGAGGTCAACTTCGACGGCATCACGTACGCCAAGGGCGCCAGCGTGATCAAGCAGCTCGTGGCGTACGTCGGCATCGACGCGTTCGTCACCGGCCTGCGCTCCTACTTCAAGCAGCACGCCTGGGGCAACGCCACCTTCGGCGACCTGCTCTCGGCACTGGAGGCCGCCTCCGGCCGCGAGCTGCGCGACTTCGCCGCCGCGTGGCTGGAGACCGCCCAGGTCAACACGCTGCGCCCGGTCGTGGAGATCGCCAAGGACGGCACGTACCGGCAGGTGACCGTGGTGCAGACCGCGCCGGAGAGCCACCCGACGCTGCGCCCGCACCACCTCGCCGTCGGCCTGTACGACCTCGTGGACGGCAGCCTGGTGCGCCGCGAGCGGATCGAGACCGACGTCGCCGGCGCGGAGACGGTGCTGGCCGAGCTGGCCGGCAAGAAGGCCGCCGACGTGCTGCTGCTCAACGACGACGACCTCACCTACACCAAGCTGCGCCTCGACGAGCGTTCGCTGGCCACGGTGGTCGGCAACCTGAGCGGCTTCGACTCGTCGCTGGCCCGCGCGCTGTGCTGGGCCGCCGCGTGGGACATGGTCCGCGACGCGGAGATGCCCGCCCGCGACTACGTCGCGCTGGTCACCAACGCGCTGCCCGGCGAGCGCGACATCAACCTGGTCACCGCCACGCTGCGCCAGGTCCAGCTGGTGCTCACCCAGTACGCCGACCCCGCCTGGGCGCCGGCCGGCTGGGCGAAGCTGGCCGACACCGCCAAGGCGGCGCTGGCCGTCGCCGAGCCCGGCAGCGGCTTCCAGCTCGCCTGGTCGCGGGCCTTCATCAGCGCCGCCCGGGGCAGCTCCGACCTGGCCGTGCTGCAGGGCTGGCTGACCGGCACCGGGGTGCCCGAGGGCATCACCATCGCCGGTGAGCTGCGCTGGCAGCTGGTGCAGTGCCTGGTCGCCAACGGCGGCGTCGACCCGGCGGTCATCCAGGCCGAACACGACGCCGACCGCACCGCGTCCGGCGACATCGGCGCGGCGCTCGCGTACGCGCTGATCCCGACGCCGGAGAACAAGGCCGCCGTGTGGACGGAGCTGACCGGCCCGACGGCGCTGCCCAACTGGCGCAACCGGGCGCTGATCCAGGGCTTCCAGCACCCGGCCCAGGCGGAGCTGACCGCGCCGTACACGCCGCGGTTCTTCGCCGAGGTCGCGGGCGTGTGGGCGGCCCGCGACAGCGAGCCGGCGCAGGAGTTCGTGGTGCTGGCCTACCCGGTGCTCGACGTGTCGCAGCAGACCGTGGCCGCGGCGCAGGCGTGGCTGGCGGAGGAGGGCCACCCGGCCCCGCTGCGCCGCCTCATGGCCGAGGGCAACGACCGGGTGCTGCGCGCCCTGAAGGCCCGCGCCAAGGACGCCGCCTCGTCCTGAGCAGGTATGCGAGAAGGGCCGGACGCTACGCGTCCGGCCCTTCTCGCATGAACGTCAGGTCACAGGTTGTGCTTGCCCGCCAGCCCGGTGAGCTGGGCGAGACCGCTGACGAGGCCGCCGGCCAGGTCGCCGCCGCCGAACGAGGCGGCCATGGACAGCGCGGCCAGCTTGCAGTCGCGGTCCGACAGGCGCTTGCGGGCCTGCGAACCGGTCACGATCTCCAGCTGGCGCCGGGCCGGGTCGACGGCGATGAGCACCGACTCCGCCGGGTGGGCCAGCCGGGCGTGCAGCCGCTCGGCTCCCTCGCGCATCGGTTCCTCGACCTCGCCGACGTACGTGCTGAAGGTCAGGCCGGAGTTCTCGTCGGCCTTGCGCAGCGCGTCGTCGAGCCGCAGCAGCTGACGGGTCGTGAACGGCCCGTCGAGCACCGCCTTGCTGGACACGGCGTAGTGGTCACCAGCGGTCACTTGCGCCTCCTGTCACGTCCACGACCGGCGCGATGTCGCCGGCCGCGGTCAGCTCCGCGCGTGCGGCGGCGTCCAGTGCCGCGTGCTGCGCCTCCGGTCCGTCCGATTCGGGCCGGGCGAGGAACCACACCGGCGCGAACTCGTACGGCCGGCCGGGCCGGTACCGCTTGGCGTTGCGGCCGCCGGCCGCATAGACCAGTGCAAAGATGATCCCGATCACCGCGAGCGGGATGCCCGCGTAGATCAGCAGATCGGATAGATCTGGCGTGGACACCGTGAAGCCCCCCGGCTCAGTCCGAATGAACGTCTCAACGCTAGCGGAGCGGACGCGGCCACCTGCTCAGGGGTGGTCGCGTGCCGCCTCAGTCACCCAGCCGCGACAGCTCGGCGAGCACCGTGGGCCAGGCCGCCGACAGCGGGTCGATGACCGCGAAGTGCGCCGCGCCGGGCACCGCGACCAGCCTGCTGCCGGGCTGCCCGACGGCGTACGACTCGGCCACGGTGATCGGCACGATCTCGTCCGACACGCCGTGGACCAGCACCGTCGGCCCCGGCGGGGCGGGCAGCCGAGCCGGGTCGAGATCCTCGCGGGTCGATGCGTCCGCACCCAGGAAATCGACGACCGCGCCGCCGTCGAGCTCCAGCCGCTGCGCCAGCCGCAGGTCCGCCACCGGCGCCAGGGCCAGCGTACCGGCCTGCCGCGGCGCGGGGGCGGCGATCGCCGCCCACAGCACCAGGTGACCGCCGGCCGAGTGCCCGACGGTGATCACCCGTCCGTCGTGTCCGCCCAGCTCACCGGGCACGACGGCGAGTGCCTCGGTGACGTCGCGCACAGTCGCGTCCGGGTCGCCGGGCACGCGGCGGTACTCGACGGACGCCACCGTCCAGCCCGCGTCGCGGATCGCGGCCGCCATCGGGTGAGTGTGGGCACGGTCATACTCGGGCCGCCAGAAACCGCCGTGCACGATCACGACCAGCGGCCGGACCGCAGCGCGGGCGTCACCGGACCAGACGTCGGCGACGTGCTCGGGCCGCGGGCCGTAGCGCAGGGCGAGGTCCGGCGCGGCCGCCTCCCTGGTGAGCACCGACCGGTCCTCGCTCATGCCTCCTCCTCGCTGCGCTCGTCGTCGGCGAAGCCGCGCCGACTGATTCGCTCGCTCATTCCCGCCCCAAGAACGCCAGGGCGTTGCCGCCCAACAGCTTGGCGCGCTGGGTGTCGGTGAGGAAGTCGGACTTGCGCACCACCGCGCCGACCGGACGCTCGCCCAGGGGGTACGGGTAGTCGCTGCCCAGCAGCACCCGGTCCTCCCCCATCGTGTCGACGAGCAGCCGCAGCGCGGACGGGTCGAACACCACGGTGTCCACGGAGAAGCGGTGCGTGTAGTGGCTCGGCGGCAGCGCGGACTGGCCGCGTACCACGTCGCCGCGCCGGTGCCAGGCGTTGTCGGCCCGGCCCAGCCAGAACGGGAAGCTGCCGCCGCCGTGCGCGAAGCACAGCCGCAGCGACTCGGGGACCTGGTCGAAGACCCCGCCGAGGATCATCGACAGCACCGACAGGTGGGTCTCGGCGGGCATGCCGGTCAGCCAGCGGGCCATCCACCGGTCCAGGCGCGGCCCGGTCGGCATGTCCCACGGGTGCACGAACACCGGCGCACCGACCTGCGCGCAGTGCTGCAGGAACTGCACGATCCCGGCGTCGTCGAGGTCGCGGTCGCCGACGTGGTTGCCGATCTCGACCCCGGCGTGCCCGTTGGCCAGGCAGCGGTCCAGCTCCGCGCAGGCCAGGTCCGGGTCCTGCAACGGCACCTGGCAGAACGGCACCAGCCGGTCTCCCCCGTCCGCGCAGACCGTGAGCGCCAGGTCGTTGAAGATGCGGGCCACCTTCATCGCCTGGTCGGCGGGGCGCTCGTACGAGAAGAACACCGGCGTCGGCGAGACGACCTGGATGTCGACGCCGTCGTCGGCCATGTCGGACAGCCGGGTCGGCGCGTCCCAGCACTGCGCGCCGATCGGCCGGAACTCCGTCTCCCCGATCATGATCATCGCGGCGCGCTCGGAGTCCACCCGCAGCCAGGGCCAGCCGTCGCCGCCGCACGCGCTCGACAGCTCCGGCCAGCCCTGGGGCACGACGTGGGTGTGCACGTCGACGACGGGGGACATCAGCCCTTGCCCGGATGCAGGGTGCCGCACTTGGCACAGGTGCGGGCCTGCTCGCTGTCGTAGAACGCGGTGAACACCGGCGGCAGGTCGGCGACGATGTCGCGCACCTGCAGCTCCACCTCGTGCACGATCTCGGAGCAGTTCGGGCAGTACCAGCGGAACTTCTCCAGCATGCCCTCCTCGCGGACCCGCTCCATGACCAGGCCGATCGAGCCGGCCTCGCGCTGCGGCGAGTGCGGGGTGAGCCGGGGCAGCATCCACATGTGCCCCTCGGGCACCGTGATGGTCTGCGGGCCGTCCGGCGTCATCACGTTGATCCGCAGGGTGCCCTTGATCTGGTAGAAGAACTCCTCGTACGGGTCCACGTGGAAGTCGGTGCGCTGGTTCGGGCCGCCGACCACCATCACGATGAAGTCGTCGCCGGTGGGGAACATCTGCTTGTTGCCGACCGGCGGCTTGAGCAGGTGCTGGTTCTCCTCGATCCAGCCGGGGAAGCTCACCGGCTCGGAAATCTCCGTCACTTCAGACCTCCTTGGGAAGTAGCGCGACTGCCTGGATCTCGATCAGCAGGTGCGGGTGCGGGAGCTGGTGCACCGCGACCGTGGTGCGGGTGGGTCCGGTGGCGTCGAAGAACTCGCCGTACACCTCGTTGTACCCGCCGAAGTCGTTCATGTTGACCAGGTACGTCGTGACCTGGACCAGGTCGGACAGGTCCGCGCCGACCGAGCGCAGGATGTCGCCGATGTTCTCGATCACCGCGCGGGTCTGCTCGCGGATGTCGAGGCTGGTCGTGCCCATCTCGTCCACCGCCGCGCCCGCGATGGTGTTGTCCGGCCGCCGGCTCGACGTCCCGCTCACGAACGCGAACCCGCCCGCCACCTTCACGTGCGGGAACTTCCCTCGCGGCGTCGCCTTGCCCGCGACCGTCTTCGCCCCGCTCATGCCGTGGCCTTCAGCGAAGCGGTGCCGAGGCCTTCGACGACAGCGCGCACGTGTGCGCCAGGCGTCAGCGGGACGGCGGCGGTGGCGGCTCCGGCGAGGAAGACCCAGCCGGGTTCGAGGGCGACGCCGTAGCGGGCGGTCAGGGCGCGGCCCTCGGTGAGCGCGCGGCGCGGGTCGCCGAGGATCGCCGCGGTCGAGCCGGCCTGGACGACCTTGCCGTCGACCTCCAGCAGCACGCCGAGGTTGTCCACGCCCGCCGGGACCGGCTGCCACGCGCCGATCACGTACGCCGCGCCGGAGGTGTTGTCGGCGACGACGTCGGCGTGGGTGAACTGGAAGTCCGCGTACCGCGAGTCGATGATCTCCAGGGCCGGGGCGGCCGCGGCGATGCCGTTCTCGCCCAGCAGGAACGCGATCTCCGGCTCGACCCGCGGGTGGATGAAACCGTCCAGGCTGAGCTGCCCGCCGTCGGGCACGGCCATCGCGTCGGTGAGCCGTCCCCAGATCACCTCGTGCACGCCGACCTGCGCCATCTTGGCCCGGCTGGTCAGCCCCATCTTGACGCCGACCAGGCGCTGCCCCCGGTCGAGGCGGCGCGCGATCAGCGCCTCCTGGACCGCGTACGCGCCGTCGACGTCCAGCTCGTTGGCCAGCGTGAGCTGCGGGATCGCGGTGGCGTTGACCGCCGCGTCGTCCAGCAGCGCGGCCATCTCGGTGACGCTCACTTCGTTCCTTCCGCCGCCTGGACCAGGTCCAGGGCCACGTCCACGATCATGTCCTCCTGGCCGCCGACCATGCGGCGGCGGCCGAGCTCGACCAGGATCGAGCGCACGTCCACGCCGTACTTCGCCGAGGCGCGCTCGGCGTGACGCAGGAAGCTGGAGTAGACGCCGGCGTACCCCAGCGACAGGGTCTCCCGGTCGACCTGCACCGGCCGGTCCTGCAGCGGCCGCACCACGTCGTCGGCGGCGTCCATCAGCGCGAACACGTCGCAGCCATGCTGCCAGCCCATCAGCTCGGCGGTGGCCACGAACACCTCCAGCGGGGCGTTGCCCGCCCCCGCGCCCATGCCGGCCAGGCTCGCGTCCACGCGCACCGGCACGCCGGGGCGGTCGCCGTGCTCCACGGCGACGACGCTGTTGGCGACGCCGAGCGACAGGTTGTGGTGGGCGTGGATGCCGACCTGGGTGGTCTCGTCCAGCACCTGCCGGTAGGCGTCGACGCGCTCGGCGACGTCGCGCATGAGCAGGCGGCCGCCGGAGTCGGTGACGTAGACGCAGTGCGCGCCGTACGACTCCATGAGTTTGGCCTGCTTGGCGAGCCCGGCCGGGTCGTTCATGTGGGACATCATGAGGAAGCCGGAGACGTCCATGCCGTTGTCCCGGGCCCAGCCGATGTGCTGGGCGGAGATGTCGGCCTCGGTGCAGTGCGTGGCGATACGCACGCTGGTCACGCCGAGGTCGCGGGCGGCCTTCAGATCGGCGATCGTGCCGATGCCGGGCAGCAGCAGGGTGGTCAGCTTCGACCGCGTCATGACCTCGGCCGCCGCGGCGATCCACTCGGCGTCGGTGGCAGCGCCGTGGCCGTAGTTGACGCTGGAACCGGCCAGGCCGTCGCCGTGCGCGACCTCGATCGCGGCCACGCCCGCCGCGTCCAGCGCCGCGGCGATCCGCCGCACCTGGTCCACGGTGTACCGGTGCCCGATGGCGTGCATGCCGTCGCGCAGGGTCACGTCCTGTACGTAGATCTCCGTCATGCCGCCGCCTCCGCGCGCTTGCCTACCAGCCGCTCCGCCGTACGCAGCGCCGCCGAGGTCATGATGTCCAGGTTCCCGGCGTACTCGGGCAGGTAGTGGCCCGCCCCCGACACCTCCAGGAAGACCGACACCTGCAGCGCGGGCTCGGCGAGCATCGGCACGCTCACCCGGTCGAACTGCACCTTCTGCTTGAGCCGGTAGCCGGGCACGTAACCCTGGACCTGCTTGACCATGTCCTCGACCGACGCCTCGATCGCGACCCGGTCGGCGTCGGCGTCCGCGCACAGGCAGTACACCGTGTCGCGCATGAGCAGCGGCGGCTCGGCCGGGTTCAGCACGATGATCGCCTTGCCGCGTGCCGCGCCGCCGACGACCTCGATGGCCCGCGCCGTGGTCTCGGTGAACTCGTCGATGTTGGCCCGGGTGCCGGGGCCCGCCGAGCGGGACGCGATGGACGCGACGATCTCGCCGTACGCCACCGGCGTCACCGCGTGCACGGCCGCGACGATCGGCACCGTCGCCTGCCCGCCGCAGGTCACCATGTTCACGTTCGGCTGGTCGAGGTGCTCGTCCAGGTTGACCGTGGGCACCACGTACGGCCCGATCGCCGCCGGGGTCAGGTCGATCACGACCTTGCCGTGCGCCCGCAGCACCTCGGCGTTGCGCCGGTGCGCCCCCGCCGACGTGGCGTCGAACACGACCTCCACCTCGGCGAACTCCGGCATCGCCACCAGCCCGTCCACGCCCTCGGCCGTCGTCGCCACCCCGAGCCGCGCGGCCCGCGCCAACCCGTCCGACTCCGGATCGATCCCGACCATCGCCACCATCCGCAGCGACTCGCTCAACCGCAACACCTTGATCATCAGATCGGTCCCGATGTTCCCCGACCCGATGACCGCCACCCCGGCCTTCACCGCACCCACCGCCCTTCTCCCGCGTTGATCATGAACTTGTGGCACGGGTCGACGGCGTGTCGCGTGAACAACTTCATGATCAACGCTCGTGCCTCGCCGCGCCGCGACCTGCCGCCCATGCGCCTCACCCGGCCAGGCCGGAGAAGCGGGTGCGGACCGAGCCGAGGCCGGAGATGCGGGCCTCGTAGGCGGCGCCGGGGGTCACCGGGACCATCGGGCCCAGGGCGCCGGACAGGATGACGTCACCGGCGCGCAGCGGGGTGCCGGCGGCGGCCATGGTCGAGGCGAGCCAGGCGACGGCGTGCAGGGGGTTGCCGAGGCAGGCCGCGCCCGCGCCGACGGAGACCGGCTCGCCCTCGTGCTCCAGGACCATGCCGCACAGGCGCAGGTCCACGTCGCGCAGCGCGACCGGGCGGTTGCCGAGCACGAACATGGCGCTGGAGGCGTTGTCGGCGACCGTGTCCACGATGGAGATGTCCCAGTTCGCGATGCGCGAGCCGACGATCTCGATGGCGGGCAGCAGGTGGTCGGTCGCCCGGCTCACGTCGGCGACGGTGACCTGCTCGTACGGCAGGTCACGGCCCAGCACGAAGGCGACCTCCGCCTCGACCTTGGGCTGCAGGATGCGGGTCATGTCGACCTCGGCCCCGTCGAAGGAGGCCATGTCGGCGAACAGCACTCCGAAGTCGGGCTGGTCGACGCCGAGCTGCCGCTGCACCGCCGGGTTGGTCAGGCCGATCTTCGCCCCGACGATGCGCCGCCCGGCGGCGACGGCCTGCTCGGTCATCGCCCGCTGCACGGCGTACGCCGTGGCCACGTCCCCGACCGGCAGCAGCCGCTCGCGCAGCGGGGCGATCGGGGTGCGGGTCTCCTGCGCCTCGCGCAGCAGCCGCGCCGCCTCGTCGACGATCTCCTTGGTCATGCTCACCTCTCCGGTCGTGGCCGCGCCAGTCACGACAGGTCCACGCAGACGTTGGTCAGTTCCGAGTAGAAGGCCAGCGAGTGCACGCCGCCCTCGCGGCCCACCCCGGAGGCCTTCACCCCACCGAACGGGGTGCGCAGGTCGCGCAGGAACCAGGTGTTCACCCAGACCAGCCCGGCGTCCAGGCGCGCCCCGGCCCGATGCGCCCGGCCGACGTCGCGCGTCCACACCGTGCTCGCCAAGCCGTACGCGCTGTCGTTGGCCAGCGCGAACGCCTCGTCCTCGTCGTCGAACGGCATGAGGCTGCACACCGGCCCGAAGATCTCCTCGCGGTTGACCCGGGCGTCCTGGGCCAGCCCCGTGAGCACCGTCGGCTGCACATACGCGCCGCCGTCGCGGGCGTCACCGAAGCCCGGCACCCCGCCCCCGGCCAGCACCGTCGCGCCCTCGGCGCGGGCCAGGTCGTAGTAGCCGAGCACCTTGTCCCGGTGCTGCCGCGAGATCAGCGGCATGTTCACCGTGGCCTCCTCGTGCGGCCAGCCGAAGGCCAACTCCGAGGCGGCCTTGGCGAGCCGGTCGGCGAACTCGTCGAAGACGGAGCGGTGCACATACAGCCGTTCGGTGCACAGGCAGACCTGGCCGCCGTTGGTGAAACTGGACCGCACCGAACCGGCCACGGCCGCGTCCAGGTCGGCGTCCGGGAAGACCAGCCCGGCGTTCTTGCCGCCCAGCTCGAACGAGACCGCCTTCACCCCGTCGGCCGCCGCGCGCATGATCGCGCTGCCGGTCGCCGACTCGCCGGTGAACGTGATCGCGTCCACGCCCGGGTGCTTGGTCAGGAACTCCCCGGCCGAGTCCGGGCCGAAGCCGTGGACCAGGTTGAACACGCCCTCGGGCATGCCCGCGGCAGCCATCACCTCGGCGAGCAGCGTCGCCGAGGACGGGGTCTCCTCCGACGGCTTCACGATCACCGCGTTGCCGCAGGCCAGGGCCGGAGCCAGCTTCCAGGTGAGCAGCAGCAGCGGCAGGTTCCAGGGCACGATGATCGCGACGACGCCGACGGGCTTGCGTACCGCGTAGTTCAGGGCGCGAGCGCCGGTCGCGGTCGTGGTCGTGAACGACTCGGTGGGCGCGGTCGCCACGATGTCGGCGAAGGCCCGGAAGTTGGCCGCGCCGCGCGGGATGTCGAGGGTACGCGCCTGGGAGATGCTCTTGCCGGTGTCCGCGACCTCCGCGGTGACCAGGTCGTCGAAGCGCCGTTCCAGCTCGTCGGCGACCCGGCGCAGCACCGCCGCGCGCTCGCCCTCGCTCATCCGCCCCCACGGCCCGTGCAGGGCCTTGCGGGCGGCGGCGACGGCGGCGTCCACGGTGGCCGCGTCCGCCTCGGCGACGTCGAAGATCTTCTCGCCGGTCACCGGCGACACCTTCGCGAAGGTCTTCGCGGTCGTGACGTACTCGCCGCCGACGAAATTGCGCAGCAGCCCCGGCTCACCCGCCGGGCGGCCGGTCATGAGGATGGGATCCCAGTTCATCGGCCCGTGCCCTTCCGGAAGGCGAACGCGGCCAGCGCGCCCGCGGCCAGCACCGCCACGCCCGCCGCCGCGGCGAGCAGCCGCTGCTGCCTGCGCACCCGCTGCTGCACCTGCGCGTACGGCGTGGTCGAGAACGACACCAGTTCGTAGCGTGACACGTACCGGCCGGGCAGCGCCCGCTCCAGCGCGTGCTCGACCTTCTTCTGCGCCTGGAACACCGGGGAGGCGACCTTGTCGCGCATCTCCACGAAGTTGTCCAGCGCCATCTGCGCGATCGCCTCGGTGTTCTCCCGGCGGCGCGCCTCGAACTCGGGCAGCGCCCGGTCCCAGTCGTCGCCGGTCTCGTCGAGGATGCGGTCCAGCTCGACGACGTCCTCGAAGGCGCAGTTGGCGCCCTGGCCGTAGAACGGCACGATGGCGTGTGCGGCGTCGCCGAGCAGGCCGACCCTGCCGTACGCGTGCCACGGGCCGCACCGCACGGTGCCCAGCACGCCCACCGGGTTGTGCAGGTAGTCGTCGACCAGGTTCGGGGCCAGCTCGATCACGTCCGGATACACCCGCGCGAAGTGCTGCTCGATCGCGGCCGGGCTGCTCAGCGACGCGAACGCGTTGGTGCCGCCGGTCGGCCAGAACAGGGTGCAGGTGAAGGAGCGGTCCGGGTTCGGCAGCGCGATCATCATCGACGCGCCGCGCGGCCAGATGTGCAGCGCGCCCGGGTCCATCGCGAACTCGCCGTCGCGGGCCGGGATGGTCAGCTCCTTGTACCCGTGCTCCAGGAAGTCCAGGCTCTCGGTCAGGCCGGTGTGCGCGAGCAGCTGCCCGCGTACCGCCGAGCTGAAGCCGTCGGTGCCGATGACCACGTCGGCCTGCGCTTCCACCGCGCCGTGCGGGGTGTCGAAGCGCATCTCGCCGGTCTTCGGGTCCAGCCCGGTCAGGCGGTGGTCGAAGTGCGCGGTCACGCCCGGCAGCGCGGTAGCCGCCTCCAGCAGGGCGTTGTTCAGCGCGCCGCGACTGATCGAGTTGATCGCCCGCTCGCCGTCACTGCTGTAGGGCTGGAAACCCGGCTCGCCCTCGACCGGGTGGATCATCCGGCCGCGCATCGGCAGCGCGTCGGCCATCACCGAGCGGTCCAGGCCGATGCGGCGCAGCGCGTCCAGGCCGCGCTCGGACAGCGCCAGGTTGATCGAGCGGCCGCGCTCGACCTTGCCGGTACGCGGGTCCGGGCGGCGCTCGTACATCGTCACCGTGTAGCCACGGCGGGCCAGATAGCAGGTCAGCAGGCTGCCCGCCAGCCCTGCCCCGACGACGGCCACGGTCTTCTCACGCGTCATGCCCGCTCCCCGGGGAAGATCGCGGCGAGCGCCTGGGCGACCCGCCAGCAGTCGTGATAGGTCGAGTACAGCGGCACCGGCGCGAAGCGCACGATGTCGGGCTGGCGCGCGTCGGCGATCACGCCGTGCTCGTGGCGCAGCCGCCGGGCCAGCTCGTTCGCGCCCAGCTCGGTGGTCCGCACCGACAGCTGGCAGCCGCGCCGCCGCGGGTCGCGCGGGGTGACCTGCCGCAGCGGCCGACCGGGCAGCACTTCGTCGAGCAGGCTCTCCAGGTATGCCGTCAGCCGCAGGCTGCGCTCGCGCAGCACGTCCATGCCGACCTTGTCGAACAGTTCGAGGGAGGTGCGCACCGGGCCCATCGCGAAGATCGGCGGGTTGGAGATCTGCCACGCCTCGACCGTGGCCGGCGGGCGGGAGGTCGGCGTCATCTCGAACCGGGTCGCCGCCTCGGTGCTCCACCAGCCCTCGAATCGGGGCAGCTCCGGGTCGCCCAGGTGGCGCTCGTGCACGAACACCCCGGCCAGCGCGCCGGGGCCGGAGTTCAGGTACTTGTACGAGCACCAGGCCGCGAAGTCGACGTCCCAGTCGTGCAGGCGCAGCGGCACGTTGCCCGCCGCGTGGGCGAGGTCCCAGCCGACGACCGCGCCCGCGGCCCGGCCCGCCGCGGTGATCGCCGGGATGTCCATCAGCTCACCGGTGAGGAAGTTGACCCCGCCGAGCATGACCAGCGCGACGGTGTCGCCCTCGTCGCGCAGGAACGCGAGCACGTCCTCGGTGCGCAGGGTGTCCTCGCCGGCGCGCGGACGCAGGCGTACCACGGTGGTGTCGGGGTCCAGCCCGTGGAAGCGGGCCTGGCTGCGCACCGCGTAGCTGTCGGACGGGAACGCCGCGTCCTCGATCACGATGCGCGTACGCGCCCCCGCCGGCCGGTAGAACGACACCATCAGCAGATGCAGGTTCACCGTCAGCGAGTTCATCACCACGGTCTCCGCCGGCAGCGCCCCGACCAGCCGTGCGGCCTGCTCGGTCAGCAGCTCGTGATAGGGCAGCCACGGCCGGGCTGCCTCCAGGTGCCCTTCGACCCCGAGCCGCGCCCAGGCGTCCAGGTCGCCCAGCAGCTCGTCCCGGGTCGCCCGGGGCTGCAACCCGAGCGAGTTCCCGGCCATGTAGGCGGTCTCCGGGTACGCCCCGCCCTCGGCGGGCGGCACCAGGAACAGGTCACGGTGGCCGGGATCGGCCGCATCCCGACGCCGCGCGTCGTCTTCGGTGAACGTCATGCTGCTCTCGCTGTGTCTCGTTAGATGTCCCCGATCATGAGGTTATGGCACGGACACGCCGTCGACCCGTGCCATAAGTTCATGATCAGCGCTTACATGGCGGTGCGGGCGGACCAGAGTTCGGGGAAGACGGTGCGGGACATGCTGCGCTGGAGCCAGGCGTACCCGTTGGAGCCGCCACTGCCGACCTTCGCGCCCATGGTGCGGGCCACGGCCTTGAGGTGCTTGTAGCGCCAGTCGTCGAACCGCTCGGCGACGTCGGTCAGCGCCTCGCCGAGCAGGCGCAGGTGGTTGTCGGGGCTCTGGTCGGCGTAGACGCGCACCCAGGCGGCCTCGACGGCCGGGTGGGCCTCGTGCTCGGTGGCGAAGTCGCGGGCCAGCAGGTCGGCGGGGATGTCGAAGCCCTGGCGGGCGAGCAGCGCGATCACGTCGTCCCAGACGCTCGCGCCGTGCAGGGTGGCCAGCAGATCGTGGTACACCTCGTCCTGGCGCTGGAACGGGCGGATCAGCGACGCCGTCTTCAGCCCGAGCAGGAACTCCAGGTGCCGGTACATCGCCGACTGGAAGCCCGAGCCCTCGCCGAGCAGGTTGCGGAACCGGTTGAAGTCGGCCGGGGTCATCCAGTGCAGCGCGTTCCAGGCGGCGTTGAGCCCGTCCAGGTGCAGCACGGTGCGGCGCAGTGGGGCGAGCGCGCCGTACACGTCGTCCTCGGCGAGCAGGCGCTGGGTCTCGCGCAGTTCGAAGCGCACCAGGCCGAAGTACAGCTCCATCACCTGGCTGATCATGAGGAAGGACATCTCGCCCGGGTCCTTGCTCAGCGTCTGCTGCAGCGTGTGCAGGGTGCTCGCGTGCACGTACGCGTCATACGGCGTGCGCTGGGCGAACTCCAGCGTCGGCTCACCGCCGTTGGCCTCGGCGCGCTCGGCGCGCTCGGCCGCGGTCACCGGGCGTACGGCAGCGTTCGTCGTCGATGGAGCGGTCACACGTTCCTCCAGGTGCTCTGGTCAACGTCATGATGTCTCCGTGATGCCCCCTGACGGAATGCCGAATCAACGGCGCTGGGGGCGATCGGCTTAACGTTCATACTGGGGTCGGGGCGTTTCGTTTACGAAGGGAAAGCGCGTCGTGGACGACATGGATTGGGCGCTGCTGCGCGAACTGCAGGAGGACGCCCGGCTGTCCTTCAGTGAGCTGTCCCGGCGGGTGCACCTGTCCCCGCCGGCGGTCGCCGAACGGGTACGGCGGCTGGAGGAGTCCGGGGTGATCGCCGGCTACCGCGCCCACGTGGACCTGACCGCGGCCGGGCGTCCGGTCGTCGCGCTGATCCAGATGTCCTGCTACGGCGCGGGCTGCATCCTGCGCGACCCGTCGGTGGCCGAGTGGCCGGAGATCCTGGAGATCCACCGCATCACCGGCGACGCCTGCAGCATCCTCAAGGTCGCCGCGACCTCCATGGACGCCTTCGAGGCCCTGATCGACCGCCTGGCCCCGCACGGCCGCCCGTCCAGCACGCTCATCCTGTCGACCCCGCTGGCCTGGCGCCCCCTCACCCCGCCCTGAAGACCCCGCCCGGGTCCCGCCCACGCGCGGCCGAGCGCGGGCACGGGCACGCCAGGCCGCGAGCCGGTGCGGCAACGCACCATGATCGTTCGACTTGCCAGGCAGGTGGGCGAATGGGCGGTCAAGATACGCACAGGTGCCAGGCAAGTCGGATGACCTTGGCGGGGACGGTCGACGACGACGCGCCTGCGGGCCGGAGATGCCCGGTTAGGGCCTTTTTTCATGTTTATGGGCGTGGTGGGTTAGTGCTGGGTGAGAGGATTTGGGATAGCCCGGGGTGATCGGGCGGTCATACGCGATTTGGGGGAAACATGCGGTCTGCTCTCCGGGTGGCGGCCGGGGCCGTGGCGCTGGTCGTCGCGGCGCTCACCGCGCCGGCGCCCGCGCACGCCGAGGGTGTCTTCGTCGAGGTCAACCCGAGCACCATCCAGGCCGGCTTCCAGGTCGCGATCCGCGCCAGCTGCGGCGACGCGCTGAACAACGCGAAGGTGCACTCCGACGCGTTCGGCACGGTCACCGTCGAGCCGGTCAACGTATACCTGATCGCGGCGGCGACGGTGCCGGAGAACAAGAAGGCGGGCGGCTACAACGTGAAGCTGACCTGCCCGAGCCGGCAGACCGCCACCACCACGCTGTGGGTGGTCAACCACGACAGCCCGCAGCGCGGTCCGAACACCGGCGGTGGCGGCCTGGCCGGGGACGGCGGCACGACGCTGATCGGCGCGGGCGCCGCGGCGATGGGTCTCGGCCTGGGTGTGCTGCTGCTGTCGCGTCGCCGCGGGCGCAACCCGCTGACCCCCGCCTGACGCCGTGCTGCGCCGCCTGCGCGGCCCGCTGGCCGCGGTGCTGCTCCTGGTCGGGCTGTTCAGCGTCGGTATCGGCCTGGGCCAGGCCGGCGGCTTCTCGTTCGCCGAGCTGTTCCGGGGACCGGGCAAGGCTCCGCCCGGCGAGTTCCCCGTGCTGGGCCCGAGCCGGCCGCTGCGCATCCAGATCCCCGCGATCAAGGTCAAGGCGTACATCCACGGGGTGGGCCTGGACGAGCGCGGCGCGATCGACACCCCGTCGCTGCTGCTGCGCAACGAGGCGGGCTGGTTCGACGACGGACCCTCCCCCGGCCAGTACGGACCGGCGATCATCGTCGGGCACGTGGACACCAAGGACTCTCCCGGGGTCTTCCACCGCCTGAACGAGCTGAAGCCCGGCGCGAAGATCGAGATCACGCGCCGGGACAACAAGGTCACCGTGTTCGAGGTCAACACGGTCGAACGGTTCAGCAAGCAGAGCCTGCCCGTCGACCGGATCTATCATGACTACACCCGGCCCGGATTACGGCTGATCACCTGCGGGGGCCGCTGGGTGGGCGGCGAACTGGGCTACGCCGACAACATCGTGGTGTTCGCCAGCCTGGTCAGCGCGCACAAGGCCTGAGCCTCAGGCGGTCTCCAGCCACTGCGCCCAGCGCGGGTCCGGGGTGCGGTGGCCGAGCACGCGCCAGACCGCGCCGTGCGGCACAGTGGGCTTCACCGGAAGACGCCAGCCGAGGTCGGCCAGCGTCTTGTCGCCCTTGTGGTGGTTGCAGCGCGCGCAGGCGGCGACCACGTTGTCCCAGGCGTGCTGCCCGCCCTTGGAGCGGGGGTGCACGTGGTCGATCGTCTCGGCCGGCCCCTGGCAGTAGACGCAGCGCCCGCCGTCGCGCGCGAAGATCGCACGCCGGGACAGGCCGACCTGGGTGCGGTAGGGCACCCGCACGTAGCGGGTGAGCTTGGCCACGAGGGGGACGGGCACCCGGGCACGGGAGCTGTGCAGCACCCCGTCGCCGTCAGCGACGCAGACGGCCTTGCCGGAGAGGATGAGGATGGCGGCCCGGCGCACGGACACGACACACAGCGGTTCGTAAGTCGCGTTGAGGAGCAACGCGGCGGAGGCGGCTGTGGGTCGTATGTCAGGCATCGGTCTCACCCTCCGGCGGCACAGTCACGTCATCGCGTCATTGTGACCATCGTCCCCGATTGATCTGGTGATTGCACCTACAATTTGCGGCGGTCTCATGAATTCTCAGCCGCGCTATGCCCTGCTCATTCGCATATGCGAGGAAAGTCCCCCGCAGGCCGCCCGCACCGCCGACCGACCGATGAGGTAGCTAGTAAGCCATGCCGTTGAGCCTTCTCGCCCCCGACCCCACGGAGACGCCCTCCACCGCGTGCCTGGCGGACCCCGTCTGCAAAGGCGTCTACAACTTCTCCGACTCGCAGTGGCTGGCCGACGGCGGCTACTACATCCTCATCAAGCCGATCCGCATCGTCGTCATCATTGTCGTGGCGATGATCGCCCGCGCGCTGCTGAATCACACGATCAACAAGATCGTGGCCCGCACGGCGCAGGGCAAGGTGCCGACGATGCTGCGACCGATCCGGGAGAAGGTGCCGGTCTCGGTGCTGAACGCCGGGAGCGCGTTCCCGGAGCGCCGCCGCCAGCGTGCCGAAGCCATCGGCTCGGTGCTCAAGAGCATGGTCACCGTCGCGGTGTTCTCGGTCGCCTTCCTGATCGTGCTGAGCGAGTTCTCCATCAACGTCGGGCCGCTCATCGCCAGCCTCGGCATCGCCGGCGTCGCCCTGGGCTTCGGTGCGCAGTCGCTGGTCAAGGACCTGATCGCGGGCCTGTTCATGCTGCTGGAGGACCAGTACGGGGTGGGCGACGTGATCGACACCGGCGAGGCCGTCGGCGTGGTCGAGTCGGTCGGCCTGCGCACCGTCACCATCCGTGACGGCCGCGGCGTGATCTGGTACGTCCGCAATGGTGAGATCATCCGCATCGGCAACAAGAGCCAGGGCTGGGCCACCGTCATGATCGACGTGCCGATCGGCTTCGTCGGCGTGGAGGAGGCGACGTCGGTGCTGCGCCAGGCGGTCGACGCCTTCGCGCACGATCCCGAGTGGGCCGCCGACTTCGTCGAGCCGCCGCAGGTGCTGGGCGTGGAGAACATCAGCGTGGACGGCGCGGTGATCCGCACCGTGTGCAAGACCTCCGCCGACCGGCAGTGGGACCTGCAGCGCGAGATGCGCCGACGGCTCACCGAGGCGCTCGAGGCGTCGGGCATCGCGGCGCAGATGCAGGCGGCCCGCGCGTTGCGGGCGTCGGTGCCGACCGAGGAGCCATCGTCGGCTCCCTGACTGTACGTGGTGGCATCAGCCGTAGAGGCTAGCGCTTTATCCACCGATCGGGCAGAATCAACCGACGACATCCCTTCTGGGACGGTCATTCGGCGTGACTCTGCGACAGGATGGCGGTCCTCGACACCAGTGTCGTGATCGATGGAGGACCATCCGGTGGTGCACCACCCCGCTCGCACCAATACACCCCCACCGAACGATCCGCCCGGCTCACCACCTGAGCACCGCGCGACGTTCGGCGAAGTGCTCGCCATCCGCGAGTACCGGGGCATGCTCGGTGCGAGCGTGCTGTCCTGGATCGGCGACTACCTGGCCAAGGCCGCGGTCACCACACTGGTCTACGAGCAGACGCAGTCGGCCGGCATGGCCGCGGCCACCTTCGCCATCAGCTTCGCACCGTGGGTGCTGCTGGGTCCCATGCTGGCGGCGGTCGCCGAGCGGTATCCGTACCGCACGGTAATGATCATCAGTGATCTCGCCCGCATGGTGCTCATCGGGCTGGTCGCGGTGCCGGGCCTGCCGATCCCGGTCCTGATCGGCCTGCTCTTCCTCACCGCCCTGGGCAACCCGCCCTACGAGGCGGCCCGCTCGGCGCTGTATCCGGCCATCCTCGCCGGCGACCGCCTGGTGGTGGGGATCTCGCTGAACCTCAGCGCGGGCCAGGCCGCCCAGATCGGCGGCTACCTCGCCGGCGGCCTGCTGGCCGCCATGAACCCGCGGCTGTCGCTGCTGCTCGACGCCGGCACCTTCGCCCTGTCGGCGCTGCTGCTGACGTTCGTGGTGCGGCACCGTCCGGCGGTGGGCGACCCGGCTGCGCGGCGCAACCTGGTCCGGGAGACCGCCGAGGGCTTCGGGGTGGTCTTCGGGATCCCCGCGCTGCGGGCGATCGCCCTGCTCGTCTTCAGCGTGACCCTGTTCGCGATCGTGCCGGAGGGCCTCGCCGCCGTCTGGGCGCACCACCTCGAACCCGGCGGGGAGGCCGAGCGCGGCTTCGCCCAGGGAATGATCATGCTCGCCAACCCGGCCGGTTACGTGCTGGGCGGCATCGTGATCGGCCGGTTCACGGCACCGCACCTGCGCCGGTTGCTGATCCGGCCGCTGGCCCTGCTCACCCCGATCATGCTGGTGCCGGCGCTGCTCAACCCGTCCCTGTACGCCGTGTGCCTGATGGCCGCGGCCTGCGGCTTCTGCCTGGCCGGCATGCTGCCCGCCATCAACGGGCTCTTCGTGCAGGCGCTGCCGAACGTCTACCGCGCCCGCGCGTTCGGCGTGATGCAGGGCGGGATGCAGATCATGCAGGGCAGCGCGGTGCTGATCACCGGGATGCTGGCCAGCCATTGGCCACTGCACCAGGTCATCGGCCTGTGGAGCGTGGCCGGCGTGGTGCTGGTGCTGGTGGCGCTGTCCGCATGGCCCGCGCAGGAGCGCTTCACCGCCGCGATCGAGCGCGCCCGGCGGCTCAACGAGGCTCCGGTCGCCGGGTAGCCTGGGCCTGGTGAGTGACCAGCCCGCCACCCCCGCGTCGACCGCCCTGCCGACTCCGAACTATTTCGAACTGCTCGGCGGCGAGGACGCCTTCTGCCTGCTCGTCGACGAGTTCTACGCCGGGGTCGCCACCGACCCGGTGATGCGGCCGATGTATCCGGAGGAAGACCTCGGCCCGGCCAACGAGCGGCTGCGGCTCTTCCTGATCCAGTACTGGGGCGGCCCGAACACGTACTCGCAGGAGCGCGGGCACCCGCGGCTGCGCATGCGCCATGCCCCCTTCGTCATCGGCGCCGTCGAGCGCGACGCGTGGCTGCGCCACATGCGCCACGCCGTCGACGTCCTCGAACTCAGCCCTGAACTCGACAAGATGCTCTGGGACTACCTGGAGCGGGCGGCATTCTTCATGGTGAATTCTGACCATTGATCTGGGCCGAGTGACTTCGGGCACCCTTCTCGACTGACCGGTCGAGGAGGGTGCCCTTCTTTTCGGTCGCCTCGTTAACCAGGGGAGGAATTGCCCGGATTTGCGAGGAGACGTCCTGATGCGCCACCGCGTGGTATCGCTGGCCGTGCTGGCCGCGATGGCCCTGCCCGCCGCCGTATGGGCGGCAGCACCCCAGGCCCCGGCCGAGAACCTGAAGCCGGGCCCGGTGCGCACCGTCGACGAGGATCCCGCCGACTGGACACCGCACATCCTCGACGGCGAGGTGCACGCGCTGGCCGTGGTCGGCCAGGTCGCCGTCGTCGGCGGCGACTTCACCAGGGTGAGCGACAACACCGGCACCGAGGAGTACGAGCGCGAGCACCTGTTCGCCTTCGACCTGCGCACCGGGGCGGTGCTCGAAGACTTCGCGCCGGACGTGGACGGCATGGTGTACTCGCTGACCCCCGGCCCGGACAACTCGGTGTTCGTCGGCGGCTCCTTCGAGGAGATCAACGACGCCGAGCAGCGCGGGCTCGCCCGGCTGGACCTGTCCACCGGGGGACGTATCCCGGGCTTCGACGCCGCGATCAACTGGGGCGACGTGCGCGGGCTGGCCGTCTCGGACGGGTGGCTCTACCTGGGCGGCTCGTTCACCGCGATCAACGACGTGCCGCGGCGCGGCCTGGCCCGGCTCGACCCGGTCACCGGTGCGGTGGACACGGTGTTCGACGCGCGGCTGGACGCTCCGGAGATCGGCCGGGTGAAGGTCGAGGACATCGCCGTCTCGCCGGCGGGCGACCGGCTGCTGGCGATCGGCGCGTTCACCCGGGTCGGCTCGGCCCGCCGGGTGCAGGCCGCCATGTTCGACCTGACCGGCAACCCGTCGAAGGCCGCCAACTGGTCGACCGACGCGTACGTCCCGCTGTGCCGGGAGGGCTTCGACACCTACATGCGCGCGGCCGACTTCTCCCCCGACGGCGAGTACTTCGTCATCGTCACCACCGGCCGCCTCAGCGGCTGGGAGATCAACTGCGACACCGCGGCCCGGTTCGAGACCTACGCCACCGGCAAGGTCCGGCCCACCTGGGTCAACCACACCGGCGGCGACTCGCTCTACGCCGTCGAGATCGTCGGCGGGGCCGTCTACGTGGGCGGGCACCAGCGCTGGCTGAACAACCCGTACGGCATGGAGTCGGCCGGCCCCGGCGCGGTGGAGCGCCCCGGCGTCGCGGCGATCAACCCGGTCACCGGGATGGCCCTGCCCTGGAACCCGACCCGCTCGCGCGGCGTGGGTGTGCGCGCGTTCGCCATCTCCCCGCAGGGCCTGCTGGTGGGCTCGGACACCGACGAACTGGGCCGGGAGTACCACGGCCGGATCGGGCTGTTCCCCCGCATGGAGTGAGCGGCTCCGCATGACGACACAGACGGATCAGCCGCCTGCCCGGGTGTACGAGACCCGGACAGGCGGCTGTCGCCGTCAGAGGGCCCTGCGGCGGTGGAGAGACGTCCTCAGAGCAGCAGGCCGCCGTCGCTGTGCATCCAGTCCACGAAGGTGGTGGACACCGAGGCGGCGCAGTCGAGCAGCTCCATGAGGAGCGCGTCGTGCACGCCGGAGCGCAGGGGCACCTGCCACTCGGCGTAGATCGGCAGCTGGCCGCGCTCGGTGGGGTCGCCCACGTATGCCTTGGCGAAGCGGCGGGTGTGGTTCCACTCGTTGACCGCCCGGTAGGCCAGGTCGGCCAGCTCCGGCGGCACGGTGGCGTGCGGGCGGGCCCGGATCACCAGGATCTCGTCGTCGGGGCCCTCGACCGCGAACAGCAGGGCGTGCCGCTCCCAGAGCGCCAGCAGGCTCTCCTCCCCGTCGGAGAGGTAGCGGATGTCGAGCAGGTCGAGGGTGGCGGCGATGCGGCGCAGGTTGACCTGCGGTGTCTCAGCCGGGGCCAGCGTGGTCGGAGCCGGTGGCAGGCTGTCCATCATGGACAGGTCGTCCGGCACCTCGAAGAGGCTGCGTTGCTGCGGGACCGTACGCGGCCGCGTCTCCCCCGCCGTCGACTGACCCACCCGCAAGCGTTGCCACGAAAACCACGCCATGCCCATGCTCCTGTCCGACCGTAGCCTGAAGCCGACAGATCAATGCTGAGGGAGACTGCTTGCCTACCCTCAGTTCCATCCCCGGCGAGGAGGCTACCCGTACAGCCGTCTTTCGTCATCCCCTTACCGAAGGTCCCGGGCTGAACAGCCGATGTCCGATCAACCTATCGACCGACTGACAATCGGCCGTACGGACAATACGGGTGTCCGGAACCAGGCGGTGCCATAGGAACCGGCGAGCCCGGTCCACGTGCCGGCGGTGACCACCGTCACCTCGTCGGCACCGAGGAACCCCATCCGGACCAAGCCTTGCACGAGCCGCTGCGGAACCGCGAACGACGCGCCGTCCACATCGGACACACCGCTGATGACGACGTGGTCCAGCAGCGCGTCCCGCAGCACCCGCTGCCCCACGGCACGGCCCTTGAGCCCGGTGGACCCGACGTCGCGCAGGGCCTGCGCGGCCGCGGCGGCAGCACCGCCGACCACCGCCGCGGGCAGCCGTTCGACGGCGCGGACGGTCGCCGGGGGCAGCGCGCCGCGCCAGCGGTCGTCCAGCGCCGGCGGCTCCGCGACGCCTTCCAGCAGCGCCGACGCCTGTGCCACCCGGTCCCGGTCGACGCTGCCGGCGACCGTGCGGGTGACCAGCACGCCCCACGGCAGCGTCGCCCACAGCGCCACCCGGCCCGGCCCGGCCGGGCACAGCCGCACCAGCGTCGCCGGATCCAGCCGCACCAGCCGGTGCAGGAACACCGCCGCGTCGGCGCGGTCGGTCAGGTCGACAGCCATGGCTTCAGGAAACTCTGCTCGGCCTCGCTCATCCGGCGGGGCCGCTGCTTGTCGAGGTCGTACGGCACCAGCACGGACCGGGCCCGGCTGGCCAGCAGGTCACCGTCGAACAGCTCGTAGCAGACGGTGAAGCGGGACGGCTTCAAGTCCTCGATCCACAGCTCGATGCGCACCGGGTCGCCGTAGTCGATCGGCCGCAGGTAGTCCACCTCGTGCCGGGACACCACGATGCCGTCCTCGAAGGAGGTCACGCCGGCCTCCCGGGCGCCGACGAACATCATCGCGACCCGGGCCTCCTCGTACAGGGTGAGGAAGCGCGCGTTGTTGACGTGCCCGTACGCGTCAAGATCGGACCACCGCAGCGCGCAGTGGTAGGTGAATCTCATGGTTCTCCCACTCGCCTTGATCGTTCGCCCGGCCGGCCGCGGCCGGCCGGGCGAACGATCCCGAAGATCTGGATCAGTCGCGCGTCAGACGGCGGTGGGTGACCCGGTGCGGGCGGGCGGCTTCGGCGCCGAGGCGGTCGATCTTGTTCTTCTCGTACGCCTCGAAGTTGCCCTCGAACCAGAACCACTTCGACTCGTCGGAGTCGGTGCCCTCCCACGCCAGGATGTGGGTGGCCACGCGGTCGAGGAACATGCGGTCGTGGGAGATGACCACGGCGCAGCCGGGGAACTCCAGCAGCGCGTTCTCCAGGCTGGAGAGCGTCTCCACGTCCAGGTCGTTGGTGGGCTCGTCGAGCAGCAGCACGTTGCCGCCGATCTTCAGGGTGAGCGCCAGGTTGAGGCGGTTGCGCTCACCGCCGGACAGCACGTTGACCGGCTTCTGCTGGTCCGGCCCCTTGAAGCCGAACGCGGCCACGTACGCCCGCGACGGCATCTCGACCTTGCCGACCATCAGGTAGTCGAGGCCGTCGGAGACGACCTCCCAGACGGTCTGGGCGCTGTCCAGGCCGGCCCGGTTCTGGTCGACGTAGGACAGGGTCACCGTCTCGCCGACCTTGACGTTGCCCTGGTCGGGGTTCTCGATGCCGACGATGGTCTTGAACAGCGTGGTCTTGCCGACGCCGTTGGGGCCGATGATGCCGACGATGCCGTTGCGCGGCAGCGAGAACGACAGGTTCTCGATGAGCACCCGGTCACCGAAGCCCTTGACCAGGTCCTTGACCTCGATCACCGTGTTGCCCAGGCGCGGGCCCGGCGGGATCTGGATCTCCTCGAAGTCGAGCTTGCGGGTCTTCTCGGCCTCGTTGGCCATCTCCTCGTACCGGTCCAGACGGGCCCGGGACTTGGTCTGGCGCGCCTTGGCGTTGGAGCGCACCCACTCCAGCTCCTCGGAGAGGCGCTTGCGCATCTTGGCGTCCTTGCGGCCCTCGACCGACAGACGCGCCGCCTTCTTCTCCAGGTAGGTGGAGTAGTTGCCCTCGTACGGGTAGGCGCGGCCGCGGTCGAGCTCCAGGATCCACTGGGCGACGTTGTCCAGGAAGTACCGGTCGTGGGTGATCGCGATCACCGTGCCGGGGTACTTCGCCAGGTGCTGCTCCAGCCAGAGCACGCTCTCCGCGTCCAGGTGGTTGGTGGGCTCGTCGAGCAGCAGCAGGTCGGGCTGCTCCAGCAGCACCTTGCACAGCGCCACGCGGCGCTTCTCGCCACCGGAGAGCGGGCCGACCGGCAGGTCGGGCTCCGGGCAGCGCAGCGCGTCCATGGCCTGCTCCAGCTTGGAGTCCAGGTCCCACGCGTCGCTGTGGTCCAGCTCCTCCTGGAGCCGGCCCATCTCGTCCATCAGCTCGTCGGAGTAGTCGGTCGCCATCAGCTCGGCGATCTCGTTGAACCGGGCGAGCTTGGCCTTGGTGTCGGCGACGGCCAGCTCGATGTTCTGCAGCACGGTCAGCGACTCGTCGAGGCGGGGCTCCTGGGCCACCATGCCCACGGTGTAGCCGGGCATGAGCCGGGCCTCGCCGTTGCTGACGATGTCCTGGCCGGACATGATCCGCAGAAGGCTCGACTTACCCGCGCCGTTCGGGCCGACCACGCCGATCTTGGCACCCGGCAGGAAGTTGAGCGTGACGTTGTCGAGCACAACCTTGTCGCCGTGCGCCTTGCGTGCCTTCTCGAGCGTGTAAATGAACTGGGCCACGGTCGGGCCAACCCCCTTCAGACAGTCTTCGGTTCAATACTCCCAGGTGGTCCCGCGGCCTGGGACATCGGGCCGTGTGAGGCGGATCGCGCCGCCGGGACGTGCGACGATCCGGACAGCGGGTTTGGCGGGGCACGGGCCGGGCATCACGCAGCGGGTTGTGATCAATGCGCCCCGCTGGGATGATCTACACGTATCGCCCCCGCGTGCCGCGCCGATGATCCACCTTTCAGGGGACTTCAGTAGTCTCAGAGGATGGCCCACGATCCACCGATCGGAGGAGAGGCAGCGATGGTCGATCGCAGTCCGTTCGTCGTCGTCGCGAACCGGCTGCCCGTGGACGAAGTGACCACGGACACGCCAGGAGGTCGCGTCACGGGTTCCGGTGACTCCGCCCGCCGCTGGCGGCGCAGTCCCGGCGGGCTCGTCACCGCACTGCACCCGGTGCTCGTCGAGCGCCATGGCACGTGGATCGGCTGGTCGGGTTCGCCCGGCCCGGCTCCGGAGCCGTTCGAGCTGGACGGGATCAACCTGCGGCCGGTGCCGCTCTCCGAAGAAGATCTTGAGCGGTACTACGAGGGCCAGTCCAACGCCACCATCTGGCCGCTCTACCACGACAACGTCGAGCCGCCCGTCTTCCGCCGCCGCTGGCGGGAGGCCTACCGGGTGGTCAACCGCCGCTACGCCGAGGCGGCCGCGGAGGTCGCCGCCGAGGGGGCCACCGTCTGGGTGCAGGACTACCAGCTGCAACTGGTGCCCGCGATGCTGCGGGAGCTGCGCCCCGACCTCAAGATCGGCTTCTTCCTGCACATCCCCTTTCCGCCGATCGAGCTGTTCATGCAGCTGCCGCAGCGCGCCGAGGTGCTGCGCGGGCTGCTCGGGGCCGACCTGGTCGGCTTCCAGCAGCGGCTGGCCGCGCAGAACTTCATCCGGCTGGCCCGCCACCTGCTCGGCACGCCGTACCACGGCAACGTGATCGAGTACGAGGGCCGGCAGGTCAAGGCGGACGCCTTCCCGATCTCGATCGACGTGGGCGAGATGCAGCGTCTCGCGGACAACCCACTTGTCCGGGAGCGCGCGGTGCAGATCCGGGCCGAGCTGGGTGACCCCAAAACGGTCATCCTGGGCGTGGACCGCCTCGACTACACCAAGGGCATCGAGCACCGCCTGAAGGCATATCGCGAGCTCCTGGCCGCGGGACGGCTTTCCGTGCCGGAATCGGTGATGGTGCAGGTGGCGACGCCGAGCCGGGAAAGGGTCGAGCACTACCAGGCACTTCGCATCAAGGTCGAGCGCGAGGTGGGCCGGATCAACGGGGATTTCGGCCGCGTCGGCGTGCCTGCCGTGCATTACCTGCACCAGTCGTACAGTCGCAGTGAGTTGGCCGCGCTCTACTGCGCGGCCGACGTCATGATGGTGACCCCGTTGCGGGACGGTATGAACCTGGTGGCCAAGGAGTACGTGGCGGCACGCTTGGAACATGGTGGCGCACTCGTGTTGAGCGAGTTCGCGGGCGCGGCCGGAGAGCTGCGACAGGCGTTCCTGTGCAACCCCCACGATCTGGACGCGGTCAAGGACGCACTCATGCGCGCGGTCACCGTCGACGAGCACGAGGCCCGGCGCCGGATGAGCGTGATGCAGCGGCACCTGCGGCGTCACGACGTGGCGCGCTGGGCGTCAGACTTCCTGACCGAACTGGGAGCAATACCATGACCCTGGGCATGACCGTCGATCTCGACCGCGACGGCTTCGACCCCGAACTGCGCTCCGCGCTGGCGCAGCTGGCCCGCGTACCGCACCTGCTCGTCGCGTGCGACTACGACGGCACCCTGGCCCCGATCGTGGAGGACCCGTCCGCGGCCGCCCCGATCCCCGAGGCGGTCGCAGCGTTGCGATCGCTGGCCACGCTCCCGCAGACCACCGTCGCGGTGGTCTCCGGGCGGGCGCTGCGCGACCTCGCGGCGCTCTCCCGGCTGCCCAGCGAGGTGCATCTCGTCGGCAGCCACGGCTCCGAGTTCGACATCGGCTTCGTCCAGCGGCTCGCCTCCGACCTGGTCGAGCTGCGCAGCCGGCTGCAGACCGAGCTGGAGCGCATCGCCGCCGAGCATCCGGGCGTACGCCTGGAGAACAAGCCCGCCAGCGTCGCCGTGCACCTGCGCACCGCCTCCCGGGCGGTGGCGGCCGCGGTGACCGACGCCATCCGGTGCGGCCCTGCCGCCTGGGCCGGCGTGCACACCACCGAGGGCAAGGAGGTCGTCGAGCTGTCGGTGCTCGCCTCGCACAAGGGCACCGCGATCGACGAGCTGCGCCGCCAGGTGTCCGCGGGCGCGGTGCTGTTCATGGGCGACGACGTCACCGACGAGAACGCCTTCCGGCAGCTGTCGGGCAAGGACATCGGCGTCAAGGTGGGCGCGGGCGAGACCGCCGCGTCGTTCCGGGTGCAGGACCCGCTGCAGGCGGTGCGCATCCTGGCGCTGCTGCTGGACACCCGGCGGCACTGGCTGTTCGGCGAGCGGGCGGTGCCGATCGAGCGCCACTCGATGCTGGCCGACGGCCGCACCGTCGCGCTGATCAGCCCGGACGCCCGGGTGAGCTGGCTGTGCCACCCGCGGCCGGACAGCGCGGCCATCTTCGCCGACCTGCTCGGCGGCGCGCCCGCGGGCCACTTCAGCATCGCCCCGCAGCGCGGCGGGCACCCGCTGGGCCAGCGCTACCGCCCCGGCACGATGACCGTGGAGACGCGCTGGTCCGGGGTGACCGTGACGGACTGGCTCGAAGGCGACAGCCTCATGCGCCGCCTGACCGGCAACACCGTGGTCCGCGTCGAGTACGCGCCGCGGCCCGAGTTCGGGCAGGTGCCGGTGCAGCTGCAGCCGCTCACCGACGGGCTGCTCGTGCTGGGCACCAGCGAGCACCTGTGCCTGTACTCCCCCGGCGTGGAGTGGGACGTCGTCGACGACGGCGGGCACGACACCGCCCGCGCGGTCATCGACCTGTCGAAGATGAACGGCGAGGCGCTGCTGGAGATGCGCATGCGCAGCCACAACCTGACCGCGCACCCGCTGTCCGCGGGCGAGCGGCTGGAGCTGGTCGAGCAGCCGTGGCGGGAGTGGGCCAACTCCCTGGAACTGCCCTCGGTCGAGAAGGAGGTGGTCATGCGCAGCGCGCTCACGCTGCGCGGGCTGTGCCACTTCGAGGGCGGCGGCGTCATCGCGGCGGCGACCACCTCGCTGCCGGAGACGCTCGGCGGCATCCGCAACTGGGACTACCGCTTCGTCTGGCTGCGCGACGGCGCGATGACCGTCAAGGCGCTGGTCGAGCTGGGCTCGCTGACCGAGGCCGAGGCGTTCCTGCGGTGGGTCGACGGTGTGGTCGACCGGACCGGCGGGCACCCGGAGCGGCTGCACCCGCTCTACACCGTGGACGGCTACGAGCTGGGCCCGGAGGCCGTGATCGAGAGCCTGCCCGGCTACGCCGGCTCCCGGCCGGTGCGCGTCGGCAACGCCGCCAACAAGCAGCTCCAGCTGGACGTGTTCGGCCCCGTCGCGGACGTGCTGATGGCGGTCGCGGACAAGCGCGGCAAGATCCGCCACGAGGAGTGGCGGGTCATGGAGGCCATGGTGCAGGCCTGCTCGCAGCGCTGGCACGAGCCCGACCACGGCATCTGGGAGGCCCGGCTGCCTCCGCGCCACCACGTGTACTCCAAGGTCATGTCCTGGATGACGGTGGACCGCGCCCTGCAGGTGCTGGAGCGGCACACCACCGAGGAACGCCCCGAGTGGGTCGAGCTGCGGGACCGGATCGCCGAGAACGTCCTGCACCAGGGCTGGCACGAGGGCACCAAGGCGTACACGGTGGCCTACGGCTTCCCGGAGATGGACGCCTCCAGCCTGTGGATCGGCCTGTCCGGCCTGCTGGCCGACGACGACCCGCGCTTCCTGGACACGGTGCTGGCCGTCGAGGCCGAGCTGCGTTCCGGCCCGGTCGTCTACCGCTACAAGTGGGACGACGGCATGCCCGGCAAGGAGGGCGGCTTCCACATCTGCACCGCCTGGCTGATCGAGGCCTACCTGCGCACCGGCCGCCGCGCCGACGCCGAGGAACTCTTCGACCAGATGCTCGCCACCGCCGGCCCGACCGGCCTGCTCCCCGAGCAGTACGACCCGGACCTGGAGCGCGGCCTCGGCAACCACCCGCAGGCCTACAGCCACCTCGGCCTGATCCGCTGCGCCCAGCTCCTCGGCCGCTGATCCAGCAACTATGGTAGCGGCAACTATGATAGTTGCCGCTACCATAGTTATGTGGACACATCGAAACCTGAGCGGTTGCACGGCCGCGCCGTCGAATGGGACGAGCTGACCGACTTCGTGTCCGCGCCGACGCCCGGCGCGACGCTCGGGCTCGTCTACGGCCGCCGCCGCCAGGGCAAGACGCTCATGCTCGAACTGCTCGCCCAGCAGGCCGGCGGTTTCTTCTTCGGCGCGACCCAGCAGACCGAGAGCCAGAACCTGGCCGACCTCGGCCGCGCGCTGGCCGAGCACCGCGGGCTCGGCTCGCCCCTGGCTCCGGCCGACTGGCGCGAGGCGCTGACCGAGCTGATCCGCCTCGGACGGGAGCGGCAGCTGCCCGTCGTCATCGACGAGTTCCCGTACCTGGTCGCCACGACCCCGGCCCTGCCGTCGTACCTGCAGCAGGCGCTCAGCCCGCTCGGCGAGGCCAAGCAGGACACCCGCACCCGGCTCATCCTCTGCGGCAGCGCGCTCACCACGATGTCCACGCTGCTCAGCGCGGGCGCGCCGCTGCGCGGCCGGGCGGTGCTGGAACTGGTGGTGCGCCCGTTCGGCTACCGCGAGGCGGCCGCCTTCTGGGGGCTCGATGATCCCGAGCTGGCGTTTCGCGTCAACGCGCTGGTCGGCGGCACCCCGGCGTACCTGGAGATGAGCGGCGGGACGGGTCCGCGCAGCGCCGCCGACTTCGGCCGCTGGGTGCTGCGCCGGATCGTCAACCCGGCGTCGGCGATGTTCCGCGAGGGCAGCCTGCTGCTGCGCGAGGACCCGTCGATCGCTGACCCCACGTCGTACGCCGCCGTGCTGACCGCGCTCAGCGCCGGCAAGGTCCGCCGCACCGAGATCGCGGCCGAACTCGGCCGGCCCGCCTCCGCGCTGGCCCACCTGCTCAACGGGCTGCAGGGCATCGGCCTGGTCGAGGCCGTCGACGACGCCCTGCGCAGCAAGCGCACCGTCTACCGGATCACCGAACCGGTCGTCCGGCTGTACCAGCTGATCATCAACCGGCACGAGGCCGAGCTGGTCGCCGGGCGAGCGGAGCAGGTGTGGGACCGCAACAGCGACACCATCGCCTCCAAGATCTACGGACCGCACTTCGAGGACCTGACCAGGCAGTGGTGCCTGCGGCACGCGAGCGAGCAGACCCTCGGCGGCCTGGCGAGCCGGGCGCTGCCCACCGAACTCCCCTGCCGGGAGCACCGGGCCGGGCACGAACTGGACGCCGTCGTCTGGGAGACCCGCTCCGGCCACCCGGACCGCATCATCGCGATCGGCGAGGCGAAGGCCACCGCCAGCCCTGTCGGCGTCGACGAGTTGCACCGCCTGGAGCACCTGCGCACCCTGTTGCCCGCTGAAGCCGCGATCCCCGCGCCCCGGCTGCTGCTGTTCGCCCGCTCGGGCTTCACCCCCGCACTGAAACGCACCGCGTCCACCCGCGGCGACGTCGAACTCGTCGACCTGGCCCGCCTCTACCAGGGGTCGTGACGGCCCCGGGTCCCGACGACCGGCCCTGCCGTCACGCTTACCGGCCGCGGCGGCGTACACCGCTTCATGATCTGTTTTTGTGGACGCTGGGTGCCCCCATAGGGGCCGCTGGCGTCCACAAAAACAGATCATGGCTGCGAACGGCCCCGGATCTTGCCGCGGCGCGACCCGGGTCCAGGCGGGGTCAGAAAGTGGTGGGCAGGACGTCGACGACGTCGCCGATGACGACGATGGCGGGCGGGCTCAGCTGCTCGGCCAGGGCGGGCAGGTCGGCGAGGGTCCCGTGGACCGACTTCTGCTGGTCGGTGGTGCCCTCCTGGACGATCGCGGCCGGGGTGGCGGCGTCGCGGCCGTGGGCCAGCAGGGTCGCCACGATGGCGGGCAGGTTCTTCAGGCCCATCAGGATGACCAGGGTGCCGCGCAGCCGGGCCAGCGCGGGCCAGTCGACCAGCGAGTCCGGGTGGTCCGGGCCGAGGTGCCCGCTGATCACGGTGAACTCGTGCGCGACCCGGCGGTGGGTCACCGGGATGCCGGCTGCCGCGGGCACCGAGATCGCGCTGGTCACACCGGGTACCACGGTCACCGGGACGCCCGCCTCGGCGCAGGCCAGCACCTCTTCGCCGCCCCGGCCGAAGACATAGGGATCGCCGCCCTTGAGGCGTACCACGAACAGCCCGGCCTTGGCCCGCTCCACCAGGATGCGGTTGATCTCCTCCTGCTGCGCGGCCGGGCCGTACGGCAGTTTCGCCACGTCGACCAGCTCCACGTCCGCCCGCAGCTCGTCGAGCAGCAGGCCGGGTCCGAGCCGGTCGGCGACCACCACGTCCGCGGCGGCCAGCAGGCGGCGGCCCTTGACCGTGATCAGCTCCGGGTCGCCGGGGCCGCCGCCCACCAGCGCCACGGTGCCCTTGATCGTCTCCGGCACCGTCGCCTCGTCGGTGGCCAGCAGGTTCGCGATGCGGTCACGCACCGCGACCGCCCGCCGGGGCGAACCGCCCGCGAGCACGGCGACCGTCACCGCCCCGTGCCGGGCCACCGCCGGGGTCCAGGCGCTCGCGGCGTGCCGGTCGTCGGCGCGTACGCAGAAGATGCGGCGACGCTCAGCGGCGGCCGAGACCGACTCGGCGGCCTCGTGGTCGTCGACCGCGACCTGCACCAGCCAGACGCCGTCCAGGTCGTCCTCGACGAACGCTCGCTCCCGCCAGGTGAGCCGGCCCGCGTCGGCCAGGCCGCGCAGCGCCGGGGTCAGCTCCGGCGCGACCAGGCGCACCTGCGCCCCGGCCGCCAGCAGCGCGGGCACTCGCCGGGTCGCCACCGCGCCCCCGCCGACGACCAGCACCAGCCGCCCGTCCAACCGCAACGCCAGGGGATACAGCTCAGTCACGGGCGTCCTCACTCGGTTCGCACGGCGAGCCACCACCCACCGCCGCGGCCGCCGTGGCGGCGGCCGCTGTCATTCTCGTCTGTGCAGTGAAACCGGGCTCAGCCCGGCGGGCTCACTCCTCGACTTTCGCGGCGACTCCGGCGCTGTCGAAGGTCGCCATCTCGTGCAGGACCCGCACCGCGCCGGCGACGATCGGGTAGGCCAGCACCGCGCCGGTGCCCTCGCCCAGCCGGAGGCCGAGGTCGAGCAGCGGGTTCAGTTCGAGCTGCGACAGGGCCACGCTAGCGCCCGGCTCCACCGACTGGTGTCCGGCGATCATGGCATCCCGGCTGCTGGGCGCGATGGCGGCGGCGGTCAGCGCGGCGGCGGCCGCGATCACGCCGTCGAGGATGACGGGCACCCGGCGCGACGCCGCACCCAGGATGAAACCGGTCAGGCCGGCGTGCTCCAGACCGCCGATCGCGGCGAGCACGGCCACCGGATCGCCGGCGGCGTCGTCGCCCCAGGACGGGCCGTGCAGCGCCAGCGCCTGCCGGATGACCTCGACCTTGCGCAGGTGGGTGGGCGCGTCGATGCCCGTGCCGTAGCCGGTCACCACGCCGGGGTCGCGCCCGGTGAAGGCCGAGATGAGCGCCGCCGACGCGGTCGTGTTGCCGATGCCCATGTCGCCGGTGAGCAGCACCCGCGCCCCGCCGTCGATCATCGCGTACGCGGTCTGGATGCCGACCTCCAGCGCGGCCTGCGCCTCGGCGCGGGTCATCGCGGGCTCGACGGTCATGTCCCGGGTGCCGGCGCGGACCTTGGCCGAGACCAGGCCCGCGGCCGCAGGCAGGTCGGCGGCGACCCCGATGTCGACCACGGTCACCGTGACGCCGGTCTGCCGGGCGAAGGCGTTCACGGCCGCGCCGCCGGCCAGGAAGTTCACGACCATCTGTGCGGTGACCTCTTGCGGCCACGGCGTCACGCCCTGCGCGTGCACCCCGTGGTCACCGGCGAAGATCGCCAGCTGGGCCGAGTCCAGCATCGGCGGCGGGCAGACCGCGGTCAGGCCGGCCAGGCGCACCGACAGTTCCTCCAGCTCACCCAGCGATCCGGCCGGCTTGGTCAGCCGGGCCTGCAGTTCGCGGGCCTGGTTCATCGCGGCGGCGTCGAGCGGACGGACCGCCTCGATCGTTAAGCCCAACAGCTCACTCGTCACGACCTCACCTCACCATGTCGACTGTCGCGATGCCGACTCGGGGGCAGAAATCGTCGCGTCTTTTACTGCTTTGAATCCTTCTTCTGAGTAGTTTGTCCTACCTTTGTAGGGTGAAGCCGCTTAGCCGCCTAAAAGGTGCAATTTCCGCCACTGGACGTCTCGCGCCGATCCTGCGGTCGGGCCTGATCGCGGGCGTCGTCGTAGCCGCGGTCACCTACCCCCTCGCCGCCGTCGGCGGCCTGGGACTGAAGGCCGGCGCAGATTTCTACGACTCGCTGCCCTCGGAACTCAAAAGCCTGCCGCCGGCGCAGACCAGCTACGTGTACGCCTCGGACGGCAAGACGCTGCTCACGAACTTCTACGAGGAACATCGCAAGTACACGCCGATCGCGAGCATCTCGGAGAACATCCGCAAGGCGATCGTGGCCAGTGAGGACGGGCGCTTCTACGAGCACAACGGCGTCGACGCCAAGGGCATCGCCCGCGCCTTCGTAGCCAACCACACCGCGGGCGAGGTGTCCCAGGGCGCGTCGACCCTGACCATGCAGTACGTGCGTATGGCCCTGCGCGACGGCGCGCAGACCCCCAGCGAGGTCATGGCGGCGACCGAGCAGACCCCCATCCGCAAGATCCGCGAGGCGCGGCTGGCCATCAAGGTCGAGAAGGAGATGTCGAAGACCGACATCCTGGAGCGCTACCTGAACGTGGCCTACTTCGGACACCGCGCGTACGGCGTCTTCGCCGCGGCGCAGATCTTCTTCTCCAAGCTGCCGCAGGACCTGACGCTGGCCGAGTCGGCGACACTGGCGGGCCTGGTCAAGGCGCCGACGGCGTACGACCCGGCGGGCAGCGACCAGACGGCGGCCACCCAGCGGCGCAACTACGTGATCGACCGCATGGCCGAACTCGGCTACATCACTCCCGCGGTCGCGGACACCACGAAGAAGGAGCCGATCAAGCTCAAGATCACCGAGCCGCCGAACGACTGCATCGCGGTCGCCAAGAAGAACAACAGCTGGGGCTTCTTCTGCGACATGTTCAAGAACTGGTGGCTGTCGCAGCCCGCCTTCGGGGCCAACCCCGGCGAGCGCGAGGACAACCTGCGCCGCGGTGGCTACAAGATCACCACTTCGCTGGACCCGAAGGTCCAGGACATCGCGATGGACCACGTCACCAAGCGCCAGCCGATCGGCAGCGCGTACGCCCTGGGCGAGGTGGTCGTGCAGCCCGGCACCGGGCTGGTCAAGGCGATGGCGGTGAACCGCACGTACTCGCTCGACCAGGCGGGCAACGGGGCGCACACCGACCCCAAGCGGTACGGCAAGATCAAGGGCAACTACCCGAACACGGTGAACCCGCTGCTCGGCGGCGGCAACCTGCCCGGATACCAGGCAGGCTCGACGTTCAAGATCTTCACGATGGTCGCCGCGCTCGACGCCGGCATGAAGATGAACACCTGGTTCTACGCGCCGCACCGCTACAAGTCGCAGTACTTCGCCGGCTGGGGCGAGCGCGGCTCCTGCGGCGGCGGGCACTGGTGCCCGTCCAACGCGAGCGGCTCGATGACCGGCAACCACGCCATGTGGTCGGGCTTCGGCAAGTCGGTCAACACGTACTTCGTGCAGCTGGAGCAGAAGGTCGGCGCGGACAAGGCGGTCCGCATGGCCGAGCGGCTCGGCCTGAAGTGGCGCACCGACATCGACAAGCTGCAGGCCTCGCCGGGCAAGTCCAAGACCTGGGGCTCGTTCACCCTCGGCGTCGCGGACACCACGCCGCTGGAGATGGCCAACGCGTACGCCACGATGGCCGCCGACGGCAAGTTCTGCGAGGTCCTGCCCGTCACCGGAATCGTCAAGCCCGACGGCACCCCGGCGATGATGGACGTCAAGGGCAAGCAGGTGCCGGTCGCGACGCCGCGCTGCCGGCAGGAGGTCAGCAAGGACGTGGCCCGTGCCGCCACCGACGCGATGCGCTGCGTCACCGGGTACGGCGCGGCCAAGGGCGCATGCGGCGGCTGGTCCACCGCGCCCGGCGTGTACGGCATGGTCGACCGCCCGGTCGCCGGCAAGACGGGTACCACCGACGACACCCGCGCCGCCTGGTTCGTCGGCTTCACCAAGGAACTGGCCGCGGCGTCGTTCATGGCCGATCCGGACAACCCGTTCCACGCCACCGGCGACTACAACTCCTGGAAACCGATCGAGACCGTGGCGTACACCCTGAAGGACGCGCTCAAGGGCAAGGACGTGCAGCAGTTCACGCCGCCGTCGGACAACATCCTCGGCAAGAAGCCGGCGAACCTGCCGAAGATGAAGAAAAAGAAGAAGAACTGAACGGCTCACACAGTGAAGGGGCCCCGCCGGTCGGCGGGGCCCCTTCACGTTGAGACATCAGCGCAGGTCGGCCGCCACTATCGACCAGACCTCCAGGTCCACCCGGCCGCTGTGCACGTATCCGGCGTTGCGCAGCAGGCCCTCGTAGGTGAAGCCCGCCTTCTCGGCCACCCGGCGCGAGGCCGTGTTGCCCGGGGCCACCCGCAGCTCGATGCGCTGGAAGCCGTGCTCCAGCACCAGCGCCAGGGTCAGCGCGTCCACCGCCTCCGGAGCCATGCCCAGCCCCCGGGTGTCCGCGGAGACCGCGTACGAGATCTCGGTGACCCGGCCGACCCAGTCCGTGCGCTTCGTCCACAGGCAGCCGACCAGGCGCTGGTCCTCGCGCCGCACGATGCCGTAGTGGTCGCCCGCCCCGCTGTCGCGGCGCTCACCCGCCATCTCCGTGCACCACGAGCGCCCGTCGATCTGCCCGAACTCCTTCGGGAACGGCAGCCAGCGCTGCGTCTGCTTGTCCGCGAAGATCTCCGTGACCGGGTCGGCGTCGGCGGCCAGCAGCGGCCGCACGTCCAGCCGCGGGGTCTGCACGGTCATCGTCGGAAAACGGCGCACGGCGACGTTGCCCAGCCCGGCCACGCCGGGATCGTTGGCAGGCATACGAGGACTCCAGACGTAAGGGCAGCCGCCTCGGCGGAACACAGGTGCTGTTTCACGGACGCGCGGCCGCTGTCCGAAGCTGCACCATACCCGCTGGCCCAACCGGTCGCCCGAGTGACCGCTCCACCGATCGGCCGTGACAGAACTCACAGCTCAGGGCATAGGTAAACTGCCCGGGTGCACGCCCTCCTCACCCGCCGCTGGCTGACCGTCTTCGCCGTCGCCCTGCTCGCCTCCTTCGTGATGGTGCTGCTCGGCCGCTGGCAGTGGAGCCGGTACGAGCTGCGCAGCGCGATCAACGACCGGATCGACGCCAGCACTGTGGTCACACCGGTGCCGGTGGGCGACGTCCTGGCCCCCGCCACCGGCAAGGGCGCGGCGCCGGGACCCGGCGAGGGCGCGGCCTGGACCCGGGTCACCACGACCGGGCGGTACGACACCACGCAGGAGATCCTGGTCCGCAACCGCACCGTCGACGGCACCGTCGGCTACGAGATCCTCACGCCGCTGCTGCTGGCCGACGGCTCGGCGCTGCTCGTCGACCGCGGCTGGGTGCCGCCGCACCCCGACGGCATCACCGTCGCGCCGCAGTTCCCCGCCGCGCCGGACGGCACCGTCACCGTCGTCGGCCGGGTGCACCTGACCGAGTCCGGCGCGAGCGGCGTCGACCAGCGCAACGGCCACTGGGAGACCCGCCGCGTCAGCGTGCCCGCGATCGCGGAGAAGCTGCCCTACCCGGTGCTCGGCGCGTACGTGCTCGCCGACGCCGACACCCCCGGCGCGCAGGGCCTCACCGCGATCGAGGTCGGCCACGAGAACGACTGGCTCAACCTCGGCTACGCGGTGCAGTGGTGGATCTTCGCAGCCGGCGCCCTGGTCGGCGTCGCCTATCTGGCTCGCAAGGACCTGCGCGAACAGCAGGCCGCAGCGGAGTCCGGCACGGGTCCGGACCCTGACCTCGACCCGGAATCCGCGCCCGCCGACGCCGTGACGCCCGCCTGAGCTGCTCCGACGTAGCGGGATCGGTTCTCATCCCGGCCGCTGTGCCCGACCGTCCGGTGTGCACGCCGCTGCCGGACACCGGGCTGTGCACGGGCGGTCACCCCGGTGAGCGCTGATGCCGTTGCGGGCCAGCGGCTATCGTGCCGGTGTGACCGACGAGCAGCCCGACAAGCCGACCCCCGACCTGCCGCCCACCCTGCCGCTGCCGACCGAGCCGCTGGCGGCCTTCGGCGCGCGTGCCCGGGCCGAGATGCCCGGCGCGGCTCAGGTCCCCGTCGCTGCTCCACCTAGCGAACCCCCGGCCCTGCCCACCATGCCGGTGGTCTACGTCGCCACCCCGCCCGTGCCCCCGGCCGACCCGACGCAGGCCTTCCCTGCCGCCCCTGCCGTGGGCTCGGCACAGGTCCCCGCCCCGCCGGCCCCTTCCGCGCCGGCGGTGGGTTCCGCGCAGGTCTCCACTCCCCCGGTCGGGCCCGCTGTCGGATCCGCGCAGGTCTCGGCTCCCACGATCCCGTCGGCCGTGGCACCGCTCGCGCCCACCGCACCGATCTCGTCGGCACCCGCCGTCGGATCCGCGCAGGTCTCTTCGCCCGCCGTCGCGCCACCGCTCGCGCCCACCGCACCCATCTCCTCCGCACCCGCCGTGGGATCGGCACAGGTCTCGACTCCTCCAGTCGCACCACCCATGCCACCGCTCGCGCCCACCGCACCGATCTCCTCGGCACCCGCCGTCGGATCCGCGCAGGTCTCGACGCCTCCGGTCGCGCCTCCCGCACCGCCGCTCGCGCCTACCGCACCCATCGCCTCGGCACCCGCCGTCGGATCCGCGCAGGTCTCGACGCCTCCAGTCGCGCCCGTCGCACCGTCGGTCCCGCCCGTTGCACCGCCGCCCGCGGCTCGGGCCACGCAGCCCGCGCCGCCTCGGTTGCAACTGCCGAACGAGCCGGCTCCGGCGACCCGTCCCCCGGCCACGCCCCCGGGGCGGCCGGCCGCCGGGCCGGGGCCGGTGCTGGTGCAGCTCGGTGAAGTGTCGGTCAGCTCGACCACCATTCACACGCCGTCGGGCGAGATCCCGCTGCGCGGTTCGCAGTGGACGGTCAGCGACCAGTGGCACTCCCAACAGCGCATCCCCGCGTGGGCGGTGGTCTGCGCGGTCGTGGGCTTCTTCCTGGTCTGCTTCCTGAGCCTGCTCTTCCTGCTCGCCAAGGAGACCCGGTACAGCGGCACGGTGCAGGTCCTCATCACCAACGGCCCGCGGCAGTACGTGATCCGCATCCCGGTGACCGACCAGCGCGTGGTCGCCCACATCCACGCCCAGGTCAACTACGCCCGTTCACTGGCCGCCCTGTAGCGGCCCGCCGGGGGCGCACCTTAGTCGACGGTGGGCGTAGAAAAAAGGGACGCGGCGGTAGGACATGAATTGTTAAGGGAACCGGGCTAGGGAAACGGGCGGGCGGGGGGGTGGCGCCCCC
>NZ_JBEZEB010000055.1:0-54909 GCF_040648615.1 Catellatospora sp. NPDC049111 | reverse complement strand
CGCGCGGCCGTCGTGCCGCGCGCGGGCCGGTGGCGTCGGTCAGCCGCGACGCCACTTCTGGTTGGCGCCGCCGGTGCAGTCCCAGGTCTGCAGCGGGGTGCCGGTGCCGCCCCAGGCGGTGACGTCCACGCACTTGTTGGCCTGCGGGTTCACCAGGTCACCCGCGCCGGTGAGCACGAACTGCTGGGCGGGGTTGCCACTGCACCCGACGATCTGGATCGCCGCGCCGGCCGCGGTCGAACCCCAGGCGACGTCCATGCACAGGCCGTTGACGGTGCGGATGGTGCCGTCACCGGGGAAGGTCCAGTTCTGCGCGTTGGTGCCGTTGCAGTCCCACAGCTGCAGGCGCTGGCCGTCGACGAAATTCGAGTTCGGCACGTCGATGCACTTGTCCTGCCAACCGATGATGCGGCTGGTCGAACCGCCGCCCCCGGTGGTGGTGAGGGTGAGCCCGTACGCGCCGAGGATCTCGTTGACGGGCTGGTAGAAGGTGGTGCCACCGGTGGAGCAGTTGCCCGAGCCACCGGAAGTGACGCCCTGGGCCTGGTTGCCGCTCATCCACGCGCCGCCGGAGTCGCCGCCCTCGGCGCAGGCCGTGGTCTGGGTGAGGCCGTACACGGTCCGGCCACCGGAGTAGTTGACGGTCACGTTCTTGGCCTGGATGACGCCGCAGCGCCAGCCGGTGGTGCGGCCCGAGCGGCAGATCGACGCGCCGATCGCGGCCTCCTGCGACCCGGCGACGGCGACGTTGCCGCCTGCGTAGTTGTTGACCCAGGGCCGCGGGGTCCAGTTGGCGTTGGTGCGCACCCAGGCGTAGTCGTTGTTCGGGAACGACGACCCGGCGAAGGTGCCCTGGCTGACGTTGTTGTAGCCGAGCGTGGGGCTGCCCGCGCCGCCGCAGTGACCCGCGGTGACGAAGCCGCCGTTGTTGACCGAGAAGCCGATCGAGCACAGCGTGTTGCCGTTGATGACGTACTGGTCGCCGCCGCGGATGTCGTACAGCGGGCGCGGTGCCCGGCCGGTGACGATCCGCACGTCGGCGGCCGGTAGACCGCTCGCGGCGACGAAGCGGCGCGCGGCGGCCTCACTCGTCGCGCTGACGGTCACGGTGTTGGCGGCAACATCGACGTACCAGCCGTGCACTTCGGAGCCGGCCGCACCGGCCTTGCGGTCCAATGCCGCCTTCGCGGTGTCGAGCTGCCGTTCGGTGCGTGCCACGCGTACGGGCAGCGCGCCCGCGGCGCGGGCCTGCTCGGCGGCGGCCTCGTCAAGCACGCCGACCTTGAGCCGGCCGTCCTCGGGCGAGTACCACGCGCCGGCGAACCGGCTGCCGAGCCGGGCGCGCACGGCGCGCTCGACGACGGGCGCGCCGGCTTCGTGCGCCTGGCGGATCCGGGCCTGGGCGGCGGTCAGGCCCAGGTCGCGTTGCAGTGCCTGCTCCATGCCGGGAGCGGGGTCGGTGGTGGGGGCGGCGGAGGCGGGTGCGGGGGCGATCAGCGCCACGGCGAGCACCGCCGCGCTGGTCAGCGCAGTGAGTCTCACGTCGAGTCCTTCGGGGGTGGGACGGTTCAGGGCGTGAGAGCGCTCTCAAGAAACAGACTTTACTGTGGACCCTTCCGAAGTCAATAGATGTCGATGAATTACTCTGCGTGCCGCACGCGCCACCCCGCGCGCAGAGATCGCCCGACTTGCCAGGCACACGGGCGAAAGCGCGGTCAAGATACGCACAGGTGCCCGGCAAGTCGGGCGATCAAGCGGGCGGCCGCGCGGCGGCGGGCGGCGGGTCAGGGTTCGGGGAAGGACTCGCGGGCGAGGGCGAAGATCTCGTCCGGCGCGGCGGCGTCGTCGGCGGAGGTGACGGCGTCGGTGACGGCCATCGCGATCGCCGCCAGCCGGCTCAGCTCCTCGGCGGGAACCTGCTCGCGCAGCGCGTCGAACTCTTCCTCCTCCTCCAGCTCACCGTGCTCGATCACGGCGTCGCGCAGGTTGGCCAGCTTGTCGGCGAAGTCGTCGTGCTCCAGGCCCAGCTCGTACAGCTCCGTCAGGTCCTGCTCGGCCTGGTCCTCCTCCTCGACCCGGGCGTCCACGACGGCGTCGCCGTCGGCCAGCCGCGCCCGCGCCAGCGGGTGGACCAGCAGCTGCTCGATGCTCTCGTGCACCGCGAGCAGGCGTACCAGCTCGGCGAACAGGTCCCGGCGGCGCGCGCCGCGCGCTCCCTCCAGCTCGTCGAACAGGTCGCCGAGCTGCTGATGCTGCACCAGCAGGATGTCGATCACGTCGCCGTGCTCGTCGGGCGGCATCGGCTCGGCCGCCGGGGGCACCCGCTTGGCCGGGCGCTGCGCCTTCGGCACCTTCGAGCCGGGCGCGCCGTCGTCGGGCGGCACCACGCTCTTCTTGCCCGTGGCGACCTTCGCCATGGGGCGGGCGCGCTGGTCGGAGTGCATGGTCTTGACCAGCTCGCGGACCAGCTCGTCCTTGTGCATGTGCGAGGTCCCGGGCACGCCCGCCTCGCGCAGCAGGGCGCGCAGCTCCTGCACCTTCATCCGGTACACGTCGCGCTCGGCGCGGCCGGGCCGCTCCTGCTGGGCGTCGCCGGGCGTCTCGTCGTCCGCCGGCTCGCGCTCGGACATCCCGCGTCACCTCACAAAGTCCGTTTCGTCACCATAGTGACCGACCTCAGGGACACCGCGGGCCGAAACGGCGGCATACCCACCATGCGGGAACCCCCGCCGCCGCGGCCGCACCGCCCATGATCGCCCGACTTGCCAGGCAACCGGGCGAATGGCTCCTCAAGATACGCACAGGTGCCTGGCAAGTCGGACGACCTTGGTGTGGTGCGGCACCGCACCGCACCCGTGCCGCGCGGGTGGGCGGGGCTGCCGGAGTCCTCGCGATCCGCGAAGATGGGCGCATCCATCGACGGAGGTCGCCATGATCGATAGTGTCCGGCACGAAGGCTCGCCCGCGTTCCGCATCGCCATGGCGGTGATCGTGCTCGCGGCGGCCGGGGCGGCCGCGGCCGTCATGGCGGTGCCGGGGCGCGGCCTGTGGGCAGGCAACACCGGCACGCTGTACACGGCCCACCACAAGATCCTGGTGGGCCTGCTGGGGCTCTGCGCGCTGCTACTGGCAACCGGGCGGCAGCCGCGATTCGTCGGGGCGGCGGGAATGGCGGGCGCGATCACCGCGGCGCAGCTGTGCGCCATCGGGGTGTGGGCGGCCCGGCACTGGCGGCCGATGATCGGCATGAACGGCATCCCCGAGGCCAACCTCGGCCAGGTCCGCACCCTCGCCCTGGTCATGGCCGCGAGCGCGGCCGTCGCGACGCTCGCATGCCTGGCCGTCGTACGACGCAGCGGAGTGTGGCGGCCCGCCGCCCTGGACGGTCCCCGGCGGCGCGGGCTGCTGCTCGCCGCGACGGTCGCCGTCGCCGTCCTGCCGGTGCTCGGCATCGTCGAGCGGGACTTCCTGACGATGAAGATCGCGACGCATGTCCTGCTGTACTCGCTGCCCTGGGCCCTCGCCGTCGCGGCGTGCGTCCGGCTGCACCGGCCCGCCGCCGCGGCCGCCGCGCTCGCCGTAGGCGTGAGCGCGCTCGCCCTCACCGGCGGGACCGCCGCCAGCGCCGCCAAGTACGGCGAGGTCTCCTACCTTCTGCCCGCGCTGGTCGCGTTCTCGGCCGTCGCCGCGGTCGCGGCCGGTGTCCTCGTGATCGCCCTCCGGGACGCCGACGAGCAGCTCCCGGCGGCGCTGCCCGAGCACGGCTAGCCGAGTCAGCCCGCGGTCAGCCGCCCAGGTCGCCGGAGCGGTAGTGGCGGCGGCAGAGCACCTGATACCGAACCTCGGCCTGGTCGGCCGCGGCCGTGTCGCCGATGACGACCTGCTCGCCCTCGCGGGCCACCGAGCCGTCGACGATGCGGGCGTTGAGCAGGCCCTCCCGGCCGCACCAGCACAGCACCTCGACCTGCAGCCGGTTCACCTCGTCGGCCAGCTCGAACAGCCGCTGCGCCGCCGGGAACAGGTATGACCGGAAGTCCGACGCGAGCCCGAAGGCGTACACGTCGACGTCGTAGGAGTCGACCAGGTCGGCCAGCTGCTCGATCTGCTCGACGGTGTAGAAGCACGCCTCGTCGCAGATCAGGTAGTCGATGCGGGCCCCGTCGCCCCACTCCTTGCGCACCAGCGCGATGAGGTCCAGGTCGTCGGTGACCTCGACGGCCGCGTGGGCCAGCCCGATCCGCGTGGTGACCTGCGGGCCCATGGACCGGTCGTTACGGGTCAGCACCAGGCCGCGGCGGCCCTGGCGGCCGTGGTTGTGATCCATCTGCAGGGCCAGGGTCGACTTGCCGCAGTCCATCGGGCCCCAGAAGAACTTCAGGGCCGCGCCGTGGCGCAGTCGGCCGTCCCCCGCGGACTGGCAGTGCGCCGGGGCGATGGTGGGTTCGTCAGCAGCGGTCACGGTGGGGCAGCCTAGTGGCTGCCCCACCGTAATCGGGAATCCGTCCCGGCGATTCGCCGGCCCCGGGCGTGTCAGAGCTTCTCGGGGGGCGTGTTGCCGACCGCGGCGATGGCCCGCGCCATCGGCACCATCAGCAGCATGATGAACCCGGCGACGAAGAACACGATCAGCGAGATGATCGCGATCCGGTACGAGCCGGTCAGGTCGTACGCGAGGCCGAACAGCAGCGGCCCGAGCCAGCTGGTGCCCTTGTCGGAGATCTCGTAGAGGCCGAAGTACTCGCCCTCCTTGCCGCGCGGGATGAGCTGGCTGAACAGTGAGCGGCTCAGCGCCTGGCTGCCGCCGAGCACGATGCCGATCGCGCCGCCGAGGATCACGAACGGGACCGCCTGGCCGTATGGCAGGAAGAACGCGGCGATGAGGATCGCCGTCCAGCCGACCAGGCTGCCGAGCACCGTCTTCCACGCGCCGTAGCGCTTGGCCAGCCTGCCGAGCAGCATCGCGCCCGCGAACGCCAGGAACTGCACCATCAGGATCGTCGGCATGAGCACGGTGTTGTCGAAGCCGAGCTGCTTGGAGCCGTACGTGCCCGCCATCGCGATGACGGTCTGGATGCCGTCGTTGTAGATGAGGAACGCGCCGAGGAAGAACAGCGTCAGCGGGAACGCCCGCATCTCCTTGAGCGTGTGCCCGAGCTGCTTGAAGCCGTCGATCAGCACCGAGCCGCGCGCGGTGCCCGCCGGGGACGGCCGGTCGCGCAGCCACAGCAGCGGCAGCGTGGTGAACGCCGCCCACCACACGCCCGCCGACACCAGCGACCAGCGGGCGATCTCGCCCTGGTTCTCCTCGCCGCCGATCAGCACCACGATCACGTTGAGCAGCAGCAGCAGGCCGCCGCCGAGGTAGCCGAAGGCCCAACCGCGGCTGGACACCCCGTCGCGCTCGTTCTCGTCGGCGATCTGCGGCAGGAACGAGTTGTAGACCACGATGCTCGCGCCGAAGGCCAGGTTCGCCACCAGGAACAGCCCCGCGCCGAGCTGGTAGCGGTCACCGGTGAGGAACACCAGGCCGCAGGTCGCGCCGGCGCCGATGTACGCGAAGATCGCGAGCCAGATCTTCTTGCGCGCCGCCCGGTCGGCGATCGCGCCGACCACCGGCAGCAGCAGCACCTGCAACACCACCGACAAAGAGGTGGTGTACGCGAACAGCGAGCCCGCCTTGAACGACATGCCGAGCAGGTGCACGTCACCCGCGGCGTCGGCCCCGTTCTCGGCGATGGCGGTCAGGTAGGGGCCGAGGAAGGCGGTGACCACCGTGGTGGAGAACGCGGAGTTGGCCCAGTCGTAGAAGTACCAGCCAACCCGTTCACGTTTGGTGCTCTCGCCGTAGCCCTCAGCAGGAGCGGGGGGTGCGCTGACATCAGCGGTCATGCCTTCTCCTCGCTTTGCTCGTCGGCAGCATGGCTAAGCCCGCTGATTCGTTCGCTGCGCTCCCTCATGCAAGGTCCTTCCAGAGGCCCCGGTGCGTGAAAACTTCCCGTAACACGTCGATGCGATCGGTCATGATGCCATCCACACCGAGATCAAGTAACCCCTCCATCACGGCAGGATCGTCGACCGTCCACACGTGGACCTGGAGCCCCAGCGCGTGCGCGTGGTTCACGAACCGCCGGTCCACCAGGCGCACCGCACCGAAGCGGATCGGCACCTGAGCAGCCACGACCGAGGGCGGCAGCGCGATGCGCCGGCCCAGCCGCGAGGACAGCCAGAGCCGGGCCGTCTCCCGCTGCGCCAGCGAGGTGGCGTACGCCGGACCGGCCAGCGCCCGGGTCCGCTGCAACCGGGCGTCGGAGAAGGAGGCCAGCAGCACCTGCTCGGGGGTGGCCCGGTCGTGCACCGCGGCGACGGTCGGCTCCACCGCCGCGTCGGCCTTGATGTCGATGTTGAACCGGATCTCCGGCCAGGCGTCGAGGACCTCGTCGAGCCGCGGCACGGCGGCCGCCCCGGCGACGCGTACCGTCTGCAGGTCTTGCCAGGTCATCGAGGCGACCGCCTGCGGCTCACCGGCGACGCGGCGCAGGTTCGCGTCGTGCAGCACCACCGCGACCCCGTCGCGGGTGGCGTGCACGTCGGTCTCCACGTACCGGTAGCCGGCTTTCACCGCCCGGTCGAACGCGTCGGCGGTGTTCTCGTCGCCCTCCGCCGCGCCACCCCGATGGGCGAAGGCGAGCGGCGGCGCGGCGAGATACGGATGGGGGTGACCCTGCGGCGTCTCCATCTGGGAAAGCTTGCCACTGCCGGGTGCGGATGGATGGCCCGCGTACTGACCGCTCGCCAACAACGGGCGACATCGGTGAGAATGTCCGCACCACCGCGTCGAAACAAATCGATCTTTCCAGGGACGTTCGTGTCTTGAAGGGGTGCTCAGGTGGCCGACGACGACCCAGTGGACTGGCTGCGACAGCTGTCCCCGGTCCAGCGTGCGCTGCTGGACCGGCTGGCTGACGGCGCGACGATAGCCGCGGCCGCCGCCGCGGAATACCTGTCGCTGCGCACGGCCAACCGCCGCATCGCCGACCTACGCCAGGAGCTGGGCCTGGCCACCACCCGCGAACTGGTGGCCGCCTACCGCTCACGCCGGGGTTGACGCTGCTCAGCGCGCGGTGCGCGGCCTCGCGCGGCGGGTCTCGGTGGGGCGGGACGGGTCGGTGAAGCGGGGCGCGTCGGGTTCGTCGGCGCGCAGCGGGACCAGCTCGGCCGCGATCGCGTCGATGATGCGGTCGGCGATGCGCTGCGCGGCGCCCGGCCGGGCCTCGTCGATGCCGGACAGGTCGACCGGCGGGCCGACGTGCACCCGCACCCGCGGCCGGTGCCGCAGCGACCGCCAGACCATCGGCCACATGCCGGTCGGCGCGGCGTACGGGATGACCTCGTGGCTGCCCCAGATCGCGATCGGCACGACCGGTGCGCCGGTGGCCAGTACCAGGCGGCCGACGCCGGTGCGGCCGCGCTCGGGCCACATGCCGGGGTCCAGGCCGATCCGGCCCTCCGGGTAGATCATCAGCGGCGCGCCGCCGTTGAGCGCGGTCACGCTGTCGGTGACGGCGTTGCCGGCGGTCGGCTCACCCCGGTCCACCTGGATGTGACCCTGCCAGCGCATCAGCGGCCCGATCACCGGAGTGCGGAACAGCCCCGCGTTCGCCATGATCCGCGGGTGTACGCCCAGCCTGCGGAACGCCGCCGCGACCGCGACCGGGTCGAACGGGCTGATGTGGTTGGCCGCGAGGATCAGCGGGCGGCCGCGCAGTGCCGCGGGGATGTCCCCGGTGACCTCCATGCGGGTCAGCAGCCGCACCGCGCCCTCGGCGAGCAGCATCGCGAAGCGCAGCAGCGGGGGCGGGGACCAGTCGGTCGAGGGGCTCACGGTCCACGATCCTGCCATGCGCCGTCCACGGCCCGGGGAGTTGTTCGACGCAGGGTCCGCAAAGTCGGCTTCCCGGTCCGCCACCTGTGCTTATCGTCAGCGGAAGGGATGATTTCGGAACGGGGATTCCACGCCATGGACGCGACGGACCTGGCTCGCTGGCAGTTCGGCATCACCACCGTGTACCACTTCCTCTTCGTCCCGATCACGATCGGCCTGTCGTTCCTCGTCGCGGGGCTGCAGACGGCCTGGTCGCGGACCGGGGACGAGAAGTGGCTGAAGCTGACGAAGTTCTACGGCAAGCTGCTGCTGATCAATTTCGCGATGGGCGTGGTGACGGGCATCGTGCAGGAGTTCCAGTTCGGCATGAACTGGAGCGTGTACTCCCGCTTCGTCGGCGACATCTTCGGCGCGCCCCTGGCGATGGAGGCGCTGCTGGCGTTCTTCCTGGAGTCGACGTTCCTCGGGCTGTGGATCTTCGGATGGGAGCGGCTGCCCAAGAAGATCCACCTGGCCTGCATCTGGATCGTCGCGGTCGGCACGGTGCTCAGCGCCGCATTCATCCTGGCGGCGAACTCGTGGATGCAGAACCCGGTCGGGTTCAGGATCAACCCCGAGCGCGGGCGGGCGGAGCTGACCGACTTCGGCGCGGTGCTGACCAACAAGGTCGCCCTGATCACGATCCCGCACACGATCGCGGGTGCGTTCCTGACCGCAGGGGCGCTGGTCGCCGCCGTGGCCATGTGGCACCTGGTCCGCCGTCCGGGGCGGGACACGGCCGCGTTCCGCAGCGCGGTGAAACTCGGCTCGTGGACCACGCTGGTGGCGATGGCGCTGCTGTTCATCACCGGCGACGTCCAGGGCAAGATCATGACCGAGGTGCAGCCGATGAAGATGGCCGCCGCCGAGGCCCTCTACAACACCGAGCAGCCCGCGCCGTTCTCCCTGTTCACCATCGGCACGCTGGACGGCAGCCGGCCGGTCTGGTCACTGGACGTGCCGCGGCTGCTGTCTTTCCTGGCCACCGGCACCTTCGACGGCCGGGTCCAGGGCGTCAACGACCTGCAGGCCGAGTACACGGCGCGGTTCGGGCCGGGCGACTACGCGCCCAACATCCCGGTCACCTACTGGTCGTTCCGCCTCATGATCGGCTTCGGGGTGCTGGCGGCGCTGTTTGCGCTGTGGGCGCTGTGGGCGATCCGCAAGGGCCGCTCGCCCGCCCCCGAGCGGCGCGGCACCCGGTTCCTGATGTGGGGCATGATCGCGCTGCCGCTGATGCCGCTGGCCGCCAACTCCTTCGGCTGGATCTTCACCGAGATGGGCCGCCAGCCCTGGATCGTGTTCGGCCAGATGAAGACCGCGGTCGCGGCCTCGCCTGCCGCCTCGTCCGGCGACGTGATCACCTCGCTGATCGTGTACACGCTGCTCTACGGCGTGCTCGCCGTCGTCGAGGTGGGCCTGCTGCTGTACTACGCCCGCGCCGGGCTGCCCGACGTCACCCCGCCGCCCCCGGCCGAGTCCGACGAGGACCGGCCACTGGCGTTCGCGTACTAGGAGGACGCCGTGGAGCTGTCGACCGTCTGGTTCATGCTGATCGCGCTGCTGTTCATCGGCTACTTCGTGCTGGAGGGCTTCGACTTCGGCGTCGGCATGCTGCTGCCCGTGCTCGGCCGCGACGAGCGCGAACGCCGCGTGATGATCAACACGATCGGGCCGGTCTGGGACGGCAACGAGGTCTGGCTGATCACCGCGGGCGGGGCGATGTTCGCCGCGTTCCCCGAGTGGTACGCCTCCCTGTTCTCGGGTTTCTACCTGCCGCTGCTGCTGATCCTGCTGGCGCTGATCCTGCGCGGGGTGGCGTTCGAGTATCGCGGCAAGCGCCCCGCCGCCTCGTGGAAGCGGCGCTGGGACTGGTGCATCGTGTTCGGCTCGGCGGTGCCGGCGTTCCTGTGGGGCGTCGCGTTCGCCAACATCGTGCGCGGCGTGCCGCTCAACGCCGAGCACGACTTCACCGGCAACCTGTTCACGCTGCTCAACCTGTACGCCATCCTCGGCGGTCTGACCACGCTCGCGCTGTTCCTGACCCACGGCGCGGTCTTCGTCGCGCTGAAGACGGTCGGCGACATCCGGCACCGGGCCAACCTGCTCGCCGAGCGCCTGGGCGTGTTCGCGGTGATCGCCGCGGCGCTGTTCCTCGGCGTGACCCTGCTGCGGCGGGCCACCCCGGCGGCCGTGGTGCTGGCCGTGCTCGCCGCGCTGTGCCTGGTCGGCGGCCTGGTCGCGAACCGGATGCCGTCGCGCACCGACCCCGCGGGCCGCCGCGAGGGCTGGGCGTTCGCGGGCACCGCCGCGGCGATCGCGCTGGCCGTGGCGTCGCTGTTCGCCGACCTGTACCCGTTCGTGCTGCCGTCGACGGTCGACCCGCTGACCAACAGCCTGACCGTGGACAACGCGTCGTCCACGCCGTACACCCTGAAGATCATGACCTGGGTCGCGGTGGTGTTCACCCCGCTCGTGCTGCTCTACCAGGGCTGGACGTACTGGGTGTTCCGCAAGCGCATCGGCACCAGCCACATCCCCGAAGAGGCGGCCCCGGTCCCGGGCCGCGCCGCCTGAACACAAGCCCTGCTCACAGGCGCGCAGCGTTAGGAAGGGCACCTTCTACATCGCGAAGCGATGTGAAGGTGCCCTTCCTAACGGACCGCTCGGCGCGGTGGGGGTGCCGCTCGCCGACGGGGGGGGCGGCACGCGCTGCCGGGGCATTCATCGCCGCCACTACACTCGCGGATCGGGAGCAGCGACCGTCCACCCGGGTGGCGGCGACATCCGACTGCCGAGGGCACACCGGGCCGAGCCCGCGTGGCGGCAGCGACCCCCGCACGTCACGGCCGGACCGGCCGGTGACCGTGCATCTCCTCGGCAAGGAGCAAGCTCCATGACCCCACGCAGAGCCCTGCACGCCCTGTGGCTCGCCGTCGTCCCCCTCATCGCCGCGGTGGTCCTCACCGTGGCCTCCCCCGCCGCCGCCGCGACGCTGACCGAGGTCACCGGCTTCGGCGCGAACCCCGGCGGCCTGCGCATGTTCCTGTACGTCCCGAACACCGTCGCGCCCCGGCCCGGCCTGCTGGTCGCGGTGCACTGGTGCCACGGCGACGGCCCCGCGATGTACAACGGCTCCGACTACGCCCGGCTCGCCGACCAGTACGGCTTCATCGTGGTCTACCCGTCGGTGACCCGCAGCGACGGGTGCTTCGACGTCGCCTCGACCGCCACGCTCACCCACGACGGCGGCGGCGACTCGCTGAGCATCGTCTCGATGACCAGGTACGTGCAGCAGAACTTCAACGCCGATCCGGCCCGCACCTACGTCACCGGTGTCTCCTCCGGCGGCATGATGACCAACGTCCTGCTCGGCGCGTACCCGGACGTGTACCGGGCGGGCTCGGCCTTCGCGGGGGTGCCGTTCGGCTGCTTCGCCGGCACCGAGAGCTGGAACAGCGCCTGCGCCCAGGGACAGGTCGTGAAGACCCCGCAGCAGTGGGGCGACCTGGTCCGCAACGCGTACCCCGGCTACACCGGCGCGCGGCCGCGGATGCAGCTGTGGCACGGCGTCAACGACGAGGTCCTGTCGTACGTCAACTTCGGCGAGGCGATCGAGCAGTGGACCAACGTGCACGGCGTCAGCCTGACGCCGACCTCGACCGACACCCCGCAGTCGGGCTGGACCCGCACCCGCTACGCCAACGGCTCCGGGCAGGTGCTGGTCGAGGCGATCAGCATGGCCAACACCCCGCACAACCTGCCGGTGCAGTACGGCGCGGCGGTCGCCTTCTTCGGCCTGAACACCACGGCCAGCCCGTCGGCGAGCCCGTCCGCCCCGCCGAGCGCCTCACCGTCGGTGTCGCCTTCGCCGTCCCGACCGCCGTCGCCCAGCGCGTCGCCTTCGCCGAGCACCTCACCGTCGCCGAGCGGTTCGCCTCCGGCACCCGGCGGCTGCACCGCCGTGTTCACCGTGAGCAACGCGTGGACCGGCGGATTCGTGGCCGCGGTGCGGGTGACCGCGGGCAGTGGCGGCGTCAACGGCTGGCGGGTCGCGCTGGCGCTGCCGTCCGGGGCGAGCCTCGTCAACGGCTGGAACGGCCAGTTCACCGGCACGACTGGCACGGTCCAGGTGGGCAACCTCAGCTACAACGGCAAGCTGGCGGCGGGGGCGTACACCGAGTTCGGCTTCCAGGCCAACGGCGCCCCGGCCGGCACCACGGTGTCGTGCACGGCACTGTGACCGTGCCAGGCGCATTCAGCTCGGGACGCTCCTGCCCCAGGAGGAGCAAGCCGCTTTGCGGCACCTCCGCCGGGCGAGCCCGGCACTGATCACGCCCCGGCTGTCGCACCCACCGGCACGCACGAAGAAGCGGGGTGGCCGTCACGGCCACCCCGCTTCGCGAAGAACTCAGGCGCCTGCCGCGCCCAGTTCGGCTAACTTGGCCTCCAGCTCGGCCAGCTCGGCGCGCAGCTTCAGCGCGTGCGCCTCGGCCTCGGCCCGCTCGGCGGCCAGGATGTGCTCCACGGCCTCCTGCACACCGGGCACGTCGAGCATCGACACCATCTTCAGCGCCTCCTGCGCCTTGATGATGTAGGGCTTGGCGAGCGCCTTGGTGCCCTGGACCGCGCCGACCGTCCACTCGCCCTCGGTGTAGGCCAGCGTCACGGTCAGCCCGGCCGGCGGCTTGACCTTGGGGCCCTTGCCGGCGGCGGGCTTGCGCGGGGCGGGCGCCACGGCGGGGGTCTCCGGTTCGGACACCTCGGGATTCACGGACACTGGTCGCTCCTGACGGACGGGCTTCTCACGGATGATCATGAACTCGGGCTCGGGCGGGGCGACGGGCTCCGGCACCGGCTCGGGCGCGGGCTTGCGACCCGTGGCGCCCTTGGGCGGGATGCTGAGATCGCCGGGAGCGAAGGGCAGCACGTCGCTGCCGAACTTCACCATGATCCACTCATCGTGGGTATCGGGGTCGTCGAGCTGCACGACCTGCCCCAGCTGGCCCGCGATCTGGCCGGCCGCCTCGGTGAACATGACCCGGGGCCGCTTGCCCGACGCAAGCGTCTCCTGGATCTGCGTCAACTCCTGAGTCGACAGTCCCGCCATAACCGCGCTCCCACACCCTCGCCGAACACATGTTTGATACGCATGTTCTATCAGAGCCCACCGACAACAGCGGAACTGACACCATGCGGAAAGTGGGGACATCTTCGCAGCACCGGCCCGTTCCGCGCACCGGGTGTGTCGGCGGTGACAGTGTCACGGTCGCGTGACGGTTGTTCTAATGGACCGATGGGGATCATCATCGTGACCGGCGGCAGCCGCGGCATCGGCGCTGCGACCTGCGTGAAGCTCGCCGCGGCGGGACATGACGTCGTGGTCGGCTACCGCGGGGACGCCGACGCGGCGGCCGAGGTCGTGGCGAAGGTGGCCGCGGCCGGACGGCGCGCGATCGCGGTGCGCGTCGACGTGTCCGACGGCGCGCAGGTGCGCGAGCTGTTCGACCGTACGCAGGCCGAGCTGGGCACGCCCACCGGCCTGGTCAACAACGCCGCGGTGAGCAGCGCCATCGGGCCGTTCACCGAGCTGTCCGAAGCCGACCTGCGCCGCGTGGTCGAGGTCAACGTCATCGGCGCGATCCTCTGCGCGCAGGAGGCGGCCCGCCGGATGGGCCCCGGCGGCGCGATCGTCAACGTCTCCTCGGTCGCCGCGACGCTGGGCAGCCCCGGCGAGTACGTGCACTACGCCGCCTCGAAGGCCGCGGTGGAGACGCTGACCGTCGGCCTGTCCAAGGAACTCGGCCCGGCCGGGATCAGGGTGAACACGGTCTCCCCCGGCGTGATCCACACCGGATTCCACGCCGGCAGCGGCGAGCCCGGCCGCGCGGACCGGCTCGGACCGGCCGCCCCGCTCGGCCGCTCCGGGCAGCCCGAGGAGGTCGCGAACGCGATCGCCTGGCTACTGAGCGACGAGGCCTCGTACATCACCGGCGCGACCCTCAAGGTCTCCGGCGGCCGCTGACCCGCCCCGGCGCGGCGCGGCTCATGATCCACCGACTTGCCAGGCACCTGGGCGAATGGCGTCTTCAAGATACGCACGGGCGCCTGGAAAGTCGAACGGTCATGGTGCGGCCCGCGCCCGCACCGGCAATGCGGGCAAGGGAAACGTGGCAAAGGCGGTTGACGACATCAGGCACATGCTAGATAGTGATGCTATCCATTATCGGCCACCCCCAGCGAGGCCCTCATGTCCCACGCCACCCTGCTCACCGCGGGCATCCTGCTCATCACGGTCTCGACCATCGTCTTCGGCGGGCTGTCGCTGCTGATGAGCATCGTCAAGCGGATCCCCGGCTACCTCGACAACCCGGTCCGGCGAGCGCTGTGGACCGCCGGGCACGCCCACGCCGGCGTGCTGGTGATCTTCGCGCTGGTCGCCCTGCCCTACCTCGACCAGACCGGCTACAGCCCGGGCACGCAGACCCTGGTCCGCGCCCTGCTGGTGGCCCCGCCGATCGTGATGTCGCTGGGCTTCTTCCTGTCCGTGGTGCGCCCGACCGACACCAAGCCGAACAAGCTCATCTGGCTCGTGCCCCTGGGCGGGGCATCGCTGGTGGCGGGCACGCTGACCCTGGGCCTCGGCCTGGTCTGACCCGGACCGCGAGCACAAGAACATGAGGGGGCGGCTACCGTCCCCTCATGTTCTTCGACGGCATGCCCGGCTCCTGGGAACCAATGCCCCTGGCCCAGGCGGCGCGGCGCTACGACCTGGGCGAGGCCAGCTACGACAGCGTCCACCTGGAGGACCTGTTCGGCGAGGAGCCGGAGCACTTCCACGTCCACTCCGGCAACCTCGTGGTCGACGGGCCGCTGGCCCTGGGCAACCTGCCCGGCGAGGACGACGACACCGTGTACGTCGTCGACGGCGACCTCACGGTGCACGGCCCGGTCGGCTTCCGCAACCTCGACGTCTACACGTCGCTCTACGTCACCGGCACCGTCACCGTGCACGACCTGGTCTGCCTGTGGGACAGCTGCCTGTTCGTCGGCGGCTCGCTGCACGTCGGCGGCCTGCTGGCGACCTCGCTGACCGACGCCGGCCACCTTGTCGTGAAGGACCGGCTGACCTGCCCGGTCTGGCTGGACGATCGCGGCCGCGGCGCGATCTACGTCGACCCGGAGCCGGGAACCCGCTTCCTCGGCGACGCCGACAACCCGCTGCGCCCCGCCGACTCCCCCGCCGAGGAGGTCGCCGCGGCGCTGCGCCCGGAGTTCCTGGAGAAGGGCCGCGTCGACGTGGACGAGATCCACGGCGCAGTGCTGTCAGGCCGGCCCGTGCTGCGCTGAGGGCGGCCGGTCAGGGGTGATCGTGGGGGACGGGCAGCCCCGCAGCCACGATCACCGGCTCGGCGAGCGGGTGCGCGGAGCGGGGCAGGATCACCCGTACCACCAGGCCGCCGCCGGGGCGGGGCACGGCGACCGCGTCGCCCCGGTGGGCCTGCGCGACCGCGCGCACGATCGACAGCCCGAGGCCGCTGCCGCGCGAGGAGCCGACCCGGTCGGTGAGCCGCCGGAACGGCTCGAACAGCGTCGGCACCTCGTACGCCGAGATGACCGCGCCGGTGTTGCTCACCACGATCTCGGCGTGGCGGGGCCGGGCGATGGTCTGCACCCGCACCCAGCCGCCCTCGATGTTGTAGCGCGTCGCGTTGTCGATCAGGTTGCGGATCAGCTGCTCCAGCAGGATCGGGTCGCCGGTCACCGGCGCCGGGGCCAGGTCGCGGCCGATCTGCACGGACAGCCGCCCGGCCAGGGCCTCGGTCGTGTCGGCGGCGATGCCGGCCAGCTCCGCGATGTCGACCAGGCGGCGCTCGGTCACCGCGTCCTCGGCGCGGGCGAGCGTCAGCAGGGCGTCGATTAGCCGCTCGTGGCGCTGGTTGACGGCGAGCAGGTTCTGGCCGAGCTGGTGCACCTGCGGCGGGCTGTCCGGGCGGCTCATCGCCACTTCGACCAGGGTGCGGTTCAGCGCGATCGGGGTCTTCAGCTCGTGCGCGGCGTTGGCGATGAACCGGCCCTGGCCCGCGAAGGCCTCGTCGAGCCGGTCGAGCATGCTGTCGAAGGAGTCGGCGAGGCTCTTCACCTCGCCGGGCGGGGCGTCCAGGTCGATGCGCTTGTGCAGGGTGCGCCCGGCGATGCGGTGCGCGGTCGCGGTGATCATGCTGAGCGGGCGCAGCAGCCGCCCGGCCACGAACCAGCCCGCGGCGGTGGCCAGCACCCACATCGCCAGCAGCGTCAGGCCGCCTTTGAACAGCAGGTTGGCCTGCATCGAGTCCATGATCGTCTGCTTGGAGGCCTCGATGGAGCCGGGGTTGATCGTCCCGGCGCTGGTGTAGTCGAACGGAGCGCCGTCGCGATACTTGTCGGCCAGCAGGATGCCCATGCTGTACTCCATGGCGTTGTCGACCAGGATCAGCACGCCCGCCAGCACCGAGCCGCCCGCCAGGGCGAACACGAGGCTGAACACGACGGTCAGGCGTACCCGCAGATTGCCCCGCCACTCGCCCATCAGCGGATCCGGTAGCCGACGGCGGTGACCGTCTCGATCGGCTGCGGCTCGCCGAGCTTACGGCGCAGGCCGCTGATGGTGACCCGGACGATGGTGGTGAACGGGTCCATGTTCTCGTCCCAGACCTTCTCCAGCAGCGTCTCGGCCGACACCACCGCGCCCTCGGCCCGCAGCAGCTCCTCGAGCACCGCGAACTCCCGGCGGGACAGGCTCACGTAACGGCCGTCCCGGTAGGTCTCGCGGTGGTGCGGGTCGAGCCGGATGCCGGCCCGCTCCAGCACCGGCGGCGCGGCCGGGCGGGCCCGGCGGCCCAGCGCCCGCACCCGGGCCACCAGCTCGGCGAACGCGAACGGCTTGGGCAGGTAGTCGTCGGCGCCGAGGCTCAGTCCGGCGACCCGCTCGGCGACCGTCACCGACACGGTGAGCATCAGCACCCGCACGTCCAGGCCCTGCGCCACGACCTGGCGGCACACCTCGTCGCCGTGCACGCGCGGCAGGTCCCGGTCCAGGATCATCACGTCGTACGCGTTGACCGAGAGCTTCTCCAGCGCCGCCGCCCCGTCGTAGGCGACGTCGACGGCGATGGCCTCCTGCCGCAGCCCCTCGGCGACGGCCTCGGCCATCAGCTCCTCGTCCTCCACGACCAGGACCCGCACCCCGCCACCTCCTCGACGAACCGACCGCCAAGTATGCACGGCCGGTGTTAGCGCAGTGTTAGTGAAATCCCTCTCGGCACCCTCACACCCCCTGCTGTTGGCTACCCACCGTGACTGGAGAGCTGGCTGAGGCGGTCGTCGACCTCGCGGCGATCGAGGCCAACGTCGGACGGATCGCCGGGGCCACGACCGCCGCGGTGATGGCCGTGGTGAAGGCGGACGGATTCGGCCACGGCGCGGTGCCGGTGGCGCGGGCCGCGCTGGCCGGCGGCGCCACCTGGCTCGGGGTCACCAGCGCCGCCGAGGCCCTCGAGCTGCGCGGCGCAGGGCTCACCGCGCCGGTGCTGAGCTGGCTGCACAGCCCGCGCACCGACTTCGCCGCGCTGGCCGCCGCCGACGTCGACGTGTCCGTGGCCGCCTCGGAGCTGCTCGACGCGGTCGCCGCCGCGGCCCGCGCCACCGGCCGCCCGGCCCGGATCCACCTCAAGATCGACACGGGGATGTCACGGCACGGCGCGACCGCCGCGGGCTGGCCGGAGCTGGTCGCCTGGGCGCGCAAGTACGAGCGGGAGGGCGTGCTCGCCGTGCGCGGCGTGTGGTCGCACCTGGCCACCGCCGACTCCTCGCCGGACGGCGTGACCGCGCAGACGGCCGCGTTCACCGAGGCGGTGGCGTACGCCCGCGACGCCGGGCTGGAGCCCGAACTGCTGCACCTGGCGAACTCGGCGGCCGCGTTCACCGCCCCGCACACCCACTTCGACCTGGTCCGCGCCGGCATCGCGGTGTACGGGGTCGAGCCCGTGCCCGGCCGCGCCTTCGGACTGCGCCCGGCGCTCACCCTGCGTACCGAAGTGATCATGACCAAGCGGGTGCCCACCGGCACCGGGGTCTCCTACCAGCACACCCACGTCACCGACCGGCCCACCACGCTCGCGCTGATCCCGCTCGGCTTCGCCGACGGCATCCCGCGCGGCGTCGACGGCCGGGCACAGGTCCTGCTCGGGGGGCGGCGACTGCCGATCATCGGCCGCGTCGCCATGGACCAGTGCATCGTCGACGCCGGCGACCTGGACGTCCGCATCGGCGACCCGGTCACCGTGCTCGGCCCCGGCGACACCGGCGAACCCACCGCCACCGACTGGGCCGAGTGGGCCCAAACCAACCCCCACGAAATCCTCACCGGCATCGGCACCCGCGTGCCCCGCCACCACCGAAGGAAGGGCACCTTCACATCGCACGTCCGTGTAGAAGGTGCCCTTCCTCACCGCACCACGGAAGGAAGCGTTCGATGAGGCTTGGCGTGATCTATGGCGGGCGGAGCGGGGAGCACGACGTGTCGTGCAAGAGCGCGCGGAGCATCCTCGCCCACCTGGACCGGAGCCGGTACGACATCACCGAGGTGGTCATCGGCCGCGACGGGGCCTGGCATGTCGACGGCATCCCCGTGAGCATGGGCGACGCGCTGCGCACGCTGGGCCGCGTCGACGTGGTCTTCCCCGCGCTGCACGGCCCCTACGGCGAGGACGGCACGGTGCAGTCGCTGCTGGAGATGGTCGGCGTGCCGTACGTCGGCAGCGGTGTGCTGGCCAGCGCCACCGGTATGGACAAGGAGTTCACCAAGAAGATCCTCGCCGCCGACGGGCTGCGGGTGGCCGACGGCGTGGTGCTGCGGCCCGGCCAGGACGACGTGTCGCCGGCCGACCGCGAGCGCCTGGGCCTGCCCGTCTTCGTCAAGCCCGCCCGGGCGGGGTCGAGCATCGGGGTCACCCGCGTCGACGACTGGGCGCAGCTGCCCGCGGCGCTGGCCGCGGCCCGCGCGTGCGACGGCAAGGTGCTCGTCGAGGCCGGCGTCGCCGGGCGCGAGGTGGACGTGGCGGTGCTCGAACACCCGGACGGCACGCTGCAGGCCGGGCCGCCGCTGGAGATCCGGGTCGCCGACGGGCACGGCTTCTTCGACTACGACGCCAAGTACACCGCCGGTGAGGTGGTGTTCGACATCCCGGCCCGGCTCGACCCGTGGGTCATCGCGCTGCTGCAGTGCCGGGCGCTGCAGGCCTTCGCCGCGCTGGAGTGCCGGGGGCTGCTGCGGGTGGACTTCTTCCTGCCCGAGGGAGGCGGCGAACCGGTCCTCAACGAGGTCAACACGTTCCCGGGGTTCACCTCCGCGTCGCAGTACCCGCGGATCTGGCAGGCCGCCGGGATCTCCTACCCGGATCTGCTGGACACCCTGGTGAACACGGCGGCCGCGACGGCGGCCCGCTCCCTGACCGCCCTGGCCGGGCGGCGCTGAGACGCCGCGGAGCCCGGCCACTGGGGTAGTGCCGGGCTCCGCGGACACCTCGCGCCGGCCCGGGGAACGCCGGCCGCCCGAACCTGGCGGCTTAGGCGGCACGGCTTCCCCGGGCCGGCGCACCACGCTCAGGAGTGCAGCACCTCGGCGAGGAAGGCATCGACCCGCGCCTCGACCTGGTCACCGGGCACGCACGCCAGGTCGGCGCACATGTAGGTGCCGACGGTGTCGCCCCGGCGTCCCGCGTCGCCCTTGCGGCGAGCGGTGAACAGGGTCACCTCGTCGGACGGGCGTACCGCCTGGCACAGCAGGCACATCGCGGCCCGCCGCCGTGACATCACCGAGTCCGCGGCGCGCAGCAGCAGCCCCACCGGCCTGCCGTCGCGCCAGCCCAGCAGGTAACCGCGCTGCTCCAGCTTGCCGTCCCGCCAGCCGAGGAAGGTCCGCCCCGCCCAGTCGAGCTCCGCGAAGTCCTTCGGCAGGGTCATCGCCGACGCGTCGCCCCGCGAGCAGTTCGCCATGGCCCGTCTGATCTGCGGTTCTGTCATCGGTTCCACCCGGCGCACGGTACGCGCGGCCCGTCGGCGCGAGCCACCCGTTTTCCGCCGGTGACCGGCGGCACCCAGGCCGCACCCGTGCGGGGTATCCGCCCCCGCGCCCGATATCCTGGGCAGATGATCAAGGCAGTGGTGTTCGATGTGGGCGAGACGCTGATCGACGAGACCCGCATCTGGAGCCGCTGGGCCGACCGCCTCGGCGTGCCCCGCTTCGCCATGCTCGGGCTGCTCGGCGGCATGGCCGCGATGGACCGCCCGCACGGCGACGCTTTCGCGCTGCTGCGCCCCGGCCTCGACGTCGACGCCGAGATGGCCGCCTGGGCCGCCGACGACCCCGACGGGCTGCGCGAGAACTTCGACGAGGCCGACCTCTATCCCGACGTGCGCCCGGCCTTCGCCGAACTGCGCCGCCGCGGCCTCACCGTGATCATCGCCGGCAATCAGCCGCCGCAGGCCAAGGCCGCCCTGGAGCGGATGGACCTGCCCGTCGACGCGATCTACACGTCGGCCGAGTGGGGCATCGAGAAGCCCCACCCGAGCTTCTTCGCCAAGGTCGCCGAAGTCGCCGACCTGGCCCCGGCGGCGATCTGCTACGTCGGCGACCGGGTCGACAACGACGTGCTGCCCTCCACCCGCGCGGGCATGAAACCGGTCCTGGTGCGCCGCGGCCCGTGGGGCTACCTCGGCTCGGAGAAGCCCGAGGCGGCCCGGCACGCAACCATCGTCGACGGCCTGGAAACCCTGCCCGAACTGCTGCGACCCGCCTGATCGGGTGCTGATTCGCCAACCGCCTGCGCCCGCCGTCCGCGCTCCTTAGCGTGGAGGTGATCCGTCGAGGAGGAGCGATGCCCAAGAACAACCAGTCCCGTCGGCACCCGCGCCAGGACAAGCCGCGTGTCGAGCAGGACCAGCCCGGAACGCCGCACGCCGAGCACGACCACGCGCCCGGCGAGCACGCGGCCTGGGCGTCGGAGCACGCGCAGGAGCAGTCGCGCCAGCGCGCCATGGCGGCGCGGGAGAAGGCGACCCGTACGCAGATGTCGGTCGGCCAGTCCGGTGTGATGCGCCTGAAGAAGGGCAACCAGCCCCGCGGCGGCCGCTGACCGGTCCGGCAGACCCGGCCCCAGGGCCGTGACCTGCTGCTACCGTTGACCGAATGGAAGGCTGTGATACCAGGCCGGGCCGACGCCCGGCCTGCGCGTACCGGCTGTCACTCCAGGCGGGCCCCAGGTGATCGATGGTGGGCGACCACTGGATACAACTGGTTCTGGTAGCCGTACTGATCGTGTTGAACGCGCTGTTCGCCGGCAGCGAGATGGCGCTGGTCTCCCTGCGTGAGGGCCAGCTGCGCCGGATGGAGCAGCAGGGTGGCGGCGCCGCGGCCGCCGCGGCGCTGGCCCGGGATCCGAACCGGTTCCTTGCCACCATTCAGATCGGCATCACCCTGGCCGGCTTCCTGGCCTCGGCGACCGCCGCCATCGCCTTGGCCGAGGTGCTGCAACCCGCCCTGGGTTTCCTCGGGGCCGCCGCCCGGCCGGTCGCCGTCGTCGCCGTGACCCTGGTGCTGACGTTCCTCACCCTGGTCTTCGGCGAACTCGCGCCCAAACGCGTCGCCATGCAGCACGCCGAGCGGTGGGCACGCGTGGCGGGCCGCCCGCTGACCGTGCTTGCGACCATCTCCCGGCCGTTCGTCTGGGTGCTGAGCAAAGCAACAGACCTGGGCGTACGCCTCATGGGCGGCGACCCGCACCGGCACCGCGGCGACGAGATCACCCCCGCGGAGGTGCGCGACATGGTCAGCGTGCACCGCGGCTTCACCGCCGAGCAGCGGCTGATCATCGCCGGGGCGGTGGAGATCACCGAGCGGGTCCTGCGCGAGGTGCTGATCCCGCGCCGCAACGTGTTCACTCTCGACGCCGACATGCCCGTCGAGGTGGCCCGCAAGGAGCTTGCCGGCTCGGGTTTCTCCCGCGCTCCGGTCGTACGGCGGCGCAACCTCGACGACACGCTCGGCATCGTGCACCTGCGGGACCTGCTCGCCGACGACGTCGCGGGCCTGGCCGACCTAGCCCGCCCCGCGCTGCTGCTGCCCGACTCCCTGCACGCGGCCGACGCGCTGCGCAGGTTCAAGCTCGAACACCAGCAGTTCGCGCTGGTCGTCGACGAGCACGGAGCCGTCGACGGCATCGTGACCCTGGAGGACCTGCTGGAGGAGGTCGTCGGCGAGATCTACGACGAGACCGACCGGGACGTGATGGCGGTCCAGCAGGGCGACGACGGGGACATGCTGCTGCCCGGCACGTTCCCGATCCACGACCTGCCCGATATCGGGGTCAACCTGGACGAGCGGCCCGGCGGCGACTACATCACCATCGCGGGGCTGGTCATCGCGATGCTCGGGCACGTGCCGACCCGGACCGGCGAGATCGTGCACCTCGACGGGTGGACGGCACAGGTCACGTCGGTGGACCGGCACGCCATCACCGAGATCCGGCTGCGCCCCTGCGGCGGCCCCGCAGGCGACGCGCTCTGCCCGCCGAAGCCGCGCACGGGGTGACCCCGGACCGGCCCTGCGCGGCGGCGTCTCGGACTACGCGGGCGCGAGCAGGGTGTCGAACACGGTCGTGAAGAAGGTGTCGAAGGCCGCCGGCGAGCGGTCGGTGCGCGCCCTGATCAGCGTGCCCTCCCAGGCGTCGACTAGGAAGCCGGCGGTAGTGGCGGGGTCGAGTCCGGCGCGGACCGCGCCGGTGCGCGCGGCCTCGGTCAGGGCCGCCGCGACCAGCGCCGTCCACGCGTCGAGACTGCCGCCGACGGCCTCGCGGACGGCGTCGATGTGGTCGGCGATCTCAACGCCGAAGTTGCCGTAGAGGCAGCCGCGCCCGTACCCGTGCCGGACGACGTCGTCGCGCAGGAACGTGAAATGCGCCCGGAGCCGGTCGAGCGGCGCGACGCCGGTGTCGGCGAGGTCCTGCAGGCGACGGCTTTCGCCGTAGCGTTCGAGCACCACCACGGCGAGGTCTTCCTTGCTGCCGAAGTGGTTGTAGAACGAACCCTTGGGCACCCCGGCGGCGTCGGTGATGTCCTTGACCGCCGCGGCGTGGTAGCCGCGGCTGTGGAACTGGTCGAGCCCGGCCGCCACGATCTCCTCGCGCATGCTCTTCCTGCCCATCACCCAGCACCTCCGTCCCGAATATGACCGGTCGTCTCGCTATCGTCAAGCCCTCCCCGCCGTGATCCAGCGCTCGTTGCCGCGACTTAAGACGACCGGTCATATTTGAGTCCCAGCCGGGTCGACAGGCCCGACGATCCCGCCACGGAGGCAGCGCAGTGAACGACCTGACCGACTTCGTCATCGAGGCCCACGGTGGCCTCGACCGCTACCGCCGGTTCACCTCGGCGACGGCCCACTTCCGCACCGGTGGGGCGCTGTGGGCGGTGAAAGGCCGGGCGGGGATCCTCGCCGAGGCCGAAGTGCGCGTCGACCTGCAGGAGCAGCACGCCTCCCACCGCCCCTTCCCCGCACCCGGCCTGCGCACCTCGTTCACCGCGCAGCGGGTGGCCATCGAGAGCGACACCGGCGAGGTGAAGGCCGAACGGCTCGACCCGCGCGCCGCCTTCGCCGGCCACACCCTGCACACCCCTTGGGACGACCTGCACGTCGCCTACTTCGCCGGTTACGCCATGTGGACCTACCTGACGGCCCCGTTCTCGTTCGCCTCGCCAGGGTTCCGGACCGAGCAGTTGAGCCCGGTGCAGGAGGAAGGGCAGACCTGGCAGCGGCTCAAGGTCACCTTCCCGGACCATGTCGCCACCCACTGCCGGGAGCAGACGTTCCACTTCGACGAGTCCGGGCTCCTGCGCAGGCACGACTACACGGCCGAGGTCATCAACGCCGGTCCGGCCGCCCACTACTGCTCCGACCACCGCGAGTTCAACGGGATCATGGTGCCCACCCGGCGGCGCGTCCACCCGGTCGGCGCGGACGGGGCGGTGGACCGCGACCTCGAACTCGTCACCATCGACATCGACGAGGTCTCGTTCACCTGATCCGCACGCCGGGTCCGGTCAGCGCGGCGCTCCGGCCCGGCTCGACGCCGTCCGCCTGATCCGCTTGGTTCTGCCGTGGTGCGCCAGCAGTTCCAGCACCCCGGGGACCGTGGAGACCTCCGACAGCGTTCGCTGCAGCCAGTCGGTCCAGGTCGGGATCATCGCGGGGCCGAGGCCGGGCACGTCGCCGTACGCGTCGAGGATCGCGTGTTCGGCGGCGCGGCGCGACGCGTACGCGAGGTCCTTCTCATCGCGGGCCAGCGCCACCCAGTGGTCCCGGCCATCGCGGTCGATCTCGAGCATCTGCAGCACCACCGCCAGCACGAGGACGGAATCGGGATCGGCGGCGACCGTGGCCATGAGCTGTGCGTGGCACTCGGGCCGCGCCATCGTCCGCTGGTAGAGCGGCCAGCGCTGATGCTCGTCGTGCGGATCGGCGGGCACCGGCACGCCGGCCCGCTCGGCGAGCACGGTCAGCTCACCGAGCAACGCGTCCACCACACGGCCCCTCCGGTGCATGGCTCATCCGGAGGATCATCGCAGAAGCGTTCGCCGCGCCGCCGTGCGATTCGGTGGGCCAAGCCCGGCTCAGCCGAGGTACGGGGTGTCGCGGTCGTCGAGGTGGTGGCGCAGGCGCAGCCGGGTCGACTCGTGGATCGGCAGCGTGTCGAACTCGGCCGGGTCGACGTAACGCAGGTCGGTGGACTCCTCGCTACGCGACAGCCCGCCACCGACGACCCGGGCGCGGTACACGAGGCTGAACTGCTGGCGGACCTCGCCGTCGGCGTACGCGATGACGTGGTCGGGGTCGGTGTAGACCCCGACCAGGCCGGTGATCTCGACGTCGAGCCCGGTCTCCTCGCGGACCTCGCGGACCACGCACTGTTCGAGGGTCTCGCCGACCTCCATGGTGCCGCCGGGCAGCGACCAGTTGCCCGAGTCGGCCCGCCGTTGCAGCAGCACCCGTCCCCGCTCGTCGACGATGACGGCGACCCCGCCGGGCACGATGCGGGTGGCCGCGGGCGCGTCCGGGTCGTGGAAGTGGTCGCGGCGGGTGGTCATGCCGCAGGCCTCAGGCCGGCGAAGACGACGGCCAGGGTGCGGGCCTGCAACCGCTCGTCCCAGCCGCCGGTGACCGCGCCCTGGCAGACGGCGCCGAGCAGCGCCATCACCTCGGGCAGTTGCACGTCGGGGCGGACCGTGCCCGCGTCCTGCGCCGAGGTCAGCAGCCCGTCCACGGAGCGTTCCAGCATGCCGACCGCGTCGGGGATGCTCAGCTCCGTGCCCGCCTCGGCGAGCAGGTCGAGCACAGTCTTCTGCCGTGCCGCCTGGGCGACGAGTGTGGTGAAGAAGGCGAACAGCGCCGTGCCCGGCGGGCTGTCGCGCCGCAGCGTCTCCACATCGGAGACCAGCCGAGCCAGCAGGCCCTTCATGATCTCGCGGAGCAGGTCGGCCTTGGTCGGGAAGTGCCGGAACACGGTGCCGATGGCGACACCGGCCCGGTTGGCGACCTCCTCGGTGGAAGCGGCCGGTCCGCGCTCGGAGAACACCTGCTCCGCGGCTTGCAGGATGCGGTTGCGGTTGCGCAGCGCGTCCGCGCGCAACGGCTTGTCATCAGGCGGCACGGCTCTCCCCTTGAAAAAATGAGTCGACACTCATTATCGTACGAAGTCGAGTCGTCGCTCATCTTATCCGGAGGTGTCCCATGTCCACACCCCACGAAGCGTTCGATCGGTTGCGCCGGCAGTGGTTCCTGTCTGACGGGCCCGCCCTGGACCCGGAGTTGTTCACCGAGGACGTCGTCGTCGAGATGCCGTTCGCGGCGCCCGGCCGGCCCGACCGGATCGAGGGCCGGGCGGCGTTCGTCGCGTTCGCCGAGGCCGGACGGGCCGCGCTGCCGGTGCGCTTCGACCGGTGCCAGGTCACCGCGGTGCACGAGACCGTCGACCCGGACGTCATCGTCGTGGAGTACGAACTCGGCGGCACCGTCACGACAACCGGCAGGCAGGCGTCCGCGCCGTTCGTCGGCGTGCTGCGCGCCCGCGACGGGCGCATCGCACACTGGCGGGAGTACCAGCACACGCTCGCCATCGCCCAGGCCCTGTCCGCAGCCTGAGCCGCCTACCCCGGCAGTTCTCCGGTCTTGCAGTAGCTGCCGAGCACGTCGATCGCGACGTTCATGGCGATCGCCGCGCCGGGCGGGTAAACGGGCTGCCCGCCGTCGGAGAGAACGACCGGCTCCGTACGCAGCCCCTCCGGACCCATGATCACCACGTGCGCGGGTGCGCCGTCGCGCGGTGCCGTGACCAGCAGGCTCTGCTCGTCACCGAGGCCGATCCGCACCGGCACACCGGACTGCGGCACGAATTCGGCGGACCGCGGCAGCACGACCGTGCTCAGGTGCAGGCGGCGCACCTGAGCACGGAGTTGCTCGGCGGTGCTCATCTCGCAGCTCCGGGCTCCCTCATCCCACGTCAGCAGCCCGAGAACGACCGGCACCGGGCCGGCCACCGGCAACCGTTCCGGCTTCCTCGCGGACGCCTGGATCGGACGCGGCCGCGCTCGCGAGTCGCCCTCGAACCAGCGGATGATGACCCAGAAGACCGCCGAGAACAGGACAGTCCACAGCGACAACAGCAGCAACACCCCGCGCCGCCTTGCCGAACGAAAACTCCGCACCGGGCCTCGGCTGTCCGGAACCCTCCGCGCCGCCGTAGACGGCCTCCCGTTCGACGTGAAGCCGCCCCGCCTCCCTCATGACGACGCGCAGCAGGTAGAACTGCACTGCCATGGACGCCGTGGTAACCGCGAAGGTAGGAACATTGCCGTCCTCCGGAACCAGCGCAATGATGGCCAGCACACTCAGAACGTTCACCGAGATCGCCGCCAGCAACGGGTGCTGCCCGAACCATCTCCACAGCCGACTCATCACCGCACGCCCCCGCGTCTGTCGATCATCGGCCAGGCCGTAGCGGATCCACGCCAGGCGGTGGGGTCAGCGCATTTCGTGCTGCGCACCCGCGAGCTCAATGGCGGGAGTGCCGGCACACCCTCGCCGTCGCCGAGGCGCTCGGCGCATCCTGAACAGCGCCTACCCCGCATCGCCAGCAGGCCGGACATCCGGTGCCACGTCATCCGTTGCGGTGGCGGCACCCGGCAGCACGCCGGTCGCGCAGTATCTGCGGAGGATCTCCACGGCAAGGTCGAAGGGCAGGTAGGCGTGGGACGGGTAGGTGTGAACCTGCGGGTCGGCGAAGGCCTTCGCCAGGCCTGACATCGTGACGACTCTCGACAGAGCCGGGTCGTCGGGGTCGGTCAGCAGGACGGTTCTCTCCTCGCCGAGACTGATCCGCACGGTCATACCCGACTCGGGCGTGAAGTCGGCGGTCCTGGGCACGGTGACCGTGCTCAGATGCAGCCGCAGCAGTTCGGCGTGCAACTGCGCCGAACTGCGCACCACACGGTCTCTGCTGCCTTCATCCCACGTCAGGAGACCGCCGCCGCGATCTTCGTACACGGGCCGCGCGCCCCACAGCGGGACCGGCTCGAGCCGTGGCACCGGCAACGACGGGTGCTCGGGCTTCGCTCGCTTCGGAGCGGTGGGCGCGGCCGCCTGAGGCGGTGCCGGGTGCGGACCCGCGGTCTTCGGGCCGGTCGCCTCCCTCCACAGCCGGGCAATGACGTCGCTCTTCGGGTCGGTCGCGCTCGTCCGCAGCCGGGCGATGATGACGCGGAGAGCGACGTACCACACGACCAGCCAGAGTGCCCACCCGGTCACCAGCGCCGCCCGGTCCGTCCCGACGGAGGGCACTAGTTGCTCGATGAGCAGCAAGCCCAACGGCAGAGCAGCGAATGCGGCCGCCAACAGCGTGAACGGCCGAGTCCGCGCTCGGCGGTGACGACGTCGCTCCGCGGCGGATCCGGACTCCGGCTCCGCTTCGATCAGCAGCAGGAGGTGCGGGAGTCCCCCGATGAGGGCGATGCTCAGCAAGAAAGTCATCATCGAGTACAGGCCGCTGGTCACCGCGAGCCCAAGCCGGTCGAACCAGGCAGTCGGGGCACTGAGCGCGAACACCGCGAAGGCCAGGTGCAGCAGCAGAAGCACCGTGTACGGACCGAGCCTGAACTCCCTGAACGCTGACTTGACGGCAGGAACCACATCCCACACCGGCGAACCGTCGCGGAGCGGGTCACCTTCTACCGCGGCCTGCCGCTCTGCGCTGCGGGCAACCATCCGAGCACTGATCGCCTGGTAAACGGCGAGCGGCACCGTCAAGAACGCCATCGCGAAGACGCCTCGTGGCAGGTTGCCGTCCTCCGGCACCAGCCGGACGAGGGCGAAGGTGCCTCCCCCGTACAGCGCCACAAGCAACAGAATCGAGAAGTACGCGCTGAACGATGACCGGCTCCGGTTGATGGAACCGGCCCTCGACTTCCACAACCGACTCACGCCTTGACGCCCCCGTCATGTCGATGATCACGTAGACAGTAGTGGGACGCGCCAAGCGGTGGGCGTCGAAGAGCTGCTCGGTCGAGCTGGCGGCGAAGCAGCCCACCGTTCCTGTCAGGTGCTCGTCACAGCCATTCGATCCGCCACTGCGAAGTGCGGAACAGGGTCCGCAGCTCCGCCATGTCCTTGGCCCAGTGGTCGCCGCCGGCGGAGGGATTATCGATGTCGTCCACAAAGAACACGTAGTAGCCGCGCGTGTGCTCGGCGTCGAACTGGACGCGCAGAAAGAATCCCTCGTCCTCACCGGCCACGATCCGGCCGTGCCGGTCGAGGTGGATGTCGGTCGTCGGCACGGCCATCAGAGCAGTTTCTGCTTCTTCAGGTAGGAGACCAGCTCGTCGTACGCGCCGCCCTCGTTGGCGAACATCGCGACGTTGCGGGCGGTGGTGAACCACGGCCCGGTGGACGGGCGCACCTCGCGCAGCGCCGCCTCGAAGTCGCGCTGCTCGATCATCCGCAGGTCGCCGCTGGTGATGGAGTCGTGCATGGCGTACTCGGTGGCGGTCTCGCACAGGTGCGCCAGGTCCGCGCCGGAGAACTGCTCCGTGGACCCGGCCAGTTTCTTCAGGTCGATGCCCGCGATGGGCCGCTGCCGCAGGTGGTACTCGATGATCGAGCGCCGGGCGGCGGCGTCCGGCGGCGCGACCAGCACGGTGCGGTCCAGGCGGCCGGGGCGGCGCAGCGCCGGGTCGACATCCCAGGGGGCGTTGGTCGCGGCGAGCACGAACACGCCCTCGTTGGCGCCCTCCATGCCGTCGAGCTCGGCCAGCAGCTGGTTGCCGAGGGTGCGCATCGCCGAGGACTTCATCTGGCTGCGCTTGTGCCCGAGCGCGTCGACCTCGTCGAGGAAGATCACGCACGGGGCGTTGCGCCGGGCGGTCTCGAAAATCTCGTGCAGGTTGCGCTCGGATTCGCCGATCCACATGTTCAGCACGTCGACCAGCGAGATCGTGGTGAACTTGGCACCCATCTCCCCGGCAACCGCGCGGGCCAGGAACGTCTTGCCGCAGCCGGGCGGGCCGTAGAGCAGCAGGCCGCCGCGCAGGCTCTTGCCGTACAGCTCGCGCAGCTTCTTGTTCTTCATCGGCGCGAGGAACGACAGCTCCAGGCGCTTCTTCACGTCGGTCATGCCGCCGACGTCGGCCAGGCGCACGTCGCTGCTCTCGACGTCGAAGACCCGGTCGCCGTCGCCCTTGACGGCCTCGGGCTCGTCGTCGGCGGAGGCGAAGCGCAGCGGCACCGAGTCGGCGAACTGCGCCTCCAGGGCCAGCCAGTTCAGCTCGCCGCCCGGCGCGGCGGGCCGCGGGGCCTCGGCGGCCGGATCGGCCTGCCCCGGCTGTTGGGGCTGCGGAGCCTCCGACGCCCGCGCCGCGGGCTTCGCCGGGGCCGGGCCGCCCAGGGCGCGGGCCATCAGCGCCTGGGCCTGCTCGTGCTGCGGCTGCAGCGCCAGCACCGCCGCGAGCTGAGCGATCGCCTCGCCCGGCCGGTCCGCGGCGACCAGCAGCTCGGCGACGTGCAGCCGCAGCGGCAGGTCGTCGGGGCGGGCGGCGACGGCCGCGAGCAGACTTTCGATCAGCGAGGAGCTCATGGCGTGCCATTATGCTGGCTCGTCGCAGCTCGCGGTGCCCCCTACCCGCCGGTTCGGAACGGCCCGAACAGCGGCCCCCGCAGCTGCGGTGAAGTCACTATGCTGTGCCGACCCGGCCACGTGCCGACGTGACACCCCACCCCGAGGACCGCATGAACGACGACCTGTTCCGCCCGACGATCACGGCCGCGCCCGTGGCCGCCGGCGATCCGCCGTGGCGGCCCTCCTCGATCGTCTACCCGGCGTTCTTCGGCGGCCCGCTGGCCGTCGCGGTGCTCGGGGTGCTCAACGCACGTCGGCTGTCGCTGGGCGTCAACCAGCAGCTCGCCGTCGCCGCCGCCGGGCTCGCCGCCGTCGCGGCGCGGCTGGCCATGACGGCCCTGCTCGGGCAGACCCAGGCCCGGATCCTGGGCACCGTCTTCGGGCTGCTGGTCTGGGGCGTCGTCAGCATGACCCAGAAGAAGGCATTCCGGGCGTACGAGTACGGCAACGGTGAACCGGCGAGCCTGTTCGGCCCCGGCCTGGCCGCCGTCATCGGCTGCGGCCTGCTGGAGAACATCCTGATCGCGGTGGTGGTGGACTGATGACCGAGCACGCCCACGCCCCGGCGCTGCTGCGCGCGCACGCCCTGCTGGCCGCCGCCCGGCCCGAGGACGCGCTGCGTGAACTCGCCGTGCTGCCCGAGTCCGACGCCGGGTCGGCGCTCGTGTTCGAACTGCGTGCGGCCGCCCTGCTCCAGCTCGAACGCTGGGGCGAGGCGCGCGACGCGGCCCGGGCGGGCCTGGCCGCGGGCGGCCCCGACCCTGACCTGCTCTGCCAGCTCGGCCTCGCCGAGCACCGGCTCGGCCGACCCGAGACCGCCGAGCGGGCGCTGCTCGACGGGCTGGCGATCGCACCTGAGGACGTCAGCCTGCTGTGCGTGTACGCCCGGCTGTGCTTGGAGCACGGCCAGCTCGACAAGGCCCGCCGCCTGGTGGAGCTGGCCGCGGCGCAGGACTCCGACGCGCCGATCGTGTTCTCGACCCGAGTCCAGCTCGCCCACGCGAGCGGCGACGACGTGCTCGCCCAGCGGATCAGCCGCGAGTTCGTCGCCGCCCATCCCGACAACGCCCAGGCGCACGCCTTGCTCGGCGGGACCAGCGCGGCTCGCGGGCAGGTCCGCTCGGCGTACTCGGGGCTGCGCCAGGCGGTCGCGAACGACCCGACCGACCGCGACTACGCGCAGGCCGCGTACGAGGCCCGGATCGGGCTGCACCCGCTGCTGGTGCCGCTGCGCCCGTTCACCCGGTTCGGGCCGGTCAAGACGTGGATCGCCGCGATCGTCGTCATCTACGGCCTGCGCAGCCTCGGACTGCCGACGCTGTCGGCGGTGGCCGCGGTGGCCTGGTTCGCGCTGTGCGTGTACTCGTGGGTGGTGCCGCCGCTGCTGCGCCGCTGGCTGATGCGCCGCTGGCGCTGATGCGCCTGCTCGACGACGAGGCCCTGGAGCGGTCCTCGGTGGTGGCCAACAACGCCATGAACCGCGAACGCGGGCTCGACGGCGTCAACAGCTACGCCCGCGACCTGGGCCTGCACCCGCTGGACCGGCTGCTGCCCCGGCTGGCCGAACATGGCGCGGCGGCATGGCTGGACCTGTGCTGCGGCCAGGGCCGGGCCCTGGTCGAAGCCGCCGGTCAGGCACCGGACGGGCTGGAGATCGTCGGCGTGGACCTGGTGGACCACTTCGACCCGCGGGCATCCGCGCTGAACGGGCTCACCCTGGTCACCGCCTCGCTCGCGCAGTGGCAGCCGGACCGCGCCTTCGACCTGATCACCTGCGTGCACGGGCTGCACTACGTCGGGGACAAGCTCGGCGTGCTCGCCCGCGCGCTGACCTGGCTGTCTCCCGGCGGCACGCTCGCCGCGCACCTGGACCTGGCGAGCATCCGGCTGGCCGACGGCACACCGGCGGCCCGGCTGGTGCGCCGCCTGCTGCGCGAGGCCGGCGTCGCCTACGACGCCCGCCGCCGCATCGTCACCCGCACCGGCCCGGCCGTGCTGGACCTGCCCTTGGAGTACGCCGGAGCCGACGACCAGGCGGGCCCGAACTACACCGGCCAGCCCGCCGTCGACTCCTACTACCACCCGCTGCGCACCGGCACCCGCCCCGAGCCGACGCCGCCGCCGCGCCGCTCGGTGCTGGTGGACGACCGCGGTGTGCACGTCGACTCGCTCGAACCGATCCCCTGGGAAGACGTCTACCACGCCTCGGTCTGCCGGTTCGTGGTCGAGATCGCGGGTGTCGACCACATCGAACTGACCGTCGACCTCGTGTACGGCCATTACGTGACCGTCCTCGACAGCGATGAGGGGTTCGGCGCGGCCGTGGCCGAGTTCGCCCGCCGGTCCGGCCGCCCCGCGCCTGACCTGTCCTGCCTCGACGCCGGGCACGATGGCATCGAGCTGTGGCAGCAGCAGTTCTGACGCACCCGGGTCCACCGACCCGGGATTGGCCGTGCCGCAGGCCGCGCCGACCGGGTTAGGGTGCCGGTATGCGGATCAGGATCATCGACGCGTTCACCGACCGGCCGTTCGGCGGCAACCCGGCCGGGGTCGTCGTGCTGGCCACGGACACATTCCCGGACGAGGCGTGGATGCAGCGCGTCGCCGCCGAGATGAACCTGGCCGAGACCGCGTTCGCGCACCCCCGCGGCGGGCAGGACTGGGCGCTGCGCTGGTTCACGCCGCTGTGCGAGGTGAACCTGTGCGGCCACGCCACCCTGGCCATGGCGCACGCCCTGGTCGAGGACGAGCTGATCGGCGACCTGGTCGCGTTCGACAGCCGCAGCGGGGTGCTGACGGCCGCCGTCACCGGCGACGGCGCCATCACCCTGGACTTCCCGGTCTCGCCGCTGACGCCCGCCGAGCCGGTCGGGGTCGCCGAGGCGCTGGGCGCGCCGGTGCTCGCCGCGTGGGAGACCGGCCCGGCGCTGGGCGACCTGCTGGTCGAGGTCGCCGACGAGCAGACCGTCCGCGACCTGCGGCCGGACCTCGCCAGGGTCGCGGCGCTGGCCACCCGCGGGGTGATCGTCACGGCGGCCGCCGCCGACACGTCGTCCGGGTACGACTTCGTGTCGCGGTTCTTCGGCCCTGCCGTCGGCGTCCCGGAGGACCCGGTGACCGGCAGCGCCCACACCGCGCTCTCGCCGCTGTGGGCCGGGCGGCTCGGCCGCGACGACCTGGTCGGCCTGCAGGCCTCGGCCCGCTCGGGGCTGGTCCGCACCGCCCTGCGCGGCGACCGCGTCGAACTGACCGGCCGCGCCGTCACCGTCCTCGACGGCACCCTGCACGCCTGATCAGTCGACCAGTGTGAACATCCGCGGTCCCGCCGGCCCGGGTCACCGCTCGCGCCGCGTCAGCTCGGCCAGCCGCAAGTCGAGCTGACGCCGCCGATCCGGATCCGAACGTCGGGCATCTGCCTCGGCAACCGATCGCGCTATCCGCGCGTACTCGTCACGTGGCACCTGGCCGACTCCGACGGCAGCGAGCACGTTCCGCGTCGCCTCCCTGATGTGCTCGGAGGCGATGCCACCAGCCGAACCCGCGGCGGCAAAGTCATCGGGCAGGCCGATGGAATCGGCAGACATCTCCGAAGGCTATCCGGCATGACCGCCTGCCGTCATCGGGCGGCGCGCTGGCGGGCCTTCTCGCGGACCTTCTCGGGAAGCGCGTCGGCGGCCAGCAGTCGCGGCAGCAGTTCGGGCTCCAGGGTCAACGCGCGGAATGCCAGCGCGACGGTCACGTCGTGGTCCGGGCGGTGCAGCACGGTCACCGGGTCGCCTTCCCTCACCCGGCCCGGGACGATCACGCGCAGGTACGCCCCCGGCAGGGCACGCTGCGTGAACGTCTTGATCCAGCCCTGCTCGCGCATCTGGTCGGCGAACGTACGGCACGGGATGCGCGGCAGCGACACCTCCAGCACCGCCTCGTCGCCGACCTGCCACCGCTCGCCGATGCGCGCCCCGTTGACGTCGACGCCGGACGTGGTCAGGTTCTCGCCGAACACGCCGCCGGCGATGTCGCGGCCCAACTCGGCCGCCCAGCCGTCGAGGTCCTCCCGGGCGTACGCGTACACGGCCTGGTCGTCGCCGCCGTGGTGGCGCCGGTCGCAGATCTCGTCGCCGACCACACCGCTGCCCAGCCCGCCGTCCTTGGGCCCCGGCGCCCGCAACTCGACCGACCCGGCCACCGGGTGCTTGTCGATCGCGGTGACGCCGACGTCGGCGGCGTCGCAGCGCTTGGCCCTGCCCAGGTTGACGGAGAGTACGGTGCCCATCCGGCCAGCCTAGCCGCCCTCACCTGGACGGCCACCGAGTATCCTCCCCGCCATGATCCGCCCCGCTGTGCCGGCCGACGTCCCGGTGCTCATCGACCTGATCCGCGAGCTGGCCGAGTACGAGAAGGCCCCGCAGGAGGCCAAGGCGACCCCGGCGCAGCTGCACGAGGCGCTGTTCGGGCCGCACCCGGCCGCGTTCGCGCACGTGGCCGTCGACGACGAGTCCGGCGAACCGGTCGGCATGGCGCTGTGGTTCCTGAACTTCTCCACCTGGCACGGCGTGCACGGCATCTACCTGGAGGACCTGTACGTGCGCCCGGCGGCCCGAGGCAAGGGCCACGGCAAGGCCCTGCTGCGCGAGCTTGCCCGCATCTGCCGCGAACGCGGCTACACCCGCCTGCAATGGTGGGTTCTGAACTGGAACACCCCCGCGATCGACTTCTACCGGTCGATCGGCGCGAAGCCGATGTCGGACTGGACCGTCTACCGGCTCGACGGCCCGGCCCTGGCCGGCCTGGCGGACCCGCCGGGCCCGCTCAGCTGATGGGTGGCGTCGGAGCACCCCCGGTCGGGCGGCCGTTGCGAGACCTGGGCCGGTTCGCCGTCGAGCTGCTGGCCGGGCCCATCGCGGCGTACTTGAACCGCGGCAGGCCCGTCGAACGGCACACGACGGCACGGGAAGTCAGATCCGATGCGCGGGCCCGACCGCAGACACGAGACGACGCGCTGGTCAGCTGTGTGCTGCGGTTCATGGCCTGGCTGGCGATATGCGGAGTGAGCCTGCCCGCGTACATTCTCGCCGCGACGCTGCGTCCGCTGGCCCCGTCCCTGTCAGTGATCATGGTGGTGACGATCGTCAGCGGCATGTTCTCCAGCAGCTCCGCGTTCTTCCAGATCGGCCGGCTGACCCTGCTCTGGATGATCAGCATGCGCGGCTTCCCACCGGACACGTACGGGCGCCGCAAGCCGAGGGGCGAGATGGAGCGCAAGCACCATCAGATCTTCCTCCGCCAAGGGGCCCGGTCCAACCGGTTCGTCAGGTGGCTCTGCTCGCCGTCGCACCTGGACGCGGGTTTCGCCGTGCTGTGGACGCTGATGTTCGCTCCGCTGCTGATCGGGGACATCCCGTCCTGACCCGGCGGCGCACCGGCCGAGTGAACCGGGCCGTCCGAACATCGCGCGGCCGCAGCGGTCACCCGCGTGATTCGCACCCGCCCACCTGGTGTTCGACCCGGTGCCTCAGGTATTCGTCGGAGCTGGTGCGGGCTATGCGGATCGCCTCGTCGACCAGCGGGCGCAGCTCGGCCGGGTAGGCGTCGGCGGCCAGCGGCAGCATCGGCAGGATGCGGCGGCGGGCGTCGAGGTCGGGGTCGGCGAGGAACACCCGCAGCGCGGTGTGCCGCCAGACGACGGCGAGGTCGGCACACCGGTCGTCGTCGGGCTGCTGCGGCATGGCCGTGTAGTCGTCGTCGCCGAATCCGAGGTCGCGGGCCCAGTACCACGCGCCTGCCGCGCCGGCCCGTTCGGCGCTGGTGCCGTGTGCGAGCAGTTCGATAAGCGCGTGCTGCACGCGGCGCATGCCGTAGGCGGCCAGCATGGGCTTGACGAAGGTCCGGTTGGCGCTCGGGTTCGGGTCGTGGACAGTCGCACGCAGCAGCGCCTCGAACCATGCGGGCTCGGCTGGGCGGGCGAGGAACACCTGGCGCAGCGCCTCACGCGCCCGGGTCTGCGGTGTGCACCACGACGGTTCGTCCGGCGGCTGTGCACCGGTCAACACGATCAGGTCGCGCAGGCACTGTGCGAACTCCTGCTCGCCGCCGACCGGACCAGGCAGCGCCGCGAAGGATCGCGCCTGATGGGTGCTCGTGTGCTCTGCTGCCGGCATGTCGAGCAGTATCCACCCCGCTGCCGCACTCCCGTGTGTGGACGGTGACCAGGGTGTTTGACTGACGGCGGCCGATACCGAAGGCTGGCGGCCATGCTTGATCCGGGGTTGACGCTCGGCGGCCGGTACACGTTGCAGGTGCTGATCGCGCGCGGCGGCATGGGTGAGGTGTGGCGCGCCGAGGACACGGTGCTGGGCCGCCGGGTGGCGGTGAAGGTGCTGCTGCCGAACCTGGCCGTCGATCCCGGGTTCGCGGCCCGGTTCCGGGCCGAGGCGCAGGCCATGGCGGCGCTCAGCGACCCGGGCATCGTCGAGATCTACGACTACGGCCAGGCCGACGGCATCGCGTACCTGGTGATGCAGTTCGTGGAGGGCGAGTCGCTGCTGTCGCTGGTGCGCCGCGTCGGCCCGCTGGAGCCCGCGCGGGCGATGCGGCTGCTGGCCATGGCCGCCGACGCGATCCACGCCGCGCACCTGCAGGGCATCGTGCACCGCGACGTGAAACCGGCGAACCTGCTGCTGCGCCCGGGCGGGCGGCTGGCGCTGACCGACTTCGGCATCGCCCGGATCGTCGCCGCCGACCGGCTCACCGCCGCGGGCGAGATCTTCGGCACCGCGTCCTATCTGGCCCCGGAGCAGGTGACCGGTGCCGACATCGGTCCGGCGACCGATGTGTACGCCCTCGGGGTGGTCGCCTACGAGATGCTGACGCAGCGCCGCCCGTTCGCCGGGGACACCCCGCTCGCGGTGGCGCTGCAGCATGTCAACGAGCCGCCGCCGGAGCTGCCCGACGGCATTCCGGAGCCGGTCCGGGCGGTCGTCATGCGGGCGCTGGCGAAAGATCCGGCCGACCGGTGGCCGAGCGCGGCGGCCCTGTCCGCGGCTGCTTCGGCGGCGGCCGCCGAACCGGCGGGTGGTGTGGCGGCTGGGGCACGCCCTGGTCTGCCGCGTGCCGAGCCAGGGGATGCGGCGTCGGACACCCGGCGGCGGCCCGTGCTGGTCGGCACCGCGGCCGTGCTGTCGCTGGTGGCGCTCGCCGCCTTCCTCCTGTCCCGGGGTGGGGCCGAGGAGTCGCCGGCACAGGGCCCCGCGACGTCCCCCTCGGTGGCGGTCTCCGGTTCCGCGGCCCCGGCCACCACCCAGGCGGCGACGCCGGTCGCGGGTGCCACGCCGACGCACCGTGCGTCGCCCGCAGCGCCTGGCGGGACCGAGCCGTCGGACGCCCCGGTCGACCCACCCGAGCCCGCCGAGACGGCGAACCCCGCCGGATCGCCGAGCCCGCAGTCCACGAATCGCACCGTGCCCGGCATGTTCAGCTGGCGGGAGGTCGAGGTCAAGGAGGCGATGGAGCGGCTCGGGCTGGTGGCGAACATCGAGTACCGGTCGACGCTCGACCAGTGCCACGTCCTGGAGCAGAGCCCCCCGGGCGGCACGGTCGTCGCGGCAGGCTCCACCGTCGACGTGGTGATCGGCAAACCAACCGGCACCTGCAAGGTCACCTGACCGAACCGGACCCGATTCCGCGGATCTAGAAGCTTTATGGCTGCCCCAACGACCATAGAGCTTCTAGATCCGCGGCCGAGGAGCTCTGCACGGTGGTCTGCTGTCTCAGTGGGTCGCCGTGGCGAAGGCCCGCCGGGCCGCGATCCGCACCGACACGGCCCCGACCAGCAGCGCTCCGGCGGCCACGTGCAGCAGTCTCACCCCGGTCGCCGAGGGAAGCCCGGAACCGGGCAGCGACGGCACCGCGACCAGTCCCGCCAGCGCCGCCAGCGCCACCGCCGTCCAGAAGATCCGGGGCCGGTTGCGGAACGGCTCCGCACCGCCGCTGACGGCGAGCCCGGCACTGACGGCGAGCTCCGCACTGATGGCGGGACCGGTGCTGGCAACTGGTCCCGCGCTGATGGTGGGACCGGCGCTGTCGGCGGGAACTGCGTCAGCGGCGGCGGCCGTACGGCTGGCTGCGGCATGATCGTGTCCGGATCGCCGGGCGGCGCGGGCCGCGACGGTGAGGACGACGGCCGCACCGAGGACGGTGCCGGCCAGGTCGGACACCGTCCACCAGGCGATCGGGCTGACATCGGCCCAGCGCACGCCGAACACGGTGTGGATCCAGCCGTCGGTGTGGGTGATCCGGTCCCACCCGACGTGACTCGCGGCCCCGAGCAGGCACGATGCCACAGTGATCGACCAGTGGTGCCGGTGGTCGGCGAGTTCGGCGTACGCCCGCCAGGTCAAACGCCGGGTTTCGGGCAGGTGGGCGGCGATCGCGCCGATCGTGCGCCGGGTGATCCAGGTGTAGGCCAGCGCGACCGGCAGGCACCACCACAGCAGCGCGTGCCAGGCGTGGGTGTCGGCGAACAGCCGCCCGTCGGCGTCCAGCGCCAGGTAGGCGACGTCGGGCGCGACCGCCCCGGCGGCCAGTGCCACCCCGTCGAACCAGCGCGGCCGCCACAGTTTCAGCGGCAGCACCGGTGCCAGGTGCGAGGGGAACGTCAGCGGCACCGCGGGAGCATAGCCCCAGGTGAGCCGATGACCTGCACAGCCTCGACCGGGTGGCCGCGCGTGTAGCGGGCCGGCGGCGCGGGTAGACGGGCGGCATGACGAAGGATGTGGTGGCACCGCCTGGCGGGGTGATGACGGACGAGGTCGGCACCATCACCGGTGAACTGACCCTGGAGCCCAAGGTCGGCAAGGACGGCACGGTCACGCTGCGGGCGCAGTACAAGGGCGCCGAGGAGTGGTACACCGTCACCGGCGCGCAGATCAAGGTCCCCGACCCGGGCAACGGCGCGGCCGTCGACCGCGCCGCCCAGGACCTGCTCGCCCGCTTCGTCCCCTGACGATGGACGCACCGGTGGGGTCCGGGCCGGGCGAGATAGTGTGGCGATCATGCGCTATCGGGCACTGGGAAAGTCAGGGCTGGTCGTCTCGGCGGTCGGGCTGGGCTGCAACAACTTCGGGTGGCGGCTCGACCTGGACGGCACGCGTGCCGTGGTCGACGCCGCGATCGACGCGGGCATCACGTTCTTCGACACCGCGGACATCTACGGCCGGGCGACCGCGATCGGGGCGTCGGAGTCGATGCTGGGCGAGGTCCTCAAGGGACGCCGTGACCAGGTCGTGCTGGCGACCAAGTTCGGCCACCAGGGCGCGGACATGGGCTACGGCCCGGCCGCGGGAGCCAAGGGCGGGCGGGCCTACATCCGCCGGGCCGTCGAGGAGTCGCTGCGGCGGCTGAACACCGACCACATCGACCTGTACCAGCTGCACACCCCGGACCCGGTGACGCCGCTGGCGGAGACCCTGGCGGCGCTGCACGAGCTGGTCGTCGAGGGCAAGGTCCGCTACATCGGCAGCTCGCAGTTCGCGGGCTGGCAGATCGCCGACGCGGCGCGGCTGGCCGAGATCATGGGCGTGACACCGTTCGTCAGCGCGCAGAACCACTGGTCGATGCTGGAGCGCGGCAGCGAGATCGAGGTCGTGCCCGCCGCCCGGCACTTCGGGCTGGGTGTGCTGCCGTTCTTCCCCCTCGCGAACGGCCTGCTGACCGGCAAGGTGCGCCGCGGGCAGGGCGCGCCGTCGGACAGCCGGCTGGCCAAGGACCAGGCCGCCTTCATCACCGACGAGCGGCTCGACACCGTCGAGGCGCTCGCGGGCTGGGCTGAGGCCAACGGCCACGAGCTGGGCAAGGTCGCGATCGGCTGGCTGGCGGCGCAGCCGGGCTGCGGGTCGGTCATCGCCGGGGCGACCAGCCCCGCGCAGGTCGCCGCGAACGCGGCCGCCGCCGACTGGGAGCCGACCGCGGCGGAGCTCGCCGAGCTGGACAAGCTCGCACCGCTGCCGACGCTGTGACGGAGAGGGGGAGGTCCGTGGCCGAGGTCGAGGTCGTCGAGGTGCCCGAGAGCAGCCGGTACGAGGCCCGCGAGGGCGGCCGCCTGCTGGGCGTGCTGACGTACCACCGCAAGCCAGGGTCGATCGTGTTCGACCACACCGGAGTCGAGCCGGAGGCCCGCGGGCGCGGCATCGGCGCGATGCTGTGCGCGGCGGCGCTGGCCGGGGCCGCCGCCGACGACGTGCAGGTGGTGCCCCAGTGCTCGTTCGTGCGCCGCTGGGTCGAGGACAACCCGCAGTACCTGCCGCTGATCGAGCGGGCGTAAATCACTGGCAGCCTCGTGGGGCCGGCCGTTAGGCTGGCCCCACTATGGAGCTGTGACATCACCGACCGGCCTGTGACCTGAGGCGACGACGACCCGACCGCTGTGCGGGGGCGTCGCGGATGCCCGGCAGGCTTCGAAATCGAGATCCCCTCGGTGGTGTTCATGCCTGCGCAAACCCTCATCGCGACCGACCTTGTCAAGATCTTCGGCGACCGTCGTGTGCTCGACGGCGTCAGCCTCACCGTGTCCGCCGGCCGCCGCGTCGGCCTGGTCGGCGAGAACGGCGCGGGCAAGTCCACGCTGCTGCGCCTGCTCGCCGGGGCCGACAGCCCCGACTCCGGCACGGTCGTCCGCCCCGACGACCTCGGGCTGCTGCACCAGGAGCTGCCGTACTCGCCCGGCGACACCGTCGGCGACGTGCTCGCCGAGGCGCTCAAGGAGAGCCGCGAACTGCTCGCCCAGCTCGACGAGCTGGCCCGCGACCTTGGCGACGCGGACCGGCTGGACGCGTACGCCCAGGCCCTGGCCCGCGCGGAGCAGCTCGACGCGTGGGACGCCGAACGCCGCGCCGAACTCGTCATGCACGGCCTCGGCCTGGCCGACGTCGCCCGGGAACGCACCCTGGGCACCCTGTCCGGCGGCCAGCGCTCCCGGGTCGCCCTGGCCGCCCTGCTGGTACGCCGCCCCGCCGCGCTGCTGCTCGACGAGCCCACCAACCACCTCGACGAGGACGCCGTGGCGTTCGTGGAACAGCAGCTGCGGCAGCTGCCCGGCGCGGTCGTGGTCGCCAGCCACGACCGGGTCTTCCTCGACGAGGTCTGCACCGACATCGTCGACCTCGACCCCAGCGACGACGCCCCCGGCGGCCTGGTCCGCTACGGCGGCGCGTACACCGAGTACGTGCGGGCCAAACGGGAGCGGCGGGCCCGCTGGGAGCGCGCGTACGCCGACCAGCAGGACGAGCTCGCGGCGCTGCGGCTGTCCGCGGCGACCACGGCCCGGCAGGTCGCGCCCGGACGGCCGCCACGCGACGCCGACAAGATGGGCTACAAGTTCCACGGGGCCCGGGTCCAGTCGCAGGTGTCGCGGCGGGTCCGCAACGCCGAGCAGCGCCTGGCGGTGCTCGAACGCGATCCGATCCGCAGACCGCCCGCGCTGCTGCAGTTCCAGGCCCCCGCACTGACCTCCGCCGGGGCGGGCGAGGACGCCGCGCTGACCCTGCGCGACGTGCACGTGCCCGGCCGGCTGCGACTGGACCGCCTCGACCTGCCCGCCGACGGGCGGCTGCTGATCACCGGGCCTAACGGCGCGGGCAAGTCCACGCTGCTGTCGGTGCTCGCCGGGCAGCTGCGCCCCGCGCAGGGCAGCGTCACCCGCCGCCGCGGGCTGCGGGTCGGACTGCTCGCCCAGGACGACCGCTTCGACGACCCCGCGGCCACGCCCCGCGCGCTGTACGACCGCTGCCACGCCGAGACACCGCTGGTGGAGCTGGGCCTGGTCGCCCCGCGCGACCTGGACCGGCCCGTCGGCGCGCTCAGCGTCGGCCAGCGCCGCCGGGTCGCGCTGGCCCTGCTCATCGCCGACCCGCCGCACCTGCTGCTGCTCGACGAGCCGACCAACCACCTGTCCCCCGCCCTGGCCGACGAACTCGAGGACGCGCTCGGCCGGGCGCCCGGCGCGATCGTCGTCGCCAGCCACGACCGGTGGCTGCGCCGGCACTGGGCCGGGGCGCGACTGGACCTCGTCTGCTAGGAAGGTGTGAGCGCAGGTCGAGTGGACCCGCACCCAGAGGAGATGCAGTTCAGTGGTTTTCAAGAAGATGCTCGCCGCGTTCGGCGTCGGCGGACCGTCGGTGGACACCGTGCTCGCGACCCCCGTCGTACAGCCTGGGGGCACGCTCAGCGGCACCGTGCACATCAAGGGCGGCGACCATGACACGCTGATCGAATACGTCTCCGTCGGCCTGGTCACCCGGGTCGAGGTGGAGGGCCACGACAGCGAGTACGACGCGACCGTGGAGTTCCACCGGGTCCACCTGACCGGCTCGTTCACGCTGGCCGCGGGCGCGCAGCAGTCGCTGCCGTTCTCGTTCGACGTGCCCTGGGAGACCCCGGTCACCCGGTTCTACGGCACGCCGCTGCACGGCATGACGATGGGTGTGCGCACCGAGCTGTCGGTGGCCAAGGCCGTCGACAAGACCGACCTCGACCCGGTCGGCATCGAGCCGCTGCCGCTGCAGGCCGCCGTCATGGAGGCGTTCAGCCGGCTCGGCTTCCACTTCACCCGCGCCGACCTGGAGCGCGGCCGCATCCACGGGGTGCACCAGACGCTGCCGTTCTACCAGGAGATCGAGTTCCACCCGTCCCAGGCGTACGCGGGCCGTATGCGCCAGCTGGAGCTGACCTTCGTGACCAGCCCGCAGGGCATGGACGTGGTGCTGGAGTTCGACAAGCGCGGCTTCCTCGGTTCGCACGACACGTTCAGCCGCCACCACGTCAGCCACGCCGACGCGGCCACCACCGACTGGCCCACCGTCGTCGACGGCTGGATCCGCGGGGCGCTGGACCGCCACGGCTCGGGCCACGGCGGCTACGGCCACGGCGGCGGGCACGGCTTCCACGGCGGGCACGGCGGCCACCAGAGCCACCGCGGCCACGGCATGGGCGGCGTCGCCGCCGGTGCGGCCGCAGGCTTCCTCGGCGGCATGGTCGCCGGTGAGGTGGCCGAGGAGGTCTTCGACATGGACATGGACTTCGGCTTCGGCGACGAGTGACCCGACGGCCCGCACCATGACCATCCGACTTGCCAGGCACCTGTGCGTATCTTGAACCCGCTTTCGCCCAGGTGCCTGGCAAGTCCAGTGATCATGGTGCGCGTCGTTCCCGGCCCGACGCCCGTCGGCCGAGTAGCCCGCCCGGCCGACCGTGCGCCGGTGCGGCCCTGCTCGCGGGCTGCTACTGCACCGTCGCGGCCGCGTTCTGGATGAGCTTCGCGACCTGGTCGGGGTGGGAGATCATCACGACGTGGGATGCGCCGTCGACGACGACGGTCTCCTTCGAGCCGGCCCGCTGCGCCATGAACGCCTGCGCCTGGGCGGGGATGTTCTTGTCCGCCGATCCGTACACGAACCACGACGGGATGTTCTTCCACGCCGCGTTCGCCGACGCCTCGTTCAGCGCCGCCTCGGTGATCGGGCGCTGGCCCGCCGCCATCAGCGCGGCCTGCTCGGCCGGCACGTCGGCGGCGAACTGGTCGCGGAACTTCGCCTGGTCGATGAACAGGTCGTTGCCGCCACCCGGCAGCGCCACCGGCTTGGCCAGCGCCGGTCCGAGCGTGCTGCCCGGGAACTTGGCCGACAGCGCCGCCGCCGACTCGCCCACCTCGGGGGCGAACGCCGCGACGTACACCAGGGCCTTGACGTTCGGGTTGCCCTCGGCCGCGTTGGAGATCACACTGCCGCCGTACGAGTGGCCGACCAGCACGATCGGTCCGGTGATGTTCTTGAGCACGGCGGCGACCTCGGCGGCGTCGCCCTTGACGCTGCGCAGCTCGTTCGGGACGGCCACCACCGGATATCCCTGCGCCTGCAGCAGCGGGATGACCCCGTTCCAGCTCGACGCGTCCGCGAACGCGCCATGAACCAGTACGATAGTCGGTTTTGTCTGTTTCTGCGCGGCTGTGGCCGGCGTGGCCACCACCGCGAGCGCCGTGACGGCGGACAGGGCGAGCACGCCCAGGAATCTGCTGCGACCGATCATGGCCGACTCCTTCCGAACCCGGTTACGGCCCGGGGGTCGGCCACGACCCAACCTACGCCAGGCCGCCGGGGCGGCACCGGACTTCGCCGAGACCGCCCACCGCCGCCCTCGATCACCGGCCGCGCAGTCGCTATGGTTGCCGGGTGTTCAAGGCCCTCGTCTGCTTCATGCTGCTCTTCATCGCCATCGGGGCGATCGGGATGTGGCTCGCCACCCAGCGCCGCAAATCATCATGATCCACAGCACCCCCACGCCGGCCCGTGGACGCCGGTAGCCTCAGCCTGCTGCTGACCGCCGCCACCGCCGCCGGGTGGGTGGACGCCGTGGTCGGCGGCGGCGGACTGCTCCTGCTCCCGGCCCTGCTCATCGGCCTGCCCCCGCAGGTGCCGCTGGCGACCGCCCTGGGCACCAACAAGATGACCGCCATCGCCGGGACCACCAGCGCCGCGATCACCTACGCCCGGCGCACCCGCATCGACTGGCGCGTCGCCGGACCCGCCGGGGCCATCGCCGTGTTCGTGTCCGGCCTCGGCGCGTGGCTGGCCATCGAACTGACCCCGAACAAGGACGTCTACCGGCCCGTCGTGCTGGCCATCCTGGTCGCCGTGGCGCTGTTCGTCACGTTCCGCCCGAACAACGGCATCTACGCCCACCCCGAACGCCGCACCCGCGAGCGCGCCGCGCTCGCCGTCGCGCTCGCGGGCGGCGTCATCGCCCTGTACGACGGCATGATCGGCCCCGGCACCGGCACCTTCCTCGTGCTCACGTTCACCACCGTCATCGGCGCGGACTTCCTGCACGGCTCGGCCATGGCCAAGATCGTCAACGCGGGCACCAACCTCGGCGCGCTCATCGTGTTCGCCGCGGGCAATCACGTCTGGTGGCAACTCGGCGCGGCCATGGCCGTCTGCAACATCATCGGCGCGCAGCTCGGTGCCCGGATGGCCCTCAAACGCGGGTCCGGCTTCGTGCGCATCGTGCTACTCGTGGTGGTGCTCGCCCTGATCGCCCGGCTGTCCTACGACCAGTGGCTGGCCTGACCGCCACCGCTCCGCCAGCGCGTGCGCGGCGACCCGCTCGATCACCAGGCTCACCGCGGGCCAGTGCTCCCGGCCCGGCCTGGTGATCGAGAACATGCGCCGCCGCACCGGCACCCCCGGCATCGGCACGAACCGCACCCCGGGATGCTCCGGCAGGTGACCGGGCACCAGCGCCACCCCCAGATCCGCCGACACCAGGTCCAGCACCAGATCCATGCTGTCCGCCCGATGTTCGATCATCGGCTGGTACGCCGCCAGCGCGCACACCCGCACCGCCAGCTCGTCGTCGGCCGGACCGCGCGAGTTCACCACCCACGACTGCCCCGCCAGCGCGCACAGCCGCCCCGGCTCGTCGATCCGCTCCGGCAGATCCCGCTCCGCCGGCACCGCCAGCACCATCGGCGTCTCGCACAGCTGGCGCACCGTGTACCCGTCCCACCCGCGCGGCACCAGGTCGTAGTCGTACACGAAACCCAGGTCGACGCGGTCCTCCCCCAGCAGGCGCAGCACCTCCGGCGGCTCCTGCTCCTGCAGCAGCAGCTGCAACCCCGGAAACGACACCGCCAGCTCCCGCACCACCGGGATCAGGTCCCCCGAAAGCACCGACGCGTACGCCGCCACGTGCACCGCCCCGCCCGGCTCCCCGCCCCGCGCCAGCGCCGCGCGGGCCGCGTCCACCGCCGCCAGGATCGGCCGCGCGTGCGTCACCAGCCGGCGCCCCGCCGGAGTCAGCCGGACCGTCCGCCCCGTGCGCTCGACCAGCGGCGCGCCCACCTCCCGGGTCAGCGTGGCCAACTGCTGCGACACCGCCGACGTGCCATACCCGGTGGCCTCGGCGACCGCGCGCAGTGTGCCCCGGTCCGACAGCTCGACGAGCACGCGCAGCAGCCTGGTGTCCACGCCTCCATCATCCGCGAATCGCGGACGGTCCATCCGCAGACCCGTGGTGGACGGCATGATCTTCATCCGGTGACATGGAGTGGTGACCGCAGTCGACATCGCCACCAGCACCACCCGCCGCCAGAGCACCGCCCCCGCCATCGGGCTGATCATGGGGTCGATGCTCTCCGTGCAGGTCGGCGCGGCCGCCTCCACTCGCCTGTTCGACGACATCGGCCCCGCCGGCACCGCCTGGCTGCGCGGCTGCTGGGCCGCGCTCGCCTTCGTGCTCATCGCCCGCCCCTCGCCGCGCTGGCTGCGCGCCCAGTCCCGCCACGACCTGCTCAGCGCGATCGGCCTCGGCGTCGTCAGCGCCGCCATGAGCGTCGCCTTCTTCGAATCCATCGCCCGCATCCCGCTGGCCACCGCCGTCGCCCTGGAGTTCCTCGGCCCGCTGTCGCTGGCGGTGCTGCGCCGCACCGGCCGCTGGGGCCTGCTCTGGCCCGCGCTCGCCCTGGCCGGCGTACTCGCGCTGACCCGGCCCTGGCTCGGCGACATCAACCTCACCGGCGTCGCGCTCGCCCTCGTCGCCGCCGCGGGCTGGGCCGGCTACATCGTGCTCACCCAGCGCGTCGGCGACAGCTTCAGCGGCGTCAAAGGCCTCGCCATCGCCATGCCCGTATCGGCCGTCGCCGCCGCCGCCATCGGCGCACCCCAGGCCCTGCCGAACCTGACCTGGGCCGTCCTCGTCCAGGCCGCCTGGCTGGCCCTGCTCCTGCCGGTGCTCCCGTTCGCCCTGGAACTGCTCGCCCTGCGCCGCCTCACCGTCGCCGCCTTCGGCACCCTGATGTGCCTGGAACCCGCGTTCGCCCTGCTCGTCGGCGCGACCGTGCTCCACCAGACCCCGCACCCGCTCCAGGTCGCCGGCGTCGCCTTCGTCATCGCCGCCGGCATCGGCGCCCAACGCTCCGGCCACCGCTGAGAACGAAGGAAGGGCACCTTCACAACGCTCCGCGTTGTAGAAGGTGCCCTTCCTAACCATTCACCGCCGCAAGCAGCGGTTATGGAGCTGCGGTCAGGGTCTGCTCGCGGTCGGCGGCGAGTTGGGCCAGGCGGGCCCGGACGCCGGCGTGACGCCCATCGAGCTGCTCACCGATCCGGCCGACCTGCTCATCGCACTGCTTCGCGCCGACTAGCGCCTGCTTGATCCGGTCGCGTACGGCCAGGTCGGTGAAGATGTTGTCGAACCAGACATCCAGGAAACGGGTCAGCCCGCTGATGGTCAGCGCGGCCGCCGCACCGCCTCCCGGCACGTCGGCCAGTTCGGCGTTCAGCACGGCGATGCGCTGGTCGGCCAGGGCCGCCGCCTTCGCCGCCTCGTCGAGCCGGTCGTGCTTGATCGCGCTGCTGATCATCCCGCCGCCGAAGAACGTGTCGTACGTCGACCAGCCGTCGGCGCTGTCGAGCAGCTTGCGCAGGTCGTGCAGGGCCTTCGACGCTGCCGCCGCCGCGTGCTGGGCCTCGCGGATCTCTTTCAGCTCCGCTTCGGCCACACCGCGCGCCTCGGCGAGGTCGAGCAGCCGCCGGGCGCGGTCACCACCGCCGGCCGCCAGAACCCGCTCCTTCTCGTCGAGCATCGCCGCATACCGGCCCGGCGCGTCCTCCAGGGCCGTCAACCGGGCGGCGACCCCGTCGAGTTCCCGGCGCAGGGCGCCCTCGTCGGCTTCGGCACGGGCCAGCCGGTATGCCGCCGCGTCGGCCTCGGCCCGCTCCCGCGCGATCGCGTCGTGGCGGGTGCCGCGCAGCGCCGCGATCACCCGGGTGAGGGTGACCGTCTCCAGGCGTACGACGTCGCGGGCCTCCCGCGCGTGGGCCTGCGTCAGCTCCCGCACCAGCGTCTCGGCCTGCCCGATCAGCCGCAGCAGTTCGCGATGCCGGACGGCGGCGGCCTGCCGCTCGCGGTGCGCCTCGGCCGCGGCCGCCAGCCGCGCTTCCATGTCCCCGTCTGCCATGACCCACATTGCAGCAGCCCCAGGCAAGGGCCTGGCCCAGGCGCGTGACCCGGAGCAGCCGTGATCGGTCGCCCGGCGGCGTCCCGGGGGCGTCACTCCGGCTACGCGATCCTAGGACGCTAGGCTGAGCGCGGGCGCTGGCAGGCGGCCGCCCCGGTGGTCCACACTGGATCTCTGCCGAGCCCGCCGGACGAGGGAGTGGACCATCAACACCGTGCCGAGTGTGTCCGAGACGCTCCCCGGGGCCCGCGCGGCGATCCTGGCCCGGCTGTGGGGCGCGCTGGTGCGCGAGCCGCTGCCCGGCGTCGAGCGCCAGGTGTACGGCGGCGACGTCCGGGTCACCCTCGCCGGAGGCAAGCGGGTGATCGGTTCCGCCGCCATGGCCGAACCCTTCGCCGTGCCGCCCGAGGGCCTTCGCGTCGTCACCGACGCCGGCGCCTTCGACGACCCGGTCGAGCTGCTGCGAGCGCTGAACCTGCCCGGTGACGGCGCACGCCTGACCGCGGAGGTCGCCGACAGCGTCGCCGGGCTCGCCCTGGCCCGCGCCGACCAGCCCTACCGGCCCGGCGGTGAGCCGACGCTGACCGTCCTGGCCGGACGGCCCGACGGGCTGGCGCTGCTGGAGCAGTCCGTCGTGGACGGCCACCCGCTGCACCCGTGCTGCCGCACCCGGCTGGGCATGTCCCAGGCCGAGGTGCTGCGCTACGCCCCCGAGCACCGGCCCACGGTCGAGCTGGAGGTGTTCACCGTGCCGGCCAAGCGCTGGCTGACCACCGGCGCGGGCCTCGCGCCGCGGCTGCCGGTGCACCCGTGGCAGCGCGAGCACGTGCTGTCGGCGTACCCCTTCCTCAAACCCGACGGCGCGCGGATCGCGGCCAAACCGCTGATGTCGCTGCGCACCCTGGCCGCGGCCGCCGACCCGACGCGGCACTACAAGACCGCGGTCGACGTGCAGATGACCAGCGCGGTGCGGATCGTCTCCCCCGCCGCGGTGCGCAACGGCCCGGTCGTGTCGAAGCTGCTGGCCGTCGTCGCCGCGGACCTCGGGCTGCAGGTGTGGCCCGAACTGGCCGCGGGCGCGGTGCTGGACACCGATGGCACGCCGCTGCGCAGCCTGGCCGTGGTGGTGCGGCGCGCCCCGAAGCCCGGCCCGAACGAGGTGATCCTGCCGGTCGCGGCGCTGGCCGCCCCGTCCCCGGCGGACGGCCGCCCGCTGATCCGGGAAGCGGTCCTGCTCGGCTACGGCGGCCACCCGGCCGGTTTGCTCGCCGACCTGGCCGCGCTGATCGTGCCGACGCTGCTGACCCTGCTGCACCGTGGCGTCGCGCTGGAGGCGCACGGGCAGAACCTGCTGGTCACGCTCACCCACGGGCGGCCGACCGGGCTGTCCTACCGCGACGTCGGCGGGGTGCGGCTGAGCCCCGAGCGGCTGCGCCGCCACGGCGTGGACGTGCCCCGCCTACACGGCGACCTGGCCAGCGACGACCCGGCCCAGCTGCGGGCCAAGGCGCTGGGCTCGGGCCTGGCGGTGGCGCTCGGCGAGCCCATCGCGGTGCTGTCCCGCGAGTACGGCATCGAGCCGCGGCAGTTGTGGCGGCTGGTCCGCGACCGGGTGGAGCAGACGTACGACAACCTGCCGCCGTCGGCGGCCGCGGACGCGCGCTCGGTGCTCGGCGACCCGCTGCCGCTGAAGGCGACGACCGCGATGCGGCTGGCCGACGACCCGCTCGACGACGCCTGGGCGCAGCTGCCCAACCCGCTGGCCGCGTGATGCGCCCGCTCGCCGACCCCATCGCCGCCGAGCTGGCGGACCTGGCCCCGCAGCTGCTGGCCGGCTACTTCGACGCGCTGCCGCAGGCCCGGGTCACCGTGGCGACCCGGCTGGCCGAGGCGCTGTGGCGCGAGGACCTCGGCGACGCGCGCGCCCGCTTCCACGGCGAACGGCACGGCTTCGACCGGGTGCTGCTCGGCCCGGTGGACGTCGACCCGGTCACCCTGGTCACCCACGAGGGCCTGCGCGCGGAGCTGGACAGCGCGGTGCACGGGCTGGCGCTGGCGTACGCCCGCCGGGCGACGATAGACCCCGGTCACCGGGCCGCGGCGACCGTCGCGGGCGCCGCCGACATGCTCGCGCTGCTCGACGGCACCGCGCCCGACGAGCGCACCGCCCGGCTGGAGCAGCTCGCGGTCGAGGGGCACAACCTGCACCCGTGCGGGCGCACCCGGCTGGGGTGGGGCACCGGCGACCTGATCGCGCACGACCTGGAGAGCGAGTCGACCGCGATCGGCTTCCTGGCCGTGCCCCGGGAGCTGGCGCTGGGCGACGACCTGTCCGAGCGGCTGGGCGTGCCGGCTCCCGGCGGGCGGCGGCTGCTGCCGGTGCACATCTGGCAGTTGCGGCACCTCACCGGCCGGCACCCGGCGCTGTTCGCCGACGGCACGCTGCGGGTGCTCGACGAGGTGCTGCCCGCGCGGCCGACCGCCGCGCTGCGCACCGTGCTGCCGCCGGGGTCGACGTACCTGAAGCTGTCGCTGGACATCCAGGTCACCTCGACCCGGCGCAGCATCTCCATCGCCTCCACCCGCAACGGCCCCGCGCTGAGCGAGGTGCTGGCCCGGCTGCTGGAGCTGGTGCCGGGCGGCGACCGGGTGCTGCTGATGGCAGAGCCCGCGGGCGTCGCCGGACTGCTGGCGGACGGCCGCCAGCTCAGCACGATCGTGCGCGACGGGCTGGGCGGCCGGCTGGCCGCCGACGAGCAGCCGGTCCCGGCGAGCTCGCTGGCCGCCGTCGACCCGGTCACCGGGCGCACGCTGCTGGCCGGGGTCGTCGACCGGTACGCGGACACCCGTGCGCCGGCGGACCCGAGGGCGGCCGCGTCGGGCTTCCTGCGGGAGTACGCCGCGCTGCTGCTGCCGCCGGTGCTGGCGCTGGCCGCCCGGCACGGCATCGGCCTGGAGGCGCACCTGCAGAACTGTGTGCCGACCTTCCGGCACGGCGTCCCGCACCGGCTCGCCCTGCGGGACCTGGCCGGGCTGCGCGTGCACCACCCGCGGCTGGCGGCTTCCGGGGCCCGACTGCAGCTGTGGCCCGGCTCGGTGATCGGCACCGAGGACGAGACGGTGCTGCTGTCGAAGGTGGCGTACACCGCGTTCCAGGCGCACCTGGGCGAGCTGGTGCTGCGGCTGGGGCAGTCGCACGGCCTGGCCGCCGACGCCGCCTGGCGGATCGTGCGCGAGGTCGTGGACGAGAGCCTGGCCGGGCATCCCGACCACGCCTTCTACACGGCCGCGACGGTGCCGCACAAGGCGCTGACCCGGATGCGCCTGGTCGGCGCGGGCGACCTCTACGTCCCGGTGCAGAATCCGCTGTATGCCCTCTGATCAGCGCTCCCCGCACCGCGACCCCCGCCGGACGGCTCCCTCGTCCGGCGGGGCCGCATCCGTCCCGGAAGTGTCCGGATCATGGACACCCGGGATGACGGACGCGGCTCCGGCAGGCCCGCACGGGGTCCCGGAGCGGATCGCGGCGGCGTTGCGCGGCCTCGACGGGCCGGTCTGCGCCTACGTCTACGACCCCGGCGTGCTGCGGGCGCGAGTCGGTGAGCTGCGGCGGGCGCTGCCCGGGGTGACCGTCTGCTACGCGGTGAAGGCCAACGGGCACCCGGCGATCGTCGGCGCGGCCGCCGACGCCTGCGACGGGCTGGAGGTCGCGTCCGGCGGCGAGCTGGCCCTGGCCGAGGCGGCCGGGGCACGCCGGATCGTGTTCGGCGGCCCGGCCAAGACCGACGCCGAGCTGGCGTACGCGCTGCGCCTGAGCGCGGCCGCGGACGTGACCGTGAACGTGGAGAGCGTGCACGAGCTGCGCCGGCTGAGCCTGCTCGCCCAGCGGGCGGGCACGACCGCGACGATCACGCTGCGGGTCAACCGCGCCGACGCCGGGCTGCCCGGCACGCACGCGATGACCGGCGCGCCGACCCCGTTCGGCGTCGAAAAGGCGCAGCTGCCGGAGGCGGTCGCGCTGGCCCGCTCGCTACCCGGCCTGGACCTGGCCGGGTGGCACCTGCACGCGGTCTCCAACAACCTCGACGCCGCCGCGCACTCGGCCTTCCTCGCCGAAGCGCTGCGCTGGTCGGCAGCCACCTCGCGGCGGCTGGGCGTGCCGCTGCGCGCGGTGAACGCGGGCGGCGGCTTCGGCGTCGACTACGCCGGTGACGCGGTGTTCGCGCTGGACGAGCTGCGGGTGAGCGTGCCGGACGGGGTCGAGCTGGTCGTCGAGCCGGGACGGTGGCTGGCCGCGGACGCGGGCTGGTACGCCGCCGAGGTGCTCGACCTCAAGCGCACCCACGGCCGCTGGTTCGCGGTGCTGCGCGGCGGCACGCACCACTTCCGGCTGCCCGCGGCCTGGGGGTACGACCACCCGTTCACGGCGCTGCCGGTGGACCGGTGGGAGTACCCGTGGCCGCGGCCGGAGGTCGCCGGGGTGGCGGTGGACGCCGTCGGCGAGCTGTGCACGCCCCGCGACGTGCTCTGCCGGGGCCGGCGCGTGGACCGGCTGCGGGTCGGTGACCTGCTGGTGTTCGGCCGGACCGGGGCGTACGGCTGGGACATCTCGCACCACGCGTTCCTGCGGCATCCGGAGCCGGATTTCCTCGTCATCTGACCGCGCAGAGTGACCCCGCGATCTACCCAGCGAATCGGATGATCACGAGATGGTCCGCCCTGTTCGACCTGGCTTGACAAGGTCCTAGACTGTGCCGGTTCCACCACGAGTTGTGGTGCGCAACACCCCCCTCTCACCCCCCTCGACACCCCTCGAAAGCGGAGGCCCCGATGCCGAACGGCCGTAGTTCCACGGTCCGATCGCACCGGCGCGGTGGTGGCCGTCGCCGCAGCATCGCACCGTGGATCGTCATCCCGACGGCGCTCGTGCTGATCGGTTCCGGTGCGACCATCGGCTACGTGTACGTCATCAAGGACTCGTGCAGCGGCAGCACCCAGGCCACTGTCGTGGCCGAACCGGGAACCGCCAACCTGCTGCGCGCGCTGGCCGGCAAGTGGGCCGAGACCAACCCGTCGGTCGACGGTGTCTGTGCCTCGGTGACGATCGGCGAGCAGGACACCGCCGCGACCGTACGCGCGCTGACCCGCGAATGGGACACGGCCGTCTCCGGCCCGGCGCCCGACGTGTGGGTCCCACCGTCCAGCGCCTGGGTGAAGGCGGCCGCCGCCACCAGCGAGGCAGCCGACAAGGTCCTGCCGGACCGGCTGCCGAGCGTGGCGCGGACGCCCGTGGTCATCGCCATGCCGCAGGCCGCGGCCGAGAAACTCGGCTGGCCCGACGCGAAGCTCGACTGGAAGGACCTGCTCGACAAGCTCGCCAAGGACAGCTCCGTCAAGGTCGGCATGAGCGACCCCGCGGCGTCCACGGCCGGCCTGCTCGCACTGTCGGCGATCATCGACGCCGACGACAACACCGAGGTCGACCCGGAGGAGCTGGGCCGCGTCTTCGCGCTGGAGCAGCGCATGGCGCTCTACAAGACGACCACCGAGGAGCTGTTCGCCGAGTACGTCAGCGGCGGCGGCAAGACGGTGAACGCGTTCCCCGCCCTGGAGCAGGACGTGGTGCGGCACAACGCCGAGCACCCCGACCTGCCGCTGGTGGCCGTCTACCCGCAGAACGCCACCACCGAGGCCGACAACCCGTACCTGGTGCTCAAGAACGCTGCCTGGACCACCCCGGAGCGCTCCGCCGCGGCCGAGGCGTTCCTGAGCTACCTGCGCGGCGACGCTGCCCGCGGTGAGGTGCAGAAGCAGGGCTACCGCGACTCCAACCGCCAGCCCGGTCCGCAGCTGTCCCCCGCCAACGGCGTGATCAGCAAGCTCACCGCCCTGCCGGGCGGCGTGCTGCTCACCGAGTCGATCACCAAGACGACGGAGACCTGGACGGCGCTCACCCGCCCCACCAACATGCTGCTGGTGCTCGACGTGTCGGGCTCCATGGGCGGTGTGGTGCGGGGCACCGGCGGCCAGACCAAGCTCGACCTGACCAAGGCGGGCGCGCAGGAAGCCGTCGACATGTTCGGCGACGACGCGCAGGTCGGCCTGTGGAGCTTCTCCTCCAAGCAGACCGGCAACCGGGCGTACAAGGAACTGGTGCCGCTGGGCAAGATGACCGAGGAGGTCTCGGGCAAGCCCCGCCGCGACCAGCTCACGTCGAAGCTCAAGGCCCTGGAGCCGGGCGGCGCCACGGGCATGTACGACACGGTCTGGGCGGCGTACCAGAACATGCAGAAGAACTACGTGCCGGGCGCGACGAACATGATCGTGCTGCTGTCCGACGGTGCGGACGACGACCAGTTGGCGGGCCTCAAGCTCGAGCAGCTGATCGAGAAGATCAACGGCGCGGACAAGGAGCGGCCGGTCAAGGTCGTCACCATCGCCCTGGGCAAGCCGTCCAACAGCGAGGCCCTCGCCAAGATCTCGGCCGCCACGAAGGTCAGCACGTACAGCTCCGAGCGCTCGTACGACATCGGCAACGTGCTGCGCGCCGCCATCTTCGACTTCCAGTGACGGTCGCCCCACCCGCATGACCGAGCCGCGCCGGCGTCCGCCCCCTCCTCGGAGGCGCTCGCCGGCGCGGCCTCGTTTCACATAGACGTGTGGGGGTAGCTGCGGAAGACCGCCCCCGGGAAAAGAAACCGTAAGGCCACAGCACAATAAGG
>NZ_JBEZEB010000054.1:57085-59640 GCF_040648615.1 Catellatospora sp. NPDC049111 | reverse complement strand
ACCCCGCTGCGCTACATGTACAACCCGACCCTGGACGGCTCGTCGCACGGCTGCTGGTCGACCAGCACCAACAGCGTCGACGTGCACTACAGCTCCGGCGTCGGCAACCACTTCTTCTTCAACCTGGCCGAGGGCAGCGGCGCGACCGCGTACGGCACCAGCCCGCTCTGCGGCTCGGCTCCGGCCGTCGTCGGCATCGGCCGCACCAAGGCCGAGAAGATCTGGTACCGCGCGCTGGACGTGTACTTCACCTCCAGCACCCGCTACGTGAACACGTCCACCCCGGCCAACACCTCGCGCGCCTACACGCTGTCCGCGGCGACCGACCTGTACGGCCTGTGCTCGGTCGAGTACAAGACCGTCCAGGCCGCCTGGACGTCGGTCAACGTGGCCGGCAGCGACGCCGCCTGCCCGGCGGGCAACGACTTCTCGCTGGCGGCCGCGCCCGCGTCGGGTTCGGTCAACCCGGGCAGCTCGGTCAGCAGCACCATCACCTCGACGCTGACCAACGGCAGCGCGCAGACGGTCAACCTGACCGCGAGCGGCCTGCCCAGCGGCGCGACCGCGTCGTTCAGTCCGTCCTCTATCAACTCGGCGGGCGGCACGTCGACGCTGACCATCGCCACCGGATCGACCACCCCGCCGGGCACGTACGCGGTGACCATCACCGGAACCGGCGCCAGCTCGACCCGGACCACGACGTTCAACCTGACCGTCAACGGCCCGCCCGGCTGCTCCGGCACCAACTCCACCGACGTGGCGGTCCCGGACAACACCACCGTCGAGTCCTCGATCACCATCTCCGGCTGCTCCGGCAACGCCGGCTCGGCCAGCACGGTCGCGGTGAACATCCTGCACACCTACATCGGTGACCTGATCGTGAACCTGGTCGCGCCGGACGGCAGCGCGTACCTGCTGCACAACCGGACCGGCGGCAGCGCCGACAACATCAACCAGACCTACACCGTCAACCTGTCCGGCGAGGCCGCCAACGGCACCTGGAAGCTGCGGGTGCAGGACGCGGCGTCGGCCGACACGGGCACCATCGACACGTGGACGCTGAACCTGGTCGGCGGCACGCCGCCGCCGTGCTCGGGCACCAACGGCACCGACGTGACCATCCCGGACAACACCACCGTCAACAGCCCGATCACGATCGCGGGCTGCTCCGGCAACGCGTCGGCGACCTCCACGGTCGCGGTGGCCATCGTGCACACCTACATCGGTGACCTGATCGTCACCCTGGTCGCGCCGGACGGCAGCACCTACGTCCTGCACAACCGGACCGGCGGCAGCGCCGACAACATCAACCAGACCTACACCGTCAACCTGTCGACCGAGGTGAAGAACGGCACCTGGAACCTGCGGGTCCAGGACGCCGCGTCGGCCGACACCGGCTACATCAACACCTGGACCCTGACCCTCTAGAGTCCCGCCCGAAAGCGAGGGGCCCCGGCGCACCCGGGGCCCCTCGCCCGTGTTCAGACGGCCGGGTTCGCGGGCGCGTCCAGCTCGGCGGCCATGCCGCGCAGCAGCGGGCCGTACTCCGGGTGCGCCAGGGCGGTGGCCATCTGGGCGACCAGGTAGTCGGCCGGGTTGCCGGTGTCGTACCAGCGGCCCGAGATGACCTGCCCGTACACGGCACGGGTCGAGGCGTACGCGTTGATCGCGTCGGTCAGGTAGACCTCGCCGGTGCGGCGCTCGTACCAGCGCTTGGTCTGCTCGCGCAGCTCGTCGATGATGCCCGGGGTGACGACGTAGCCGCCGATCGCCGCGAACGCCGACGGGGCGTCTTTCGGCTTCGGCTTCTCCATCAGGCCCGTGATGCGCATCAGGCCGCCGTCGAGGTCCTCCTTGACCACCGGCACCCCGTAGCGCTGGGAGTGCTCGGGGTCCATCGGCATCAGCGCCAGGACCGGGCAGTTCGTCGCCTCGTACGCGCGGATCAGCTGCTGGGCGCGGGGCACCTCGGCGACGAACACGTCGTCGGGCCACAGCACGAGCATCGGCTCGTCGTCGAAGTTGCGGGCCGCGTTGAGCACCGGCGTGCCGTTGCCGTACGGGCCGTGCTGGTCGAGGTACGTGATGTGGCCCTGCTGCGCCAGCTCGGCGATCTCCTCGACGGCGTCGGCGTACGCCGTCTTGCCGTCCGCGCGCAGCTGCTCCACCAGCGCCGGGTTGGGCCGGAAGTGGTCCTGGATGAGCGACTTGCCGCCCGAGATCACGATCGTGATGTCGGTGATGCCGGAGGCCACCAGCTCGCGCACGGTGTGCTCGATCACCGGCTTGTCACCGACGGGCAGCATCTCCTTCGGGATCGCCTTGGTCAGGGGCAGCAGCCGGGAGCCGAGCCCCGCGGCGGGGATCACGGCCCTGCGGATGGTCGAAGGCATGAGAGTTTCTCCAGGTCAGGAAGTAGCTCAGCGGTACACCCGACGCTAACAGGCGGTCAGCCGAGTGGGCCGTCCCACACGCGCGGGCGTGGGGGGTGGGGGGGAGGAGGTACCAGGGGGGGCGCGCCCCGCGGGCGGTGCGCGCCCGACCACGCCCGAACG